>CALEDY010000046.1 GCA_937949355.1 uncultured Collinsella sp. | reverse complement strand
GTTTAGCCCCGATCAGGTCGACGAGCTGGTACAGCCCATCCGTCACACCAAGGACGACTGGGGCTACCGCAATAAAATCGAGCTCGAACCGACCGTCGTCAACGGTCGCGTGCGCCTTGGCATGCACGGTGTCGACCCCAGCAAAATCGTGACCGTCGATGCGTGTCCGCTGTTCGATAAGCGTTTTCCCAAGGCGCTCAAATCGGTCGTCGGCGCGCTCAACTATCTGAGCGGCAGCCACGACCTGGGCCTCGAGCGCGTGGGCATTCGCGCATCGCGCCGCACCAAAGCGCTCGAGGTCGCGCTCTGGACGCCCACGGGTTCCTTTCCGCGCTCACAGGTCTCGCGCGTTCTGGCAGACGCCGCACACCCCACGAGCGTAGTGCGTGTGATGAGCAAGGGCGAGAAGAAGGCCCGCCGCGTCTCTAAGGTGGAGATGCTCGCCGGTGAGGGCTCCTGGACCGAGAATATCGCCGAGGGCCAGATGCGCTTGTCTGCTCCGTCGTTTTTCCAAGTCAATACCAAGGGCGCCGAGATTTTGATTGAGCTCGTTATGGACGCCCTCGACCCGCAGGAAGACGAACTGGCCGTGGACCTGTACTGCGGTGCCGGCACCTTTACCCTGCCGCTCGCCCGCCGCTGTGATTTTGTCGCCGCCGTCGAGGCCTACGGCCCGGCCGTGCGCGACCTGCGTCGCAACCTGGAGATCAACAAGCTCGATAACGTCGACGTCATCGGCGGCGATGCCGTGCGCGAGTTCCCCGACCAGGACGCCGATGTCCTGGTGGTCGACCCGCCGCGCGCGGGTCTCGCCCCCAAGGCGATCGACCTCATCGCGAGCACGAGTGCCCGTGATGTCGCCTACGTGAGCTGCGACCCGGCAACTCTGGCCCGCGACCTCAAGCGCTTTGTCGAGGAGGGCACCTTCTCCCCCGTCAAGATCACGCCGGTCGACCTATTCCCGCAAACCTTCCACTGCGAAACCGTCGTCCACCTCAAGCGCAACTAAACTAATCTGTTTTAGGGGGCGGGCTTCAGCAATCATCGAGTGGTGAATCATTGCTGAAGCCCGCCCTATTTCATTACTGATGGCTGACCGGAGCGCCGCAGTTTTGGCAGAAGGATGCGTTTGCCTCCAACATAGAGCCGCACTGAACGCAAAAATGAGCGGGCTCAACTGGCTGAGCATCATCGACCGCGGCCGACGCCTGCTGCGCTGGCGGAACCTGCTGCGCGGGAGGCATTTGCTGGTACGGATTAAACTGTGGAGGCTGAGGCTTGTTCGACGATTCTTTCTTCATGATGATGGCGAAGGTGACGGCCGCAACGGCGCCAAACACAACCAGCAAAAAGAGAAGATCGGATACCCTAAGGCCTATCATCGTAAATCAGCTCCTCATGTAGCGAAATATGACGGATGCCGTGATTTTATCGCCGCGCGGCAAGCCCCTCCTAGTGCGCAACACCCATACCCGACCGGTCTTTTTGGAACGGGCCCCAGAAAAATCATCGGGGAATGGGGCGTGGCAAATCGGGGTCTTCGGGGTATAAGACGGCTAATTGTATGCCGCCTTACGAAAGGAATCCTCATGCCCAGCGTTGCCGTTCTCGCCGCCGATGGCTTTGAAACGATTGAATGCCTGACCATGGTCGATGTCATGCGTCGCGGCGGCGTGCGTGCCACGCTCGTCTCGATCATGCCCACGCGCGAGGTCGTAAGCTCGCTGCAGATTCCCGTAACCTGCGACGCGCTCTTTGACGAGATCAACTTTGACGAGTATGACTGCGTCGTGCTGCCCGGCGGTCTGCCCGGCGCCACCAACCTGCGCGCCGACCAGCGCGTCTGCGACGTAGTCTGCGAGTTCGCCGCGACCAAGCATGTTGCCGCCATCTGCGCCGCCCCGTTTATCCTGGGCGAACTCGACCTGCTCGAGGGACGCCACGCCACGTGCTTCCCCGGCTTTGAGAAGAGCTTCCCCGAGGGCGCCTATACCGGCGACAAGGTCACGCACGATGGCAACATTATCACCGCCAGCGGCATGGCCCAGTCACTCCCCTTTGCACTTGAGTTGCTGCGCACGCTCGCCGGCGACAAGGCCGTCGAGAAGGTTGCCGAGGGCATTCAGCTATGATTTTGGCTTCGCAATCACCGCGCCGCATCGAGTTGATGCGCGAAGCGGGCTACGACATCCGCGTCATTCCCGCTGACATTGACGAGACTCCTTTTGATGACGAGGCCCCGCTTACGCTCGTCGAGCGCTTAGCTCGCGCTAAGGCTGCCGCCGTTGCCGCCGAGCACGCCGATCCCAGGGAGCTGACCATCGCGGCCGACACCATCGTCACCTTCGATGGCAAGATTTTGGGTAAGCCGGCAAACAAGGACGAAGCCCGCACCATGCTCCACGAGCTCTCGGGGCGCACGCACCAGGTTGCAACCGGCGTCTGCATCGTTAGAGCCGGAGACGTCACAGCCCCGCACGCCGCCGAGAGCCTGTCGTTTGTCGATGTGACGGACGTGACGTTCTACGAGCTTTCTGACGAGCAAATCGAGCGCTACGTCGCCTCGGGCGAGCCCATGGATAAGGCCGGCGCCTACGGTATTCAGGGTGTCGGCGGACGCATGCTCGTGCACGATATTTCGGGCGACTTCTACAACGTGGTGGGTCTACCCATCGCACGCGTCGCACGTGCCATTCAAAAACTCTCGTAATTGCATCTGGCGCTGGGTATCCCCCAGCGCCTACAATTTTGCCGTACCGTACGGATCCCGACCGGGCATAAGGCCCGGCGGAAAACCGATAGGAGAAAACATGGACACACTGCTTGAAGCCATTGACGTTTGCGATGTCGATGGCTTTTGCTTTGGCAACTATACGGACGAGGAGGCCGGCACCGGTTGCACCGTAATCGTGGCAGCCGAAGGCGCCACCGGCGGCGTTGACGTTCGCGGCGGTGCCCCGGCATCGCGCGAAACCGACCTGCTGCGCCCCGAGAACACCGTCGACAGGGTTCACGCTGTCTGCCTCTCGGGTGGATCGGCCTTTGGCCTCGAGGCCGCAAGCGGTGTTGCCCGCGAGCTCGAGAGCCGCGGCATCGGCCTGCCCGTCGGCCCCACGCAGGTACCCATCGTATGCTCCAGCTGCATCTTCGACCTTGCCTACGGCGACCCCACGGTTCGTCCCGACATCGATGCCGGCATCGCCGCCGTACGCGAGGCGCTCGATAACACCCCCACCACCCTTGAGCAGGGCAACGTAGGCGCCGGCACCGGCGCCACGGTGGGCAAGCTCATGGGACCTGCCACCTGTATGAAGGCCGGCCTTGGCGCCGCCGCCGTGGCACTCGGCCCCGTCAAGGTAGGCGCCGTGGTCTCGGTCAACGCCTGCGGCAACGTCGTTGACCCCCTCACCGGCGAGTGGGTCGCTGGTATGCGTGCTGCAGCAGATAGCGACCAAATCGTCGACATGGAGCTCGCAGCCTTTGCCGCCGCCGGCTCCATGCAAATGCCGCTCGACCGCACCAACACCACTATCAGCTGCATCGTCACCAACGTGGAGCTCACCAAGGCCCAGGCCACCAAGGTCTCCCAGATGGCCGCAGACGCCTATGCGCACGCCATCCGCCCCACGCACACCACCAACGACGGCGACACCATCTACACCCTCGCCAGCGGCAAGCTAGACGCCCAAGCAAGCGCCGCCGTACCCCTCGACCTGTTGGGCATGCTCGCCGTAAGGGCCCTACAAACTGCCATCGTAAACGGAGCCAAAACCGCCAAAACCTCCCACGGCATCCCCGGCGCCGCCAAATAACCTCACCTGAACGGTTGCCCGGTGGGTCTTGGTTATGTTTGCTGCTCTACAGTCCTGGCTCGCACGAAGAGCACATTAAGTGCTCTTCGGCTCGTGCGGAACTCGCGACAAACATAGCCAAGCCCCACCGGGCAACCTACCAACCAAATTCTTTTCAGCCAGGCCCCTGTGTACCGCGCGTCAGGGGTCTTCAAATTCAAACTGTCTGATAATCGATTCTTATAGCAGAGGCCCCTTGGCCTTTAGTTTGATACAAGTTCCGCACGAGCCGGAAAGCACTTAATGTGCTTTCCGTGCGAGCAGGACTGTTCGCAGTAGCAAACTAAAGGCCAAGGGGCCCAGTCAACCTATCAGCAGCGATTGCTCAGCAGCTAGTTGAATTTGAAGATCTTTGAGGCAAGACGGTATAGGCCGAGTGTGGTTTTGTCTCCGGCCCGTCCACGCAGGTTGGTAAAGAAGCCGACCACGCCGTAGCGAGCGCGACGATACATGCGCTCGTCGTACTCCTTCAGGTCCTTCCATAGCGTCTTCAGGCGCTCATCGGCACAATCTTCCTCGGAAAGCTTGGTGAGTACCGAGCAAATCGCCATCATCATGGTGAAGTAGCCCATCATGTACGAACGCAGACGCGAGGACTCAACGTCCTGGTACAGGTGGAACGATTCCATCATGATGCGCGTTACGCGGAACTGCTGACCCAAGCGCTTGACCATCGTGGCCTCATTGACGCTCTGGCCCTCGCGACCGATAAAGTAGCGATAGAGGTCGATGTCGGCGTAGTACATGGTCTTGCAGCGCGGCAGCGGCACGTATGCGTAGATATTATCCACGTAGAACGTGTGTGCCGGCATAGGCAGATTGGACTCGCGCAGTACATCGGTGCGATAGCACAGGCTGTGCATGAGCAGGTTCTGATCGGGACGGAAGTGTCCGATCTGGTCCCAAGAGAAAATCTTTTTGCGCGGCAGGGCAAACTTGTAGCCAATAGCGGTATGCGTGCCCTCGTAAACCTTCTCGTACACGTAGTTCGAGATAAACAGGTCGACGCGCTGGTCGCGCTCCTCAAAGCCACGCAGAATCGACAGCATGGTCGAAAGTGCCGCACCGTCGAGCCAGTCGTCCGAATCGACAACCTTGTAGTAGGTGCCCTGCGCCTCGCGCAGACCCGAGAGGACGGCAATACCGTGGCCGCCATTCTCCTGGTGCACCGCGCGGATGATACCAGGATAACGGGCCTCCCACTCGTCGGCCTTGGCGGCCGTCTCGTCCTTGGAACCGTCGTCCACCACGATAATCTCGATATCGGTGGCGTAATTGCTCCCCTCCAAGATGGAGGTGATGCAATGGTCCATGTCCTTGGCGGCGTTATACGAGGGAATACCGAATGTTATGACTTTATGCATGGCAGGCGATAATCTCATCCGAAAGATCGAGGGCGGAATTGGTCACGGCGTCCATATCGTAGTAACGATACTCGGCCAGACGACCCACCGGGTGGAAGTTCGTCAGGTTCTGGACGCGCTCGAGATAGCGCTCGTAGAGCTCACGGTTCTCGGGCTCCAGGATAGCGTAGTACGGCATCTCACCCGAGCCGGGCGTATAGGCCTTGGAGTACTCTTTCATGATGGTGGTCTTGCCGGGCAGGACCTGGCCGGTCATGTTCTTGAACTCGGTGATACGCGTGTAGTCCTCGCTCGTAGTGTAGTTGACGGTGCCCACGGGCTGGAACTGGTCCATATCGAGCGTCTCGAACTTCATATCGAGCGTGCGGTACGGCAGCGCGCCCAGGTCGAGGTTGAACAGCTCGTCGAGCGGACCGGTGTAGACGATCTCGCCACCATAGACCTTGCCGTCGATCTTGACGGTGGTCTCGTCGATCTCGAAGAGGTCGCGGGCGTCCACGTCGCAGAACACATCAATCAGATCGTGATCGAGCATATGCTCGAACAGCGCGGTATAGCCGTCCTGCGGCATGCCCTGGAAGGGAGCCTGCGGGAAGTAGCGGTCATCATCGCCCACAAAGACGGGAACGCGGCCGGTAATCGAGGGGTCGATCTGATCGGGCGTCTGGCCCCACTGCTTCATGGTGTAATGCAAAAAGACGTTCTCGTAGACGTAATCGGCGACCTCGGCAAGATCCGGGTCGTTCTTCTTGCGCAGCTCCATGATGGGCACCTTGACGTCCTTGCCAAAGGTCTCCACGAGCTTTTGATACAGCTCCTCGCCGCGCTCATCGCCAAAGGCGAGCTTGAGGCTCGCATGGTTAAAGGGCACAGGCATAAGGGTGCCGTTGATGTTGGCGAGCACCTTGTGCTGGTAGTCCGTCCACTTGGTAAAGCGCGACAGGAAGTTATGCACGCGCTCGTTAAAGGTATGGTAGATGTGCGGACCATACTCGTGGACCAGGATTCCCGCCTCGTCAGTGCAGTCGTAGGCGTTACCCGCAATGTGGCTACGGCGCTCCAGAACGGCAACGCGATAGCCGATGGTCTCGGCGAGACGGCGGGCGCAAACGGCACCGGCATAACCGGCGCCGACAACGATCATGTCGTACGCACCGGCATTAAAGCCTTCAGGCAGGCCTGAGGTAATCTGCATCGATACTCCTTGTCAAAAGCCACACGCTTTTTAACTGGGCTTTTTCTCGAACATACGTCGAGACATATTTATCAGAGCGATTATAGCGCTAATGCGTCCTATAATGAGCTTGCCACACAAGGAAAGCTCAAGCACCGCGGCGAACATAATTGAAAGGTAGACCCGCTAGCAGCGGGTTTATTCGTGAACAGCCGGGCGCCTGGAGCTTAGCGAAACGCTTGTAAGGAGTAACATGAGCGATTTCCTAAACCGTATGAAGTCTGCCGCCAAGGCTGACCTTAAGACGATCGTCCTGCCCGAGGGCGAGGATCCGCGCACTATCGTCGCGGCCACCAAGATCATCGAGGAGGGCCTGGCAAAGATCGTCATCCTGGGCAACCCCGACGAGATCAACGTTCCCGGCGCCACCATCATCGACCCGCGCAACGCCGAGAAGCACGAGGAGTACGCACAGAAGTTTGCCGAGCTCCGCGCCAAGAAGGGCGTTACCATCGAGCAGGCTCGCGCCCAGGTGATGGACGCCACCTACTTTGGCACCATGATGGTCAAGATGGGCGATGCCGACGGCCTGGTCTCCGGCGCCTGCCACTCCACCGCCGACACCCTGCGCCCCGCGCTGCAGATCCTCAAGACCGCCCCGGGCACCAAGCTGGTCTCGGCCTTCTTCGTGATGTGCACCGACACCCCGCAGTTCGGCACCGACGGCACGCTGATCTTTGCCGACTGCGGCCTCAACATCAACCCGTCCTCTGACGAGCTCTCCGAGATTGCCATCGCCTCTGCTCACTCCTGGTCCACCTTCATGGGCAATGTCGAGCCGCACGTGGCCATGCTCTCCTACTCCACCATGGGCTCCGCCGGCGGCGAGGTCGCCAAGAAGGTCCAGGAGGCCGTGAAGTTCTGCCAGAAGAAGGCTCCTGAGCTCGCCATCGACGGCGACCTGCAGCTCGATGCCGCGATCGTCCCCACCGTCGCCCAGCTCAAGGCTCCCGGTTCCTCCGTCGCCGGTAAGGCCAACGTGCTCGTGTTCCCCGACCTCGAGGCCGGCAACATCGGCTACAAGCTGGTTCAGCGCTTCGCCGGCGCCGACGCCTACGGCCCCATCCTGCAGGGCATCGCCAAGCCGGTCAACGACCTTTCGCGCGGTTGCTCTGCCGACGACATCGTGGGTGTCGTGGCCATCACCGCCGTCCAGGCTCAGATGGCTGAGTAGCGGACTTATCCCCTCGGGGCCCTACAGGGTAAAGCTCTGAAAACGTCCTCGGACATGCATGAAACCCCCGCTGCGCACTTCGTGCGGCGGGGGTTTCATGCGTCCTGCGGAAAGTTTTCAGAGCTTTACCCTGTAGGGTCCCTGCCGTTACGTTGCAATCAGGGCATCTGGAGTGGACGGCGGCTTGGCTACGAGCTGGGGCTGAGGATCTGAATGGTTGGATGCCTTTGCTGGGAGCGCAAGCGTTTCTGGGATTGATTTCTTTGGATCCCAAAAGTGAATGCAACCTGGCGTTTGCTCAACCGGAAAGCGCGTCCCAGTTTGAGGGCGAATTCTGGGATGTAGTTTCCGCTTGGAGCCTGTTTGGGAAACTGCGGGACGGAATTTTACTTGATTGTGGGATGCGGTTTCCGCCGTCCGCCTGCTAGCAGAAAGGCCTCCGGAGCTGTTGCTCTGGAGGCCTTTCGTTTACTTGCAAATGCGCGCGTTAGTTGTTCTTGGTCAGACGCTCGACGTCGTGGGCGATCATGTATTCCTCGTCGGTGGGGATGACCATGACCGTGACGGAAGAGCCGGCGGCGCTGATGACCTGCGGGCCGTTGCCCACGGCCTCGCGGTTCTTGTTGTTGTCGATACGCACGCCCAGCCACTCAAAGCAGTCGCAGAAGGCCTTGCGGATCGACCAGTCGTTCTCGCCGATGCCGGCGGTAAAGGTGATGGTATCCACGCCCGCCATGGAGGCGATCATGGAACCGGCCTGCTGCATGGCCTTGTAGGCGAACATATCGAAGGCGAGCAGGCAGCGCTCGTCGCCCTCGGAGGCGCGCGTTCGGATGTCGCGGGCGTCGTTGGAGATGCCCGAGATGGCAAGCAGACCGGACTGCTTGTTCATCATGTCGTCGACTTCCTGGTAGCTGTAGCCGCCCTCGCGCTGCAGGTAGCACACGGTGGCAGGGTCGATGGAACCACAACGGGTGCCCATCATCAGACCGTCGAGCGGGGTGAGACCCATCGTGGTATCGCGGCAGACGCCGTCCTCGATGGCAGCAAGCGAAGCGCCGTTGCCCAGGTGGCACGACAGCAGACGGTGGCAGCGCGTACCCAGAATCTCCTTGGCCATCATCCACTCGTAACGGTGGCTCGTGCCGTGGGCGCCGTACTTGCGCACGTGGTACTTGTCGCACACGTCCTTGGGCAGGGCGTAGGTGTAGGCGACCTCGGGCATGGTCATATGGAACGACGTATCGAAGACGGCCACGTTGGGGAGCTCCGGATACTTCTCGCGGCAATACTCAATCGCTGCGGCCTCACCGTAGTTGTGTAGCGGGGCGAGCGGCGCCACCTCAAGGATCTTGGCCATGACCTCATCGTCGACGACCGCGGAGTCATCGAAGTACCAGCCGCCCTGAACAATGCGGTGGCCGATGCCGTCAATCGTAAAGTCGGTCTTCTCGAGCTCCTCGAGCACGCGCGCAATAGCCGAGCGGTGGTCGGGGAAAGGAATCTCCTCGGTCTGCTTGGCACCACCGTTCTCGGAGTGGCCAAAGATACCCATCTCCGAGCCGATGCGCTCGCAGTTACCCTTAGCGAAAACCTCGCGGGTATCGGTGTCCAAAAGCTGATATTTAAGGCTCGAGCTGCCGGCATTGACAACAAGTACGTTCATGAGACTCCCTTACAGTGCATTACGGTCGGCGCACACCCCTTAAGGCGGCCGCACTTTAACAAGAAGTTATCACAGCTTGATAAATGACTATCAGGCATATCGCCCGGCGAGTGCAAAAGAGGGGCTGAACGGCACGCGCCATCCAGCCCCTCCCCTCTTGCAATTACTTGCCGTTGACGATGCGCTCGACGTCGGAAGCGATCATGAACTCCTCGTCCGTGGGGATGACGAAGATCTTGACCTTGGAATCCTTGGCAGACAGGCACCAAGCGCCGTCGCCGCGCAGGGCGTTGCGGGCATGGTCCATCTTGACGCCCATAAAGGCCAGACGGTCGGCCACACCGGCGCGGACGGCCGGAGCGTGCTCGCCGATGCCGGCGGTAAAGACGAGCGTGTCCATGCCGCACATGGAGGTTGCCATCTCGGCGGCCTTGGCGGCAATCTTGTAGACGAACATATCGAAGGCGAGCTGAGCCTCGGGATCGCCAGCGGCGGCGAGCTCCTCGACGTTGCGGCAGTCGTTAGTCTTGCCGCCGGTCACGGCCAAAAGGCCGGACTTCTTGTTCATCATCTCGTCGACCTCATCGAAGGTGTAGCCGCCCTCGCGCTGCAGGTAGCACACAGTAGCCGGGTCGATGGAGCCGCAGCGGGTGCCCATCATGACGCCGTCGAGCGGGGTAAGGCCCATGGTGGTGTCCATGCACTTGCCGTCCTCGATAGCGCACAGGGAAGCGCCGGAGCCGATGTGGCACACGACGACCTTGCGTGCCTCGCCGTTGGTCATCTCGGCAACCTTCTTGGAGATGTAGCGGTAGCTGGTGCCGTGAGCGCCGTACTTACGGATGTGCAGCTTGTCGCAAACGTCCTTGGGCAGGGCGTAGGTCTTGGCGACCTCGGGCATGTTGAAGTGGAAAGCGGTGTCGTAGACCGTGACGTTGGGCAGGTCGGGATACTGCTCCAGGCAGAACTCGATAACGTTGGCCTCGGGGTTGTTGTGCAGCGGGGCGAGCGGGGCGACCTCGCGGATTTTGGCGAGAACGTCCTCGTCGACGAGGGAGGAATCGCCAAAGTACCAACCGCCCTGAACGATGCGGTGGCCGATGCCCTCGATCTTGACGCCGTTGGCCTCGAGGTCCTTCAGGACAACCTCGATGGCAACCTTGTGGTCGGGGAACTCGATGTTCTCGGTCACCTTCTTGGAGCCGTTGGCAGCGTGGGTGAAGGTACCGCCGGTAAAGCAGACGCGCTCGCAGGAGCCCTTTGCGGACACCTTGTGGGACTTGGTATCGATGACCTGATACTTAAGGGTCGAAGATCCTGCGTTGACGACCAGAACGTTCATGTGTCTCCCTACTAACAGGCGGTGTGGCGCCGCCAGGTTACATACGTTTCAATAATAAACCCAAACGCCCTCGCGCTCGGGTTTATTGCGTTGATATATAAGTTATCGATGCCTGAATGTCGGTGCCTGAATGCTCATGACCTTTGACTTGTAAGGCGAAATAGCGCGGGGACATACGCCAGAGAAGAAATCCCGAGTGCAACAAGCAATACAACTCGAATACCTGCAATGCTACTCAACACGGCGTTGAGCAGATAGAACAGAACAGCGCCCACCGCCACCATTTGGCTTTGAACCGAAATGAGCGAGCACCGCATCGAAGAATCGGCATTATTTTGGAAAACCGAGTATTTGATCGGAGCAAATAACGAGTAAGCGGCCGTCTGCAGCACATAAAACACGGGTAGCAAATAAGCCGGAGTAAAGGGAATCAAAAACAAAGCAGTTAATACCAAGCGAACGATGCCGCAAATGCGCGCAAAACGACCCTTGTCGACACGGGCAATCACGCTGGGCACGATAAACCCTATTGAGGCGGAAACAAGGAGCTGAACCGCAATGGTCACGCCCGAAGCAACGGCGTTCATTCCGCGGTCTGCAAGCAGCAGCGAGAAAAAGTCTTCCAGACCAACGAAAGCAAACGCCTGAGAACAGTCCATAACGAACGCTGAGCGAAGAATACTGTTGCTCGAAATAGCCACCCCAATCATCCTTGGGCTAATTCCACGCTCGGACGTCGTCGCAGTGTCTTCTCTTCGCTCCTCAGGGATACAGGCAACGACAGCCAGTGTCAGCACCATGGCGAAGATATCCGCCGAAAGACCGACGTAATACGCACTAACGGACGAGATGAAACCGCCCACACAAGCGGAAAGGGCATATGATGCATAGAAGACAAAACGCTCAACGACATTCAGTCTCACGAGCTGTTCCTGGGAGACACTGTCAATATAAATCGCTTCGATGGATCCGCTCACGCATGCGACGGCAAAACCTTTGAGAGCAAATGCGCCGATTAAAAGCAGAGGAGACCGGATGAGAAGCAGGGCGGTATAGTACCCGAGCATTCCCACGACGCCGACGAGGCCACTCGCCTTTCGCCCAAACCTGTCAGCAATATAGCCAGTGGGAATCTCTAGAATGAACTTGCTCACTTGGTATGCAACCATCATGCTGGAAATCGCCACCATCGAGAAGCCGACAAACTCAAGGTAAACCGTCAGAAAATACAAGATGGTGCTGAAGTTCGACAGGAAAACGAACGTCATATAGAGCAAAACCATACGGTTTTTCATGCTTCGCCCTCCAAGAGTCAATAATCCAAACCGATATCTTGGAAAAGTATGAGAGCAAAGCCGTCAATCATGCGTTACGAAGCGTCAATATTCACTTGACGACGCGATGTCAAATAGTCTCACGAAGCGAGATGGCGCAATAGGTGAAGGAAAACCGTCTGGTGTCGATCAGTCCACGCATTTTGCCGATAGCAAAAGTAGATGGGCAGAGTTACGTCACGCGATCCTTCAATGGAGCACTCTCTCACTTCTGATCCATCCGATGCGAGAGAAGAGCCAGAAAAACTCAATATCAATCCACCAGCTTGAAGAAACTCAGCTTGAGCCCTGCTTCCGTATTCGACATCACGGAAACGGAAATTAACGAGCTGGGCTTCAGAGCATTGGTTAATCGCATTGAGACAGGGGGACAAATTAATGGGAACAGCGAGCCTGCCGCCCAGTAACTCGCGAATGGTCATGGCGCCCACAGATTGATGACCCGCTGGACACGAAAGAACCTTGAGCTCCTTTTCACCCAAATATTTTGAAGAAAGGGCGCTGTCCCGTGGTTCCTCGAACGAGATAGCCGCGTCCGAAATCCCAAGTATAAGTGATTCAAAGCATGTTGCCGTTGGCTGATGCCACACATCAAGATGAATCTGAGGGTGCGAGCGTCCAAACGAGTCATACCAGTTTTCGGCAAAAAGGCGCCCCCGCCCATGAAGGCAGGGGGCGTAAAGACGAAAGTGGCCATCGGGCGAGACGCCGTCGCCCCTCGATTGAGCGTACTTTTTGAGATCGTCGACTTGTGCCAGGATCACGCGTGCACGACGCGCAAATTCTCTGCCCGCCGGAGACAAAACAGCCTCCCCCGCCGATCGGTCGAGCAAAACAATCTGATACTCAAATTCCAACTTTTTGATTGCCGACGAAACGGCCTGCGGACTCACATGAACGGCGCGAGCTGCTTTGCGCACGCCGCCATAGTTCGCTACCGCTTGAAGGTATTCGAGTTGAGAAAGCTGCATAGATTACTCCAAAGGCAGCCAAGTCGACGGACCACGCGCCCTCAGATGAGGTTCTCGCCCAGGTTTTTGCCGCCGAGAACGTGCATGTGGAAGTGCATGACGGTCTGGCCGGCGTTGACGCCCTTGTTGGAGATGACGCGGAAACCGTCCTCCAAGCCCTTGGCCTTGGCGACCTCCTGGATGGCGTGAGCCATGGCGCCCATGGTCTCGGCCGGCACGTTGTCGGCGATGTCACTGTAGTGCTTCTTGGGGATCACGAGCGTGTGGACCGGCGCCTGGGGATTGAGGTCGTCGAACGCGATGACCTGATCGTCCTCATAGACAACGGTCGAGGGGATCTCGTGGTTGGCGATTTTGCAGAAGATGCAATCACACATGGTTGGTTCCTTTCTCACAGACCAAGGTAATTATATTTGGTCGAGATGGTTAGAACGAGAGGTTATCGTCGGTGTTAGCGGCTTCGCCGTCGGCGAGCACGTCGTTGCCGTCGACGTCCTTAAGAAGCACCGAGACCTTCTGCTCGGCATCGGACAGGCGGGTGCGCAGGCTCTTGAGGAGCTCGACGCCGCGGGTATAGCTCTCGAGCGACTCCTCGAGCTCCATATCGCCCGACTCCAAGCTGCGGATGATGAGCTCCAACTCCTGCGAAGCCTGCTTGTACGTAAGCTGCTCGACCGGGGTTTTCTCTGCCATATCTGTTTCCTTTCCTAAAGGTTTATCGCTATGAAACGCGGCCTACTCGACCGTATCGACCGTTGCCGCCACGTTGCCGTCTGCCATGCGCACGCGAATGGCGTCGCCGGGATTAAAGGTCTTGGCACTCGTAGCCACACCGTCATCGCTGTACGCGATGGAGTAACCGCGGGCAAGCACCTTGAGCGGCGACAGGGCATCGAGCGAAGCCGCTGCACGGCCCAAGTCGGACGCTGACTTGTTGAGCATTGTGCGCCCCTGATGCTCCAGACGGGAACTCGCAAGCGTGAGCGCATGGCGTTTGCCATCGAGCCCCGAGGTGCTTGCAACCAGACGCTCGGGCAGGCGCTCAAAGTTGGAGCGGAATGTCCCGACCGAGCGTACGATGGCGCCCGACAGTCGATCGGCCGTCAGGGCAAGCTCAGACTCGCGACGCTCGACCATAAACGTTGGGTCATTGAGGCACGGGCGGCACGCGGCTGCATCGAGGGCATCGCCCAAGCGAGCCGTATAGGTGCCCCAGGCACGACGACCGCGCTGGTCGAGCATTTCCAGATCGACCTGATCCGACCCGATCATCGAAGCCATCGCGGCGCCCAGACGCTGATGGCGCGCCTCGAGCACGTCGGCCAACTCCGTCATAGCCGGTGCCACCGATTCTGCCGCCGCCGTGGGCGTAGAGGCGCGACGGTCGCTCACCATGTCGCAAATCGAGGTATCGGGCTCATGCCCAATACCCGTTACCACAGGCACGGGACAGGCTGCCACCGCACGGGCAAGCTCCTCGTCGTTAAAGGTCATGAGGTCCTCGAAGGAACCGCCGCCACGCACGAGCAAAATGCAATCGGGCGCCGGCGTAATGGCAGCGGCACGACGCAAGCCTTCAATAAGCTCTGCCGGCGCACCCTCGCCCTGGACCTTTGCGCCCACGCAGACAAGCTCGACGAGCGGGTTGCGACGGCGCAGTGTACGCTTGACGTCGTCGATCACGGCGCCAGAAAGCGAGGTGACGACCGCCACGCGTGAGCAGAACACCGGGATACGGCGCTTGCGCGCTTCGTCCATCAGGCCCTCGCGGCGGAGCTTTTCGGCCAGTTGCGCCACTTGTTGACGCAGCAGGCCCTCCCCCGCCAGCGAGAATGAGCGAGCGACAAAGCTCATGCGACCCGTAGGCTTGTAGAGATTGAAGCTGCCCTTAAAGCTCACCTGCATGCCGTCGCGCAGATCGAACGTGCGCTTGAGATAGGCGCCCTTCCAGATGATGCAGTCAACGGCGGCCGAATCGTCCTTAATCTGGAAGTAGCAGTGGCCGCTTCGGGCATTGGGGCCACGGAAGCCCGTGACCTCGCCCAGGACGCTCAGCTGCGGAATGGCATCGAGCGCACCGGCGGCGATCTCCACCGCTTGGCTCACGCTGAGCTCTTTGCGCTCCTGCTCATCCGATCCGTCGAACTCGGCGGAAACGGTATTGCCGGTCAGATTCCAGCCTGCCACGCAGCCTCCTTTCGTCATCGTGCACATGGGCTCCGGCCCTGCGCAAATTCAAGTCCAACACATAGTACAGCGCCGCAGGGACACGAATCCCCGCGGCGCCTGCCTGTCCTATTTGTTATCGGTTGGAATTTCTGTTGTAGCGAGCCATAAGGTAGAGCAGTTGAATGATCGAAGTGAGCGCTGCGGCCACATAGGTAAGCGCGGCTGCCGTCAGCACCTTCTTGGCGCCGTTGACCTGCTTGGAACTCATGCCCGACTGCTCGATATACGCCACGGCGCGGCGACTGGCATCGATCTCGACCGGCAGCGTAACCAGCTGGAACAACACGCTAAACGAGAAGAAGACCAGCGCTAGGGTCGTGAGTCCCGCAATGTTCATGAACAGGCCCATGAGCAGCACGATCGTCCAGGTGTTTTGGGTAAAGTTGACGACGGGGACCAAAGCGGTACGTACCTTCATCATGGCATAACCACTTTGACGCTGGGCGGCATGGCCCGCCTCGTGGCAGGCGACGGCAACGCTTGCGACCGACCCGCCCGAACGGTTGGCATCCGACAGATACAGGTTGTTATCCTGCGGGTTGTAGTGGTCGGTGAGCTCGCCAGCGACGCCCTTGATGCCCACGGCGCTACAACCGTTGGCATCGAGCATGCGGCGAGCGACCGTGGCACCTGTGTCGCCGTCCGAGCGAACCTTGGACCAGGTCTTGTATGTCGAGTTGATATAGCTCTGCGCGGCAAGGCCAAGCACCGTGCAGACAAGAACAACCAGCAGGTACAGCGGGTCAATGCCAAAGCCGTATCCATAGTAATAAGGCATGCGAATTCCTCCGAATCGAATTACACGTTGGAGGCATTCTACCCACTCAAGCGGCTAGGCTTCCCTACAGGAGCTCGATTTTGCCGTCCTTCACCGTCAACCCCATGTTGCCCGAGAGCAGATCGTCCAGGCGCGAGCCCACGAGCTCAAAGCGCCAGCCTTCGCGCAGGGGGCTTTCCTCGGGATGCTCAATATAGTCGGCCAGGTCATCGCGCGAGGCGATGACCGAGGTCGCCACGCCCGAGCGCTCGGCGACCAGGCGAATGAGCGCATACATCAGGTCCGTCACACTCTCCAACTCCGGCGAAATCTGACGGTGTCCGCGCACCATGAGCGGCAGGCGATCATGTGGGCAGCTCGCACCGCGCTTAATGGCCATGAGCGCGCCGTCCACGTCGCGCTCCCCCAGCTGGTCGGTACCGCGAATGCTGCGGAACTCCTCAACACGAACGGGATTACGTTTAACCAGGGCCAGCAGCGTATCGTCGGACATGACCCACTTGCGCGGGATGTTGCGGCGCTCGGCGCGGTCCTCGCGCCAAGCGGCAAGCTCACGCGCGATGCCCAACTGGTGGCGGCTACAGGAGTTGATGCGCTTGACCTTGCGGAATGCCTCGTGACGATCGGCGCGGTAGTGCGACTCGTCGGCCAGCGGGCGCAGCTCGTCGAGCACCCAGTCCACCCGGCCCAGCTCGCGCAGGCGACTCATCATCTCGGTAAAGGCGACGATCAGGTACTTGACGTCATCGATCGCATATTCAATCTGCTTATCGGTCAGCGGGCGGCGCGACCAGTCGGTCAGTGACTCGGTCTTGGGCAATGAGACACCGCAAAACGTCTGCACGAGCGCGCCATAGGAAATCTGCTGGCGCTCGCCCAAAAAGGCGGCGGCCACCTGCGTGTCAAAAATGGGACGCGGCAGCACGCCCACGGTATGGAGCATAACCTCCATATCCTGCGAGCAGGCGTGAAAGACCTTGATCACGCTCTCATCGCCCATAAGCTCGGCGAGCGGCGTCAGGTCGTCGATCACCAGAGGATCGACCGCGACGCTCTCGGCAGGGGTGGCAATCTGGACCAAGCACAGGCGCGGGTGGAACGTGCGCTCGCGCAAAAACTCGGTATCGACGGCAATCGCGTCGAACTCGCGGGCGCGCTGGCAAAAGTCGAGCAGAGCCTGATGTGTGGAAATGTACATATCAACCCATCGAATAAGGTTAGGCCCGAAAAACACGGGTAGGATATCGGCATTGCCTTACAACTATACTCGGTTAGTCACAGAACGGGAACGTAAGTATGCGCTGCCTTATCATCCACAACCCGGCATCGGGCCCCAGCTCAGATGAAATCTACGCGTTCACGCACGCCCTCGCGCAGGGCGGCGACGAGGTCGTGATGCGCTTTATCGGCGATGGCATGGAACCCGAGGACGCCGTGGCAGACGTGCGCGAGTTTGATCGCGTGGTCGTTTCGGGCGGCGACGGCACCGTCTCCAACGTGCTCGACCAAATGCGCGGGTGCGGTGTCCCCACGCTCGTCTTCCCCTCCGGCACAGCCTGCCTGTTCTTTAACAACATCGGTAATGCCCCCGAGGCAGCGGCGCTTGCCAAGGCTTGCCGCGCCGGTCGCACGGTCAAAGTGGACATGGGCGAGCTCTTTTGGCTCGACGAGAACGGCAACGAGAAGCGCCACGGCTTTATCATCATCGCCGGCTCGGGCTTCGACGCCGAGATCATGATGAAGGCCGCCCCCGCCAAAAACGACATCGGCGAGATCGCCTATTTCCTGTCGGCGCTCGCCACACCCAACCCCACGGTGGCGCATTTTACGATTGAGCATGACGGCATTGTCGAGGAGCTCGATGGCATCTGCTGCATGGCCGGCAACACCTCGGTCATTCAAAACGATATCAACCTGTTCCCCGATTGCCGCATGAACGACGGCATGGTCGACATCGCGGTCATCGAGCCCGTAAAAACCGTCCAGCTCCTGCCCACTGTGATCACCGCCGCGCTCGACCCCGCCGGCAAGGTGCTCGGCCGTCCGCAGTTCAAGATCATCCAGACCAAGGAAGCCAAGATCACCTGCACGCCGTCGCTGGGCATGCAGTTCGATGGCGAGATCATCTCCAGCAACTCGGGCGTCTTTGGAGCCCGCGCGCTTCCGCAATGCCTCGACCTCATCGTCGACGAATTCTCCCCGCTCGGAAAATAGGAGGACCCCATGAACGACAACCCCCTGATTGGCTTTATCGTCATCGTTCTAGCCATGCTCGTCGGCTATGCGATTAACGTGATCCACCGCCGGAAGAAGTAATTCCACATTGGTATGATATTCATCCAATTATCGTCTCCCCCGTTGTTTATGCATTTGCCAGACAGCGGGGGATTTTTCTTTGTGCCCCGTGCAAGGCACTTTATTCAGGTACAGTAATTGCAGGGCGTCTTTATTTAACTAAAGCTAGATAATGAGTATTCTTGTCCGCTCATCGCATATTTTAGGACGCTCATCGAGTATTTCATCGAAATAGATGGATACTATTTAGACTTCCGATAGGCTAATAGATGTATTTATTAGCTGAAATCCTGCACGGTTCCGCGGGGTTTCAACGGTTGGGAGGGATCATGAGGTTTACTCATCCTGTCAACACGCTCAAAAAGCTCGGCTGCGGCCTTGCGTTTGGAGCAGCGGCCATCATGGCCATGCCGACTTCGGCGCTCGCCTGCACCCAGATCTACATGGGCGGCAAGCTCACGGCAGACGGCAACACGTACTATGGCCGTTCCGAGGACTTCGGTCCGCGCTATGTCAAGCACTTTGGCATTGAGCCCGCACACAAGGACGGCAACAAGTACACCTCGGTCGAGTCCGGTTTTGAGTACAAGTCCAAGGGCGCAACCTACCGCTACACCTTCGTTCGCGACAACCCCTCGCAGTGGGAAGATCGCTACGACGCATATTCCGAGGCTGGCATCAACGAGAAGGGCGTTTCCTGCTCTGCCACGCTGAGCACCTCCTATAACGAGAAGGCCGAAGAGGCCGATCCCATCACCGAGGAGACTGGCATTGGCGAGTACAGCTATGCCAGCGTCATCCTGGGCGAGAGCGCCACGGCCCGCGAGGGCGTCGAGCTCATCGGCAGTCTGATCGACGAGCAGGGCGTCTGCTCCAACGACCAGATCATCATCGCCGACAGCACCGAGACCTGGCTGTTCGCCGCGCTTTCCGGCCATCAGTGGATTGCCATGAAGCTCGCCGATGACATCGCCTCGCTCAACCCCAACATCGGCAACCTCACCTATAACGTCGACCTCGATGACACCGAGAACTGCCTCCATTCCGAGGGCATCGAGTCCATGCCCAAGGAGAAGGGCTTTGCCGAGTACACCGACGGCAAGTTCGACGTCGCCAAGACCTACGGCGAGGAGATTGGCGAGGCCGGTATGCACCAGTGGTCGCGCTATATCCAGGGTCGCGATTACTTCATGGCCCCGCTGGCTGAAGGCACCGACTACGAGATCGTCAAGGACGAGCGAGAAGACGCTCGCGCCACGACCGGCGCTCTGGTCCACGAGATGCAGCCGCTGTTCTTCCAGCCCGGCAAGTCCGACTGGAACACCTTTGAGATGATCCGTTCCTTCGCCGCTCGCGGCGAGAATGTCGCCGGCCTCAACGCCAACACCGACGGCGCCTATGCCATCGGCTCCAACCGCAACACCGAGATCCACACCTTCCAGATCCGTCACGGCATGGATCCCGAGATCGCGACCATCCAGTGGGAGATGCTCTCCAACGCCGAGTTCTCCGTCGCTATCCCCCTCTACTCCGCACTGCTCACCGAGGTCAGCCCCTACTTTAGCGATCAGGATGTCTCCTTCAATCACTGCGAAGAGGAAGACGTCGTGAACAACGAGGAGCCCAAGAACTCCATCAACTACGTCCTCATGGACATCAACACGCTCGCCTATGAGAACCGCGACCACTGCGCTACCGGCGTCCGCGCCTACCTCGACGCCCTGCAGAAGGAGCTCATCGAGCAGAACCTGACCGTCGACGAGGCCATGCAGGCCGCCGAGGGCACCGAGGCCCGCACCGCCCTGGCCAACAAGGCCGGCAAGGCTGCCACCAAAAACACCTACCTCAAATGCAAGGCCATGCTCGAGGAGATGCGTGACTACCTCAAGGAGGGCGACTTCTCCGAGGAGTTCGTCCCGAGTGACTACGATGCCGACAACGACTGCCTGGTCGAGTCCATTACCTACGCCGACGAGGCACTCTCCGATGAGGACGTAGCCGAGCCCGAGGTCGAGAAGAAAGAGGCCACCGAGGAGAAGTCCGAGGGCAACAACATGGCCGCCATGGCCGTTGGTGCCGTCGTCATCATCGGTGTCTGCGGCTTCGTGCTCTATCGTCGCAAGAAGGCCTAAGGCCCTCACGCTCTAGGGGAGGGCAAGACAGTGCGAGCGGTCTTGCCCTCCTCGCCTGTCATCCGACCGGCGGGAAACATCGCCGAAATCTTTTCAAAAAAGATTCCCTGCACACACTTCGCTGTGCTATAGTGCAGCGCAACAGCAACTAGGTGCGACCGCGCCACGGCATCACGAAAGGAGCCACCAACATGAAGAACACGATGACGTCTCTCAACAACTGGTGGTGGCGTGATGCGAATGCGATCGGTCGACAGTGAGTCCCTCACGCCTGTTTTTGCGCTCTAGGTGATTGGAAGGCCTCCGGTTTCGACCGGGGGCCTTTTTTCTATCTCGAGCCCAATCGCATTCGCATCACGCGCCTCCGCTTTCTTCTCTTGCACTTCCCTTCCGAAAGGATTTTCACCATGTCTCAGAACACCACCACCGCACAGCCCCGCACTGTCCAGACCGCCGACCGCGGCAAACTCGACGTCCGCGCTCTTGTCTTGCTCGCCATCCTGCTTGCCGCCGGCTTCATCCTCAACTTCACCGTCGGCAAGGCCATCTCCGGCATCTCGGGCGGCATGATCAGCCCCGAGTTCATCATCTCGGCCTTCTGCCTCACCATCCTGGTCGTTCGCCCCAACATCGGCCAGGCACTCGTCATCGGCCTGATCTCGGCCGCCGTGATCCAGATCACCACCACCTCGCCGTTTGTCGATTTTGCCGCCGAGGGCATCGCTGCCATGCTCATGGCCGTCATTGTCAACGCTGCTGCCAAGGACGGCCAGGTTAAGCCCGCCGTCGCCATCGTCGCAACGTTCGTGACCACCTTTGCCTCGGGCGTCATCTTCATGGTCATCAAGATGGCCATGCTCGGCGTGGTGAGCGAGCTCGCCGCTGCCATGCTGCCCGTCGTCGCCATGACCGCCGTCTTTAACGCCATCCTGGTCGGCGCTCTCTACCTGCCCATCCAGAAGGCCCTTAAGCTCAACTAACCCGCTCGGCTTTACGAACCACCCCATCTTGGCGTTCATTCGTCGCTCGCATACCCAAGTACGCTTCGCTCCTCTTTCGCGCCAACCTGGGGCCCCTCGTAAAGCCGTCTCCGTGCTCCACCACCAAAGACTGTCCCAAACAACGAGCTTTTGGGGACGTTCTTAAACGACTAGCTATGTAAGAACATCCCCGATGACTATGAAAGGTATCCATGGAAACGATCATCAACGTCGACGATGTCTCGTTCTCCTATGGCACGCAGACCGAGCAGGCGCTTAAGCATATCTCGCTCGGCGTGAACAGGGGAGATTTTATCGGCATCATTGGGCCCTCGGGCGCCGGCAAGTCCACACTTGCCGCCTGCCTGTCGGGAGCCGTTCCCCACCATTACACCGGAACGTTCTTTGGGTCCGTCATGGTTGACGGCCATGACACCTGTGAAGTTTCGCTCACCGATGTGTCGCAGATTGTCGGCAGCGTGTTGCAGGACATCGACACGCAGATGGTCGCCTCGGTCGTCGAGGACGAGATGCTATTTGGCCTGGAGAACTTTGGCGTTCCCCACGACCAAATCGAGCAACGTGTGAGCGAGACGCTCGAGACCGTCGGCATCAGCGACCTGCGCGAACGCGAGATCGCCACGCTTTCGGGCGGCCAAAAGCAAAAGGTTGCTATCGCCGCCATCCTCGCCATGCGTCCGCGTGTGCTCGTGCTCGACGAACCCACTGCGGCGCTCGACCCCGCCAGCTCCACGCTGGTCTTCGAGACCCTGCGTGAGGCCAACCGTGCACTCGGCATCACCATCGTCGTCGTTGAGCAAAAGGTCGCCCTGCTTTCGGAGTACTGTAACCGCGTGCTCGTGCTCAATCATGGCAAAATCGCGCTACAGGGCGAGCCGCACGAGGTCTTCGCGCACGCCGATGAGCTCCGCGCCATCGGCGTTGATTGCCCGCGTGTCACGCGCATTTTCAACAGCCTCGAGGCCGACGGCCTGGCCAGCGGCACTCCCTGTTTGGATGTTGATGAGGCCGAGCGCCTGATTACGGGCATCGTCGACCCCGCACACGCAAGCAGCGACATTCAGGCACCCGCCGGTTCGCCGCACGCACCGTCGTTGCGCCCGCACGCCAAGGACGCCGAGCCCGTGCTCACCTTCGATCACGTTGAGTTTGCCTATCCCAATGGCGGCGCCGCCGTCCACGACCTCAACCTGACCCTCTATCCCGGCGAGCTCGTGGGTATCGTCGGCCAAAACGGCGCCGGCAAGACCACGCTCACCAAGCTGCTTACAGGCCTGCTTAAGCCCGCCTTGGGCAGCGTGCGCGTCACGGGACTGGATACCGCAGCCGTTCCCACGAGCCGCATCGCCCGCGAAGTCGCAACCCTCTTCCAAAACCCCGACCGCCAGATCTGCAAGGACACCGTGCTCGACGAGGTCGCCTTTGGCCTGGAGCTTGCCGGCATCGACCGTGCCGAGCAACTGCGTCGCGCCCAGCTCGTCATCGACCGCTTTGGCTTGCCGGCCGACGAGGCACCCTTCTCGCTCTCGCGCGGTCAGCGCCAGATGGTGGCACTCGCCTCCGTCGTGGTCGTAGAGCCCAAAATCGTGGTGCTTGACGAGCCCACGAGCGGCCTTGACTACCGCGAGTGCATGACCGTCATGGAAACCGTGCGCACCATGGCCGAGCGCGGCTGCGCTGTAATCATGGTCTGCCACGACATGGAAGTCGTCTCCGACTTTGCCGAGCGCATCGTAGTCATGGCCGACGGCCGCATCCTCGAGCGCGGCTGCACGCACGAACTGTTCTCGAACATCGAGCTCATGCAGCGAGCCTATGTTGAGCCACCCCAGGTCATAGAGCTTTCTCGTCGCCTGACATCCTCCGTCTCTCCCGCCTTTGCACAGGTGAGCGAGGTCACCGATATCGTTCGCATTACCGAGGAGATGGTCAACCGTGGTTAACGTCATCGACTACATGCCGGGCGACACACTGCTGCACCGCTTGAACCCGGTCGTCAAACTGGGCCTCGCCGCCGCCATCATCATCGGCATCTTCCTGTCCGATACCTACGTGACGCTATTGGGCTTTTTGGCGCTCACCCTTGCACTGGGCGCCTACGCCGGCGTCGTCGACCGTCTGCTCTCGCTACTCAAGCTGCTGATTCCGCTCGCGCTTATCATGCTGGTGCTTCAGCTGGCCTTTATGCGCGACGGCAACATGGTGTGGGGCTTTATCACCGACACGGGCCTCATTACCGGATCGAAGGCCTGCCTACGCCTGTTGGGCGTGGCGCTGCCACTCATCCTCATGCTTATGGTGACCAAGCTCAACGACCTCGCCAACGCCTGCGTCGAGGTACTGCACGTGCCATATCGCTATGCCTTCACCTTTACCACGGCGCTGCGCTTTGTGCCGGTATTTGGCCAGGAAATGAACGCCATCATGGAGGCGCAGACTGCACGCGGCGTCGAATACGACACTAAGAATCCCGTCAAGAAACTCAAGCTCATGCTGCCGCTGTGCGTGCCACTGCTTATCTCGAGCGTGGGCAAGACCGATGCCACCGCGCTTGCCGCCGAGCAGCGCGGCTTCTACCTGCGCACGCGTGCGAGTTCGTATAAGCGCTACCCCATCAAAGGCCTGGATATCGCCGTACTTATCGTCAGCATCGCCCTTATCGCCATCGGCTTCCTGTTCTAATCCATCGCCACCGGCAACCGACAAATGCAAAAGGCCTCGGCTCGCACCAAACGAGCCGAGGCCTTTACTGTTTTCCCAGATAAAACCTACCAAAATAAACCCGTCCCTTTTTGGCAGGTCGAGGGCTACAGGCGGTAGGGGACGCCGCTGCGAATGATGGACTCGCGTACCAGGACATCCATCGCATCGAGGGTGATCTCGGGCATCTCGCGATACTTCTGCAACACCGAAAGCTCCGTGCAGGCCAGGATGACGCGGTCGCAGCCGCCACGGGCGAACTCCCACATCACGCGGTCGAACTTATCCATATCGGGCTCGCGTCCAGCCTTCACATCGTCGTAGATGAGCGACATCACGTCGGCCTGACGCTTTTCGCTGGGATAGACGACCTCAACGCCCGCGGTCTCACATTCGCGCCCATAGACGTCTGCGCCCACGGTACCGTCGGTGCCCATGATGCCGATCTTGCGCACCGGCTCGGCCGGCATGCTCAGGTTTGGATCGAACTCGCACTCCCCCATCACCGCGCCGGCCAGAGCATAGCGCACCGACTCGCGCGGCATGTGGATAATCGGCACCTTCGTAAACGACTGGATCTGGTCGTAGAAGTAGTGTGACGTGTTGCAGGGAATCGCTATGTGCGCGCAGCCCAGCGACTCGAGCGCCTGAGCGCACTCTTTCATGGTCGCAAGCAGCTCGGCATGCTCACCGGTCTTGATGGCCAGCGTACGGTCGGGCATGGTCGACTTGGAAAGCACCACCATGTCGATATGCTCCTGATCACAGGTTGCAGCCGTATGACGCACGACCTGGTCGTAGTAATACGACGTGGCCTCGGCGCCCATGCCGCCGATAACTCCCAGCTTTTCCATCGCCGCCTCCTTGGTGACGCCCACGCAATTGCGCGTATCATACCCGCGCCCGTCCGATGCAAACCGGGCGGGCGCCGCGCTCATCTACTTGTAATACGTCTTGAACAGCTTAAAGTGACGCAGCTTGGTGTGCCACATGCGCAACCAACGGTTAAAGACAAAATCACCCTTCATAAACGAAGGATCGGCAGCCTTGCCCTCTTTGGCCAGACAATGCGCCTTCGCACGCAGCTCGGGGTCCTTGACATACTTGTCAACGACGCCCATAGGAACGACCATCCACAGCGCCTCGTCCTGCGCCGTCACAAACTCCGGCTCAAACGGGCGGTTATAGACGTACTCATCCACCACGTATTTAGCAACGTTAAAGCCACTATTGGTGACATAGTAATTACTGCGGCCCTGACGCGTGTTGAAGTCGAAGAACTTAAACGAACCATCGCGCTGGTCGTACTTGACGTCGAAGTTGGAGAAGCCCGTAAACTTAAGGTCCTCAAGCAGCTTGCGCACGCCACCCATGAGCTCGTCGTTGGGCTCAGTGATGATGCAGGCGTGGTTGCCGACACCATGGGGCTGATGCTCCTCGAGCAGCACGTGGCCCAGGCACATCATGCGAACCTTGCCGTTGCGGTCGGAATAACTGGTGAGCACGCGCATGTACTCGTCGTTGCCGGGCACGCGATCCTGCAAGATGAGGTCATCGGTGTAGCCGCTGGCGTACACATCGCGAATGACCTGTTCCAGCTCGGCGCGATCGGCAATCTCGTAGGCCTTCTTCTGACCCTCGAACTCGTGCTCCCACCACATGATGCCGTCAGAGGGCTTCAGAATCATCGGGAAGGGGAAGTCGATCTGGTCGAGCACCTCGGCGGAAGCCTCACCCTGAGCGTTGAGCATCGCCATGGTAAAGGTAAACGTGTGCGGATACGGCACACCGTGCTTCTCGCACAGCTCGTAGAAAATCTCCTTCTTCTGGCACTGCTCGAGCATACTGTAGGGTGCATAGGGCGCGATGACGTTGGAGGCAAGCTGGCCGGCGTCCTGAGCCTGCGCGGCAAGCGCGACATAGTTGTCGCCGCAGCCCATGAGAATAATCTTCTTATCAGGATTGGTCTGTGCGACGCCGTTAACGGTCTCAATCATGACCGGCATGGTGTCGATATCCACGTTAGGCGTGTAATCGATAATCTGGCTGCGATACGCGGGGCCGGTCTGGTACTTGCCAAAGACCAGGCTCTTAACCTGATACTCCTCGTAGAAAGCGCGCGCCACCGAATACGCGTTGATGTCGCCGCCGAGCAGCACGGGGATAAACTCGCGCTCTGTAAACTGCAATGCCATGGAAACTTCCTATCTAGAACTGCCCACACGACGGGCGGTCTTTGTGTAACTGATTTATTCTAGCGTGCCGAGCCGCCGGCGCCCAAAGCTCCACCGTATCTATGGCAATCGGCGTAATAATCCAGCACGAAGGCGGCAATCACCGGCGTACGACAACGGGCAATGAACCCACCGTTGTTGTAGGATTCAACATGTTGCCCGCCCCGTCGAAAGGTGCACCGTGCCCCAGGCTCATCCAATCAACAACCCCATCATTGACGCCGCAAAGCGCGAACTTGCGGATCGTGCCCAGACGGCAGCTCCCCTACGCACCGCAAACGATGCTTACAACGGGCCTGCCCGCATCGTCTCAATCAACACGTCGGAGCACAAAGGCACGCGTAAGTCACCCGTCGCCGACGGGCACGACACCGTCATCGAGCAGTTTGGCCTCGCCTCCGATGCGCACGCCGGACATTGGCACCGCCAGGTTTCCTTTTTAGCTGCAGAGTCTATCCAGACGGCGCAGGCGCGCGGGCTCGATGTGCACGAGGGCGACTTTGGTGAGAACTTCACCACCCAGGGCATCAACCTGCTCTCGTTCCCCTTGGGAACGCAGCTCAAGATTGGCAGCGAAGTACTCGTCGAAATCAGTCAGATCGGCAAGGTCTGCCACACACGCTGTGCCATCTACTATCTCGCCGGCGACTGCATCTTCCCCCACGAGGGCATTTTTGGCGTCGTGCTGCAGGGCGGAGAAGTCCATATCGGTGACGACGTCCAGGTAGTCAGGCTCGGCGACGGCACCTGTTCCTTCACTCCCGCCGAGGCACTCAAAGAGGTGGAGCGGGCTCGTCGCGAAGGAACCCTGTAGTTGCAAAACCCCACGTGAGGGCAACATTTACAGCCAAAAACCCTCACAAACAGGGTGCCGTAACGTTAAAGTTCAACTCTATGGTTTCTCAACAATTCACCATTCCCGCAGGTCAAGGCCAAAGCCTCAAGTTCAACTTGACCCTTTAGAACCTTTAAGGTTCAAGTTGAGGTCGAAAGCAGTAGTAGAATACACCTCGACCAATAACCTACGATTGATTGCAGAGGGACTGGATGCAGCATTCGAACCATCGCACCGCAGCGCTCGTCGCGTCGAAGCCGGCTCGTATCATCACGAGCGCCGCGCTCGCCGTCGCGCTGACGGCCACGCCGATGCTCTCCCCCGTCGCGGCCTATGCCGCCTCGCAGGCAACGCAGGATCAGCTTTCCGCCGCCCAGAAAAAAATCGAGGACGCTACGAGCGCCTACAACGACGCCCGAACCAAGCTCGAGGATCTGCAGAAGCAGATCGACTCCAATGAGGCGAACATCGATAAGATTGAGGCCGAGCTACCCGAGCAGCAGGCCAAGGCAAGCTCCGCCATGCGCGATCTGTATAAGTACCAGAAGGGCACCAGCCCCATCGTGAGCTTCCTGGTGAACACGCAGAGCTTGGGCGACTTTATCACCACCTGCAAATACACCAACCAGATTACGAGCTCGAGCGTCGACGAGATCGAAGAGCTTAACAAGATGCAGACCGAGCTCGAGCAGAACAAAACCGAGCTCGATCAGGCCAAGTCTCAGCTCGAGGGCGAGCAAAAGAATGCCGAGGACGCGCTGGCCCAGGCACAGCAGCTCCGCAGCGAGGCGCAGGCAAAGGCCGAGCAGGAAAATGCCGCCGAGCTGGCAAAGCTCGAGGCCGACAAGGCCGCTGCCGCCGAGAAGCTCTCGGGTACCGGCGTGAGTGGCAATAACTCCAACAGTCAGGCCACCAACTCCAACACCACCATCGACACCACGCCGAACAGCCCCAACAGCGGCAATTCCGATTACGACTCGTTCATTAACGAGTGGACGAGCCGCATCGACAACTACCTTGCCGGCTCCCCTATGGCAGGCCAGGGCTACAACTTTGCCGTTGCCGCCTGGAATACCGGCGTCGATCCCCGTTGGTCCCCCGCCATCGCCTGCATCGAGAGCAGCAAGGGCCTCTATTGCGCCGGCTCCTATAACGCCTGGGGCTGGAGTGCCCGCGGCGGCGGTTGGCGTAGCTTTGGCAGCTGGAGCGAGAGTGTCTCCGCCCACGTTGCCTACCTGGGCGCCAACTATGGCTCCACGCTTACCCCGGCAGCCGCCAAGAAGTACTGCCCGCCCACGTGGCAGGACTGGTACAACAAGGTCGCCAATCAAATGAACCGCATTTAAGTGCAACTGCAAAGGGCCCCAGACGGGGCCCTTTTCGATTATCTAAGAGACGACACCGGTCGCGTTGCCGATAACAACGACGACGCACATGACGGCAAACATAAACCCGAGCGCCTTGAACCATAGTTCGACAAAAGCACTCCCCCGATACCGATCGAGTACGGGAAAACGACCTCGAAGCCTACGCCGGTCGAGCATTCCGAATGTAATGAGCAGCACCAGGCCATCGACCATAAAGAAATACTCAAGTGCCAAAAACCACGTTGGATAGTTTCGGTTTTCGCCCGTCGGCGTAAATACCGCAAAATGGCTGCCCATCAGCAGCAACAATGTTGTCGCATAGACGCATCCATTCCATATACGCCCCACGGGCTCGGGGATACGCGAGAGCAGACGCGCACATTTGGACGTCACGGGAGAGACGATCGAACGCCGGTTTGCAGAAGACGGAAGCGTGAGGGCAACCGGCTGCTGTACCCGCTGCACCTGTGACACCGCGGCCCGGGGCACACTGGCAGCAGATGAGGTCACGGGCGACGACGCAGGGAGACATAGCTCATACGCCGCGCGCGCAGCATTGCCCAATGCCTTTGCACTCACAAAGCGCTTAGCCGGATCGAGCGCCATCGCCATGCAAATCACATCCGACAGCGGGACGGGAATGCCATGCGCCTCGCATTGCTCACGTATGTCCCGCCCCGGTTTGGGGTCAGTTCCCGTCAGGCAAAAGAACAGCAGTGCGCCAAGCGCGTAAATATCGCTGCGGACGCTCGTCTGCCCAAACCCAAACTGCTCGGGCGGCGCATAGGAACGCGTGCCAAACTTGACGGTGTCGGCGTCGGCGCCATCGCGCCAAACGCGCGCGATTCCCAGGTCAATAATCACCAGCGAGGAAAAGGTCATGCCGGCATCGATCGCGTATCTCACGCCCGATACGATGATGTTCGAGGGTTTAAGGTCGCGGTGGATTACCGGTACCCCTGGCTCCCCCGCAGCTGCAAAACCAGCATGCAGCTCGCCCACCGCTTCACACAGAACGGGATACAGCTCGCGGGCATAATCGGGCGTCGCACCCAAGCGTCCCACGAGCGCCTCGAGCGTTTCGCCTTCGACATACTCCATCACCACGTCAAGCTCGTCGCCCACACGGCGGCAATCGACGATTCGGGGCAAATGCTCAAAACGACGACCGGCGCGCTGGGCGGCAAACAGGCGCTCATATGCTCCGCCAATCTGCGCCGAAGCATCGATGCGCTTGCGGACAAAGGGACCGAGAGACCCGCCGCCAGAGCCCTCAAAATAGACGAGTTCGGTCGTCTCGACATCCGAAAGTTTGAGCACGCGCTCCACACGATAGCTGTCATCGCGGTCGAGCGACGCCAAATGCTCGACAAGTGAAGCAGTCAGCTCGTCATCGAAATATGTTGGGCTCTGAGTATCCATGGCGTCCATCATAACGCAGGGCGCGGACACCTCACGGCATCCGTGCCCTGTTCGGTTGCGTGGTTGTTCTGGTAACACCGCCGGCTCAGCCATTGGGCCCTAACTCACCGTTTCCTCGCCAAAGCGATACAGCTCTTCATTGACCTTTTGGAGGCTACAACCGCGGTCGATGCAAAAGATGATGATTGCATCGCGACGGTCCTTGCAATTGAGGACGCTCACCCCGGCAGCCGTCAGCGCACGGTTGGTCTCCTTCATCGACAGCGCCATCGCAAAGGCAATCTGCAGCACCTTATTGCGGCTTGGATGGCGCACACCGGTAAAGATCTGATAGCCAAACGTCTCGTTGAGGTCGGCCATACGCACCACGCGAGAACGCTCGAGCCCCTTCTCTTGCAGCAGCTGCTTTAAGTAGTCCGAAAGCGATGGGGCGGCAAAGTCGTGCTCCTTGATATAGCCATCGATACTCGGCGCATCAAGGAGCTCGTTGAGCAACTCTTCGGTCAACTTTTTATCGGGCATGCGGCCTCACCTCCCCATACGGTCAACAGCGGCAACGAGTTAGGCGAGCACCCAGCTCGCAGTCGCGGACTTATCGAACATGTTGGCAAAATACAGGGCCTTCTTGATGCCGCCATCAAAGTAGATATTGCCCGCCACGGAGCCACCGGCGGCAAGGGTGCCAGACTGCAGCTCATCAGAGCCCTCGCTGTAATAACCCTGATTCTGCTGCGCGCCGTTGGCGTCCTCGCCCTTCCAATCGTAGACATTGTAATCTGCGCCCTCATCGCCGTTGTTGACGTACGTGACGTGAATGCCCGTCATGGTCGAGCCGTCATAATTTGTGAGGCCAGGCTGGACGGAATCGACGACGACGGAAAGACCAGCAGCCGTGGTCACCGTCGTGCCAACAGCCAGGTCAGTAGTAGGCTGCTCTTCCTTCTTCGTCTCTTCCTTCTTATCGCTATCGCCGGCATCTTCGGTAACGGTCGCCTTATCGCTACCGCAACCGGCAAGAAGACCGGCGGTCCCCAAGGCGACAGTGGCGAATGCGCCAAGTGCAGCGCGACGGCTCAGCAGCACTTCGTTTTCAAGCTTATTCATCATGCATCCTTCCTACGATCCGGCTACCGCGCCGGCACACAGCACATCGTAGGGGGCAGCGAGTTTTAATTCATTAGCTGGCGGCTAATGCTGCGGCGAATGGTCAATGCGATTGTCCAGGCGCCGAGCAGACGCACTTTGCGCGACCGTCTGCAAGCAGCATCAACCTACTGTAACGGATTCCCCCGTAAAGGTGCTGATCATCAACAGGACAAAGAACACCAGGTAGCTGATACTCAGCAGGTAGGCGAAGACCGAGAAGATAATCCATCCCACATCGGATTTACCGTCGGCACGACGCTGCTCACGGCTGCGATAAAGCCAGATCGTCACGCCAATGGCAGCGATAAGTAGCACGAGTGCCACCGCAGCCAGTCCGGCAAGCGCAAACATCACGCCTATGCTCACAGCAATAACCGGGAGCAGTAGCAAGCCACACCCGCATCCACCAGGACTATATACGGCAGATTGCCGACGTCGTCTCATCGTCACTCCATCATAAACAGTCGTTTGTAGACATCGAGGCCTTTGAGCAGGATCTCCTCGTCGAAGAGCATGGTATCGGTATGCAGGGCGCTGGTGGCATAGGCGGGACAGCCATCCGAATCGCTCGAGTTTTCTTGACCCTCCGGCACGCCCGTGCCCAGCAAGAAGAACACGCCCGGCAGATGGCGCTGATAGAAGGCGAAGTCCTCGGCAATGAGCAGTGGCTCATCCACGAGTTGAAGCTCGGGCAAGGCAGGTGCAACGCTGGCAAACAGCTCGGGGTCGTTATCGACTGGCGGATAGCCCTCGGCAAAGTCGAGGTCGTACGTGCAGCCCGTCGCCGCACATGCCTCGTCCAGCACGCGGCGCACGCCCTCACGTGCGCGGTCGAACATATCGTCCGTAAACACGCGCAGGCTGCCGGCGACATGGGCCTCCCCCGCCACTGCATTGCAGACGGTACCGGCCTGCAGCAGGCCGAACTTGCCAATGCAGGGCTCATCGGCACCCAGCTCGTCCATCAGCTCGCGCTCGGCAACCAAGAACTTGGCCGCCGCCAGCGCAGCATCGTGCGACTCCTCGACCGGAACGCCATAGGTCTTGGCGATATGGATACTCGCGCCATGGATATGAATGTGCGTCTCGCTCGAGCGCGCCAGCAGCGGACCAGAGCAGCTCGCCAACGTGCCGGCAGGCAAATCGGGCCACACATGGAAGCCGAAGATGCGATCGGCCCCGTAACGCTCGAACACGCCGCTCTCGCATACCGTCTTAGCGCCACCGGTCGTCTCCTCGGCAGGCTGAAACACAAAGAGCACGTTGCGCTTGATGGCACCCGGCTGCTCACGAATCGTACGGTCGACATAAGTTGCTGCCGCCAGTGCCATGGCCATGTGGCCGTCGTGGCCGCAAGCGTGCATCTTGCCGGGATGCGTCGAGGCAAAGGCCGCTCCCGTTGCCTCCGCGATGGGCAGGGCGTCCATATCGGCGCGAATCGCCGTGGCATTCGTAGCGCCCACACCGGCATCGAAGAAGGCACAGACGCAGCTCGGGCAGGGATAGGTCACCTCGCAGGCAAGCGGGGCGAGTACGCTTTCGATATAGGCGATAGTCTGCGGAAGATCGAAGTCGAGCTCCGGAATGCGATGCAGGTCGCGACGATAGCGACGGAGTTCTTGGAGCTCGGTCATAGGGATTCCTTTCATGGGGCAACTCAGTTGCCACCTATTGTGACGCAGGATTGTGGCGCCCTTGTTTCTAGCATGATGCTGCATTTTTTAAACGTTATATACGAATACTCTTGTTTGGTAAAGTGCAACGTGGTAGGGTCTTTACCACTTGATAGAGGCGCGGGCACGAAGAGCCGCGGGCGAGTCGGCAGACTTTGACCCCGCGGGGAGGCGAAACCCGCCGAACTGGGTTTTTCGGGCACGAACAGCCTGGTGGGCCTGCGGGAAACACCCGCAGGACTGTCTGCAGCAATGCGGGAGCGCTATCCGGACATTGGGTCCACGCTATGCGGATTCGATGCGCCGATGGCGCCGTCTGGATAGCGAGGTTTACGGGACATGGCATTGACTCCCAACGAGGCGTATGCGGCCAAGCAGCCGTTTGTGGACAAGGAGACGCTCGAACACATCATCGAGCAGTTCCCCACGCCGTTTCACCTATACGACGAGGCGGGCATCCGCCGCAACATGCAAGAGGTGCGCGACGCCTTTGCGTGGAATCCGGGGTTTAAGGAGTACTTTGCCGTCAAGGCCAATCCCAACCCGGCACTTATCTCCATTCTCAACGAATACGGCTGCGGTTGCGACTGCTCGAGCTATACCGAGCTCATGATCGCCCGCTCGCTGGGCATCACCGGCCATGACATCATGTTCTCGTCCAACGACACGCCGGCGGCCGACTTTGAGCTTGCCGACAAGCTGGGCGCCATCGTCAACTTCGACGACATCAGCCATATCGAGTTCTTTGAGCGCGTCGCAGGCCCTATCCCCAAGACGGTAAGCTGCCGTTTTAACCCGGGCGGCCTGTTCCAGCTTTCAAACGGCATTATGGACAACCCCGGCGATTCCAAGTACGGCATGACCACCAAGCAGCTCTTTGAGGCCTTCCGCATGCTCAAGGCCAAGGGCGCCGAGAATTTTGGCATCCATGCCTTCCTTGCCAGCAACACCGTCACCAACGACTACTACCCCAAGCTCGCACGCATCCTCTTTGATCTAGCCGTGCGCCTGGAGCGTGAAACAGGCGCACATGTCGCCTTTATCAATCTGTCCGGCGGTGTGGGTATCCCCTACCTGCCCGAGCAACAGGCTAACGACATCCACGCCATCGGCGAGGGCGTACACGCAGCCTACGACGAGATCCTGGTCCCCGCCGGCATGGGCGATGTGGCGATCTGCACCGAGATGGGTCGCTTTATGATGGGGCCCTACGGATGCCTGGTCACCAAGGCCATCCACGAAAAGCAGATCTACAAGGACTATATCGGCGTGGACGCCAGTGCCGTCGACCTCATTCGTCCCGCCATGTATGGCGCTTACCACCACATCACGGTGATGGGCCAGCCGGGCGGCGCCGACAAGACTGCTGTCCCCGTCACGAACACGTATGACATCACGGGCAACCTGTGCGAGAACAACGACAAGTTCGCCATCGACCGCGAGCTGCCACAGATCGATATGGGCGACTTGCTCGTGATCCACGACACCGGCGCGCACGGCTACTCCATGGGCTACAACTACAACGGACGCCTGCGCTCCGCCGAGGTATTGCTGCGCCCCGACGGATCCGCTGACCTCATTCGACGCGCCGAGCGCCCGGGCGACTATTTTGCCACGCTTGACGTGCTGCCGTGCGGCCGCGAGCTGCTGGCAAAGTCGCGCGCCGAAAGCGCCCGCCGTCGTGCTCAGGACGAGCGCCTGGCAGTCGCTGCCCAATGGAACAAACGCATCCAGATCGCAGAAGCGAAGGAGAAGAATATGGACGTCCGCAACCTCGAGGGTTCGATCGTCGCCCTTGTCACCCCGTTTAAGAAGGACGGCAGCGTCGACTTTGATGCGCTCGAGCGCCTGGTCGATTTTCACCTGCAAAATGGCACCGACGCCATCCTCACCCTAGGCACCACCGGCGAGAGCGCCACGATGACCGACGACGAGGACAACTCTGTCGTCGCCGCCGTCGTCAAGCAGGTTGCCGGCCGCATTCCCGTCATTGCCGGCTCGGGTTCCAACTCCACGCAGACCATGCTCACCAAGTCGCTCACTTACCAGGGTCTGGGCGCCGATGGTCTGCTGCTCATTACCCCCTACTACAACAAGTCCAACGAAGAGGGCATTTACCAGCACTTTAAGACCGTTGCCGACGCCGTGGACATCCCCTGTATCCTGTACAACGTCCCCGGCCGTTGCGGTTGCGGCATCAGCGAGCGCAACGTTGAGCGCTTGGCCGCGCACCCCAACATCATGGGCATTAAGGAGGCCTCGGGTAACGTCGCCTATGCCGCAAAGATTGCGCACCTGCTGTCCGACGACTTCCGCATGTATTCGGGCGAGGACGCGCTGACCGTACCGCTCATGAGCCTGGGCGCCTCGGGCACCATCAGCGTGTGGGCCGATGTTCAGCCGCAGCTCGTGCACGACATGTGCCGCGCCTACCTGGACGGCGACGTGGAACGCGCCCGCGATATCCAGATTGCCGGCCAGCCGCTCATCAACGCCCTCTTTAGCGAGGTTAACCCCATCCCCGTCAAGGAAGCACTCGCCCAGATGGGTATGATCGAGGCCAACTACCGCATGCCGCTGTGCCCCATGGCCGACGATACGCGCGCCACACTTACCGATGCTCTGAAGGGAGCTGGTCTGCTTGATTAAGACCGTCATTATGGGAACGGGCCGCATGGGCTCGCTCATCCGCACCACCGCCGAGGGCATTGTCGATGCCGCCGGTCAGCCCGTTTTTGACATCGTTGCTCAGATCGGCTTTGATCTGACCGAGCTCGAGAGCGCCCCGGCAGCCGATGTGGTCATCGACTTCTCGAATGTCGCGACCTTTGACGCCGTCGTCGCCTATGTCGAGCGCACGGGCGCCGCACTCGTTTCCGGCACCACGGGCTATTCGCCCGAGCAGATGGATCGCCTGCGCGAGCTGGGTCAGGGCGCCCGCGTCATGCACTCGGGCAACTACTCCATCGGCATCGCCGCCCTGCGTCACCTGGTGGCCCAGGCCGCACGCGAGCTGCCCGGCTTTGACTGTGAGATCGTCGAGACACACCACAACCAAAAGGTCGACGCCCCCAGCGGCACTGCCAAGCTGCTGCTCGACGCCGTGGTCGAGGCCGAGCCCGAGGCTGGTTACCACCCCGTCTACGGCCGCGAGGGCATGTGCGGCGCGCGCGACCCCAAGGAGATCGGCATGCACTCGCTGCGCGGCGGCACCGTCGCCGGCGTGCACGAGGTAAGCTTCTTTGGCCAGGACGAGGAGGTCACGCTCACGCACCGCGCCACGAGCCGTCAGATCTTCGTCAACGGCGCCCTCGCCGCCGCGCGCAAGATGGCGGGACGCGAGCCGGGCT
>CALEDY010000045.1 GCA_937949355.1 uncultured Collinsella sp. | reverse complement strand
CTCACCACCCTCGTGTCGACCGTGCCGAGATGCTGCGGTATCTGGGCTACGGCGGTCAGCAGATTGAGCCCGAGCTGTCGCAGCGTATTGAGCTTGTCATTGAGCGTCTGGAGCTGGATATTGAACCCCGTGGCGTGCGCCGCGTATTTGCCGTCGATGCCACGGGAGTCGATGAACAGGGCGATCCTTGCATTCGCTTGGTCGGCACCAACGTTGAGCTGCGCGGTCGCGATATCTATCGCCACCTCAAAGACGCCCGCTTTGCCGCACTCATGGCATGCACCCTCGGCATGGACGCTGAGCGTCGTCTGCGCACCACGGGAGCCCAGCAGCCCCTGGAGGGAGCCGTGCTCGACGCCGCGTGCTCTGCCTATGTAGAAGCCGCCGTCGAGCAGATGGACCAGCAGGCCAAGGCTACGGCCGCCGCACACGGACTCGCCGGCAACTGGCGCTTTAGTCCCGGCTACGGCGACTGCCCGCTTACGGCCCAGCGCTCGATCGTCGATGCGCTCAACGCCACGCGCCTCATCGGCCTTACCGTCACGCCCACCTGCCTGCTCATGCCCACCAAGAGCGTGACCGCAGTGATTGGCCTGTTCGACGGCGAGGTCCACGACGCCCAGAGCCGCCCCACCTGCAATATCTGCCGCATGCGCGAGCACTGCCGCTTCCGCGCCGCCCACACCACCTGCTATTCCAGCCACTAGGAGCCCCCGATGTTCACCCCGCTTATTACTCATAATTCGGATGGTGCCGCGCTGGCGGCGCCCGTCAATGCCGCACGCTGCAACGGCGCTGTGTACAAGCCACGCACGATCGACGATCTGCGCATTAAGGACGATCGCCTGCGTGCGGCCATCGAGGGCACGGGACACCTGCTGTTCGACGGCGGCATGGGCACCATGCTGCAGGCCGCTGGCATGAAGGCGGGCGCCCTGCCCGAGCTGCTCAACTTTGAGGAGCCCCAGGTTATCACTGATATCCAACGTCAATATGTCGAGGCCGGCTGCGACGTGATTACCGCCAACACCTTTGGCGCCAACGCCCACAAGCTCGACGGTGCCGCCACCGTGGCAGACGTCTTTGCCGCCGCTGTCGCCTGTGCCCGCGAGGCCGGCGCCCGCTACGTCGCCGGCGATATCGGCCCCATCGGCGCGCTGCTTCGCCCCCTGGGTACCCTGAGCTTCGACGAGGCCTACGACCTCTTTGCCGAGGAAGTGCGCGCAGGCGTCGATGCGGGCGTGGACCTCTTTATTATCGAGACCATGACCGACCTGGCCGAGATCAAGGCGGCGGTCCTCGCCTGCCGCGAGAACTCCGACCTGCCCGTCTTTGCCACCATGACCTTTGAGGAGGACGGCCGCACGTTCCTGGGTACGAGTCCCGAGGTGGCCGCCATCACGCTCGACGCCATCGGCGCCGACGTTTTGGGCATCAACTGCAGCCAGGGCCCGGCCGAGCTCCGAGGGCTCGCCGCACGCATGCTCACCGTCACCGACAAGCCCATTATGGTGCAGGCTAACGCGGGACTGCCCCGCGTGGACGACGACGGCAATACCGTCTTTGATATCCAGGCCCCCGAATACGCCGAGGCCGTCGCCGGCATGATCGAGGACGGCGTGAGCGTCGTGGGCGGCTGCTGCGGAACCACGCCGGCGCATATGGCGGCCTTGCGCACGCTTATCGACAACCACACGCCCAGCCCGCGCCACCGCAAGCCCAGCATGTCGGTCACAAGCGCCCAGACGGTCGTGGACCTTCCCTGTAACGGCCACAAGATCGCCGTCATCGGCGAACGCATCAACCCCACCGGCAAAAAGCGCCTGCAGCAGGCCCTGCGCGACGGCGACCTGGATTACGTCGTGAGCCAGGGCATCAGCCAGCAGGAACAGGGCGCCGACATCCTGGACGTCAACGTGGGCCTGCCCGAAATCGACGAGGTCAAGATCATCCAACAGACGACCGAGCAGCTCCAGGGCTCCACGCTGTTGCCGCTGCAGATCGACTCCACCGACCCCGCGGCCGTCGAGGCCGCCGTGCGCCGCTACGCCGGCAAGCCCATCATCAACTCGGTCAATGGCAAGCAGCAGATCATGGATGAGATCTTTCCGCTGGTCGCCCACTACGGCACCAACGTCGTCGGCCTCACGCTCGACGAAGGCGGCATCCCCGATACCGCCGAGGCCCGCTTCGCCATCGCCGAGCGCATCGTGGCCGAGGCTGCCCGCTACGGCATCGGCCCGGACCGCATCCTCATCGACTGCCTGGTCATGACCGCCTCGACCAACCAGCGCCAGGCCGAGCAAATCCTACGCGCCATGTCCCTGTGCAAGGAGCGTCTGGGCGTCAAATGTGCACTCGGCGTGTCGAACATCAGCTTTGGCCTGCCTGCCCGCCCGCTGCTGGGCTCGGTCTTTTTGGCTGCCGCTTTTGGCGCAGGTCTCGATGCCCCCATCATGAACCCGGGCTCCAAGCGCTTTATGGATACCGTCTACAGCTATCGCGTGCTGAGCGTTGAGGACGAGGGCTCGACCGGATACATCGAGCGCTACGCCGGCTGGACCGATCCGTACAAGATCGCCGCGAATCCGGCGGCGGCTCAGGCGGTATCGACCGACGCCGCGCCCGCTGCTGGCACCACCGGCACCGACGGCAACGACGACCCGATTCGTCGCATGGTCGTCTCGGGCCGCAAGGGCGAAATCGCGGCCGAGACCGAGCGTCTGCTGGCAGACCATGACGCCATGGACCTCATCAACAATCACTTTATCCCCGCCCTCGACGAGGTTGGCGTCCTCTTTGACCAGGGCAAGTTCTTCTTGCCGCAGCTTATGGCCTCGGCCGAGGCCGCGCGTGTGGGCTTTGACACCATCAAGCGCCTGATGCCCGCCGGCGAGATTGCCGACAAGGGCAAGATCTGCGTGGCCACCGTTAAAGGCGATATCCACGACATCGGTAAGAACATCGTCAAGATGCTGCTCGATAACTACGGCTACACCGTCTTTGACCTAGGCCGCGACGTCGACCCGCAAGAGGTACTCAAGACCGTACGGGAGCGCGACATTAAGCTCGTCGGCCTCTCGGCGCTTATGACCACCACGGTCGTCGCTATGGAGGAGACCATCAAGTTGCTCCATGCCGAGGTTCCGGGCGTCAAGATCATCGTAGGTGGCGCCGTGCTCACCCCCGAATACGCCAAGCAGATCGGCGCGGACTACTACGCCAAGGATGCCGCCGAAAGCGCGCGCATCGCCGAAGAGGTCTTTGGGCAGTAACACAACGGAAACAACCGAGCACCAAAACGTGCCGCACGCGCCACTTGGCACGTGCGGCACGTTAGAATAGATAAGGCTATGCTCGTTTTGGCAGATAGGAGTGCAAGGATGGCGATCACGCCCGCAGAAATCGCGGAAACCCGCGGCATGGTTGAGGAGCAGAACCTCGACATCAGGACCATCACCATGGGTGTTTCGCTCATGGGTTGCGGCGACGAGAGCCTCGACCGCATGTGCACGAAGATCTACGACCACGTGACGCACACGGCTGAGCACTTGGTCGAGACCGCCGAGAACCTCGAGCGCGAGTACGGTATCCCCATCGTCAACAAGCGCGTCTCCGTCACCCCGGTGGCGCAGATTGCCGCTTGCTGCAAGGATGAGGACCTCACCCCCATCGCGCATGCCCTCGACCGTGCGGCCGAAACCCTCGGCATCGACTACCTGGGTGGCTTCTCCGCGCTCGTCCAGAAGGGCATCGGCGACGCCGACCGCCGCGTCATCCAGTCCATCCCGCAGGCGCTCGCCACCACGAGCCGTGTCTGCTCCAGCGTCAACGTCGCCAGCCTGCGTGCCGGCATCAACATGGACGCCGTACTCATGGCTGCGCAGACCATCATCGACGCCGCTAAGCTCACGGCCGACCAGGATTCCGTTGGCGCATCCAAGTTTGTCTGCTTTGCCAACATGGTCGAGGACTCCCCGTTTATGGCGGGCGCCGTCCACGGCGGTGGCGAGGCCGACGCCGTCATCAACGTGGGCGTCTCGGGCCCCGGCGTTATGGCCGCAGCCCTGGAGACGCTGCCCGATTCCGCATCGATGATGGAGGTCGCCGAGAAGATTAAGCAGACCGCCTTTAAGATCACCCGTGCCGGTGAGCTCATGAGCCGCGAGGCCGCCCGTCGCCTGGGTGTCGAGAAGGGCATCGTCGACCTGTCGCTGGCTCCCACACCTGCCATCGGCGACTCCGTCGCGCGCATCCTCGAGATCATCGGCGTGGGCACCTGCGGTGGCCCGGGCACGACTTGCGCGCTCGCCATGCTCAACGATGCCGTCAAGAAGGGCGGCGTTATGGCCAGCTCCAGCGTGGGTGGCCTCTCGGGCGCTTTTATCCCCGTGTCCGAGGACGCCGGCATGATCGCCGCCGTCGAGGCCGGCGCGCTTTCGCTCGAGAAACTCGAGGCCATGACCTGCGTATGCTCCGTTGGCCTGGACATGATCGCCATCCCCGGCGACACCCCGGTCGAGACCATCGCCGGCATCATCGCCGACGAGATGGCCATCGGCGTCATCAACAACAAGACCACGGCCGTCCGCGTGATTCCCGCCATCGGCAAGGGCGTGGGCGACTGCGTCGAGTACGGCGGCCTGTTCGGCCGTGCGCCCATCATGCCGGTGAACCCCAACGCCGGCACCGTGCTTGCCCACCGCGGTGGTCGATTCCCGGCGCCGCTGAACTCGCTGAAGAACTAGCCTAGGGATTCGGGCGAGGAGCCCCGGTGAGGGCAAATATATAAGGTCGCCTGCTCGGACAGTCCTGACTCGCACGGAGAGCACATTAAGTGCTCTCCGGCTCGTGCGGAACTCGCGATCGACCTTATATATTTGCCCTCACCGGGGCTCCCGCACAACGGGACCTCGGTTGGGTTCTGTCCCGGTGGCAGTTGCTTCGCTCCTGCCCTCCTTGGTTGTGAGGGCGGTTTGGCGTTGGAACGGTTCTTTTTCTGATATATGCTGGTTGCGGCTCTTCTTTTGGGAGGAGTCGCTTTTTTGTTGTGAGGGGGATGGCCCGTGGCTGATGATTTGATTCGCTCTGAGCTTCTTTCTGCTGATTGGAATGGCGAATGGATGCGCCTGCAGGCTGGTCGGCGGCGGGCTGATGATTCTTTTGAGTGGGATAAGCGGGCTCGGCATTTTCGGCCGCTTGAGACTGCTCCGTATGCCCGGGATTTTATGAAGCTGTTGGCGTTAAAGCCTGGCGAGTCGGTGCTTGATATGGGGTGTGGGGCTGGGTCGATTGCCATTCCGCTTGCTCAGGCTGGGCATCCTGTGATTGCTGCTGACTTTTCCCCTGCTATGTTGGGCACGCTTGATGCTGGCATTGAGTACTATGGACTCGAGGATCGCATTACACCGCTTGAACTTGCTTGGGATGATGACTGGGATTTGGTTGGACCGGTCGCGAAAGCGGTAGATGTTGCCTTTGCCAGTCGTTCTGTCACCACGACCAACCTAAAAGGCGCGCTTGCCAAGCTTGATCGAACGGCTCGTCGGCGTTGTGCTGTCACGATGGTTGCCAACTCCAGCCCGCGCTATGACCTTCACCTGATGAACGCCATCGGTGCCTCGGTTACCTGCAGTAATGGCTTTGTGTATGCCTTCAATATCCTCATTCAGATGGGTGCCCTGCCGCAGGTTACGTACTTTGAATCGCCTCGTCGCGACACCTTCGATAGCCTTGAGGCAGGTGTGGCGGACTTCTCCCGCATGCTCGAGCACGGTAACGAGGATAAGATCGACTGTCTGCGCGATTACATTGCCCAACACATGATTGAGAACCCCCATGCCGGTGAGCCGGGCTCCAAGGGCGTGCCGCAGGGGCGCTATATGCTCGATCATGTTCGCAAGGTCCGATGGGCGTTTATTGCATGGGAGCCGGTCTCTTCGGGCCGTCCATAGACCGCTTTTAGCCGCCGTACGCGTCCGCCTGTAACCCGCACTGTTCTCCCACTCGGCATCCGCATTCTTTTTGAACTGGGCAAACGCGCTCCACACCACGCCGTTCCTGCGCTATCGTGGGACAGCTCACGTAGATTAAGGCCCCATCGCGGGGCGCCCCATAACATAGAAAGCGAGAACCCATGGCACTGACAGGAGCACAGGTCAAGCAGCTTCGCAGCCTGGCCCATCACCTCAACCCCGCCATCATCATCGGCAAGTCCGACGTCAACGAGGGCACCGTCGAGCAGACGGTCGCCTACCTGGAGAAGCACGAGCTCGTTAAGTGCTCCGTGCTCGATGGCTCTAGCCTTTCCGCCCGCGAGGCCGCCGAAGAGCTCGCCGAGCGCTCCCACGCCGAGGTCGTCCAGGTTATCGGCCGCAAGTTCTCGCTGTATCGCGAGTCCTCGCGCAAGGACATCGAGAAGATCAAGCTCGTCTAAGAGCCAACAATCCGGCGAGCCAACATACATCAAGCTTGCGAGCGTCCGAGCAATTCGGACGCCGTTTTTATCGCTCGACCAGCACGCGGTTAAGCCTGCCCTCCACCAAGCGCTCGTACAGACGACGCGTCTCGGGCTCGGGCACGCCATTGACCTGCTCCCTCAGGTGATGCATATGCCCACTGTACAGCTCGACGATATCGCGTCGTCGCCCCGCCGCACCGTAGACGCGCATAGCGCAACGCACCATGTCCTCGCGCGCCGTCTCTTGCCGCAGCCCCGACTCCACCAGCCATACCGCCGACTGCAGGTCGTTTTCTTCTAGGGCGGCATTCGCGCCCCGAATCATGCAGTCGATATACTTAGATTCCATAATGCGCCTCATACGCAAAAAGTAGGTGGGATTACAGCCATTGGGAACATACAACGGGCCGGCGTAAAGCTGCTCAATCTTAAGGCACAGCTCAATCAGATGGGGTCCGCGCGCACCCGTGCGATTTCCCAAAACTTCGCGGCTTATCTGATCAAACAACCGCACGTCGGTCTTGACGTAATCGCCGTTAAGCCCAATGCACTCGTTTTGGATCAGCACACACGACTTGCCGTCCGGTGTCGGCCCCAAGGCCGAACGCAAGCGCGATATCGTCGAGTACAGGTTGTTGCGGGCGCTATTGAACTCGGCATGGGGCCACAGCTCCATGGCCAGCGTCTCGCGGTCGACCAGTGCATCCATACCCAGCGCAAGCCGCTCGGCAAGCGTCGCCGCTTTCTTGCGGCGCCACATCTTATCCGTGATGGGAAACCCGTCGCGCTCGGCGCGAAACGCCCCAAACATGCGGATCTCGATATGGCCAATCACATCGACACCCTCGGCATCGCCGGCCTGGAACAGACGCTCGCCTTCGCCCTCAAAGTCGTCACGCAGCGAATATCGCGACAGCTCGCGCACCGGGAGCTTCTTTCGAATTCTAGCAGCCGGCTCACCCAGACAATGCATCGCAAGACGCGCAAACAGCCGATACGACGGATCTAAAATCCCCGGGCGGTTCATGGACATCCAGGCTGCAAGGTCGCTATCGCGGCCCGCGGAGGCCAAATGCAACGCCACCATCCAAGCCTCGGCACCACCGACCTGCGTCCGACTCAAATCGAGCAGCTCTGCCTCTTCGCGCACCGATACCATCGATGTATTGCGTAAGTACGCCGCGCGCTCTAGCAACAGTGCGTTGTCGCGTATGTATCCAATAGATTCCTCGGCAAGCCTGAGCACCTGCACCGCACGGAATTTGGCATTGACCGGACGCCCCTCAGCCAACGACTGCCAGCCTTCCAGTATCAAGCCAAACAACTGGACTTGATTGTCACGCACGCGCACGGCAAAACGGTCGAGCTCATTGAATGCCTGCTCGTCGGTCACCGGCATGCCGGCAAACAGGCGCCGCGCCGATAATACCATGCGCACCCAGATGGCGAGTGCTCGGATGTCACGCGCTTCGAGTGCCTCGAGCGTCAGGGCCATCTCGTCATCACGCTCGTCAGTCCCTGCATACGACCCATCAAATAGCTCCGTCAACATGCGGTCCGCCCGCACAAACGTCCCCGCGATATCGAGCTCACAATCGTAGACCTTATCCGTTTTGAGCCCTGCGAGGATCTCACCACCCTTCGCCCGCTCGGTAAGCCCATGTTTTATCTCGATATGTGCGGACAGCATGTCGAGTGCGGCACAAGACGCCTCACTTCCCAGCGCTGTATGGCTTGCCGGAAGCCCCAGACCACTATCTCCATAACAGGCGGCCGTAAACGCGTGCGCTACCTTCCACGACACGGGATCGAGCTCGCAAATCGCTTGCTCGCCCGCATGCTCGATAATTGAGGCCATATACCGCGCGAGTTTTGTATTGGAGACGCTCACCGCCGCCAGATAGATGCCGAGTGCCTCGTCAGGCGTCGGCTCCGATACCCGGCCATCTGCTTCGGTCTTTCCCAGTGCCGCGCGGCAGACATCCCCTCCATGCCCCGTCAGGGCCAGATCGACCCCATACTGCCCGGCAAGCTCCAACACCGCACTGCGGTCCAAAAACGCGTCGGCAAGGTCCATCGCGGTATCGCAGCGCCCCGCTTTAATCAATATACGCGCCGCCCGCACAACGAGTTCGGGGCGAATTTCGGCGACCAGCTTGCGCAATCGCAGACGTGCGTTATCCTCGGTACCCAAGCAGGTAAAGCTCCGGTCTGCCGGATCAACGCCAAATATGGGATAATCGCGGACAAGATAGGACTGGTCAATCGCCGAAAGCCTAACACCGCAAGCCTCGAGCTCCGAAATATTGCCCTCACCCATTAAGACCATCAAGCATGCCACACTAAACAGGGCGTTGTTCTCGAGCGATGCCAGATCAACAAGTGCCGCACCGTAGATATTAACGATCTCGTTTTCGAGCATCTGGGCAACGTCTCCCTGCCCGTAGAGTCCCGACTGCATAGCCGAGACGAGCTCGGGCACGCCCTGCGTAAGCTGGTAGAAGTCGAGCGATGTGCTGATCGAGAACGCCGATGCCCACGCCGAATACTCATAGGCATGCACCTTGAGCATCTGCGCGTTGACTTTAATCGAATCGCCCAGTCCATGAATCAGCTGGCGATTCGAAGGACGGCAGCTCAAAAAGACCCCAACCCCCATAGCACGCAGGCTTCGGATCCGGTCGATCAGCTCCTCGGTCTCGCTCTGGCTGAGATTAGGCACGTTATCGATTGCAATCAGGGAGTGCGGCTTGTCCTTAAGCTCATCGGTAACGACCTCGAGCTGCATAAACACCTCGCGCCCAATAGCACGGTCTGCCTCGATGATCCGCACGGGACCTCGCGTCGGATCCCTTTTAACCTCTTGGGTATACTGCAGCAGCACCGAGGTTTTCCCAAAGCCATCAG
>CALEDY010000044.1 GCA_937949355.1 uncultured Collinsella sp. | reverse complement strand
GCAAGCAGTTCAACGCCAGAACTCAGGACAAGGCTGGTAAGGTATTGCCAGTTGTTATCACTTACTATAATGACAAATCATTCTCATTCGTAGTTAAGACTCCTCCTGTAGCAATTCAATTGCTCGAAGCAGCCAAGAAGAAGAGTGGTTCCGCTCAGCCTAATCGTACTAAGATTGCTGAAATCACTTGGGATCAGGTTAAGGCTATCGCCGAAGACAAGATGCCAGACTTGAATTGCTTCACTATTGAATCTGCCATGAAGTTGGTAGCAGGTACTGCCCGCAGTATGGGTATCACAGTTAAGGGAGACTTCCCTGGTTAATAATTAACTTCAATTTTTGAACTGAACATGAGTAAACTGACAAAAAATCAGAAGTCTGTAGCTGGCAAGATTGAAGCAGGGAAAGCTTACACTTTGAAGGAAGCATCTAGCTTGGTTAAGGAAATCACCACGACTAAGTTTGACGCCTCTTTGGATATCGACGTTCGCCTCGGTGTTGACCCTCGTAAGGCCAATCAGATGGTTCGCGGCGTTGTATCTCTGCCAAATGGTACTGGCAAGACAGTTCGTGTGCTTTGCCTCTGTACGCCTGATGCAGAAGCTGCTGCTAAGGAAGCAGGTGCAGATTATGTAGGTCTCGATGAATATATCGAGAAGATCAAGGGTGGTTGGACTGATATTGATGTAATCATCACTATGCCAGCTATCATGGGTAAAATCGGTGCTCTCGGCCGTGTTCTCGGTCCGCGCGGATTGATGCCTAACCCTAAGAGTGGTACTGTTACCATGGATGTTGCCAAGGCAATCCGTGAGGTTAAGCAGGGTAAGATCGATTTCAAGGTTGACAAGACCGGTATCGTTCACACTTCAATTGGTAAGGTTTCTTTCACTCCCGAGCAGATCTTCGGCAATGCAAAGGAATTCATCGCTACCATCAACAAGTTGAAGCCTGCTGCTGCTAAAGGTACATATATCAAGAGCATTTATCTTTCCTCCACTATGAGCAAGGGTATCAAGGTAGATCCCAAATCTGTTGACGAAATCTAAAATTTGACGGCAAATCATGAAAAAGGAAGATAAAGGTTTGATCATCGAGCACATCGGTGAAACATTAAAAGAATATGCTCACTTCTACCTGGTTGACGTAACCGGTATGAACGCTGAGGCTACAAGCAATTTGCGCAGAAAGTGCTTTGGCGCAAACATCAAGATGCTTCTCGTGAAGAACACCTTGTTGCACAAGGCTCTCGAAGCTGCTGAATTTGACTTCTCTCCGCTCTACGGCTGCTTGAAAGGCACGACGGCTGTCCTCTTCTGTGACACTGCCAACGTTCCTGCAAAGTTGATCAAGGAGGAAGGTAAGAGTGGCGTTCCAGCCCTCAAGGCTGCTTACGCTGAGGAAGGTCTCTACGTAGGTGCTGATCAGCTTGATACGCTCTGCGCTATCAAGAGCAAGGCTCCTGCAAAGAACGTTATCTCTGCACTCCAATCTGCAGGCCAGACTATCCATGGCGTGCTGAAAACTATGGGCGAGCGCCCTGAATAATCGGATATATCCGTACCAATCAAACTGAATAAAAACAATAAAAATACATTACGAAAATGGCAGATATCAAAGCTATTGCTGAAGAATTGGTAAATTTGACAGTGAAAGAAGTAAACGAGTTGGCAACGATCCTGAAGGACGAATATGGTATTGAACCCGCTGCTGCAGCTGTTGCTGTTGCTGCTGGTCCCGCTGCTGGTGGCGCTGCTGCCGCTGAGGAAAAGACTGCTTTCGACGTTGTTTTGAAGAGCGCTGGCTCTGCAAAGCTCCAGGTTGTTAAGGCTGTTAAGGAAGCTTGCGGCCTCGGCTTGAAGGAAGCTAAGGATCTCGTTGACGGTGCTCCTAGCAAGTTGAAGGAAGGCGTTGCTAAGGAAGAAGCTGAAGCATTGAAGAAGGCTCTCGAAGAGGCTGGTGCTGAAGTAGAACTCGCTTAATAAGCTACCTCATATTTATTGGGTTAAGGATCCTCTGATAGAGGGTTCTTAACCTTTTTGTGTCTATAAATTAAGTCAGATTAGAACTTCTTTTTTAGGGATGTTTGGGTATGCCGATGTGGCTGGCGCCTTGCGCTCTTGCTCTGCTTTTTCGCTGGCGTTTCTGCTTCGCATTCCTGTTCGCATTCAGATGTTTTGTTGGATCGGCTGATGCCGGTTCATTGTTCCTCCCCGACACATTTCGCAAACAAATGGTTCGTGGGGGCTTTTGTGCAAAAAAAATACAGGGCAACGGCTGCTGTTTCGCGAGAAAACAGCCTGCGTCTTTCCATTTACTACAGCTTGCTTGGTCTTGCTTGCTTGGTCTTGTCCGCTTGCTTGTTCCATTTCGTACGTGGCGAGCGTTTGCAGCATAGCATGCACACATATTTTGTAAGCCTCATTAAAGCATGGCGCCTATATAATAATGGAACACCCGCTCTTTTGCACAACGCATTTCCAATCGGTGAACGCCGCCCAGAATGAAGTTCTCATCCTAAATCATATTTTTCACGAATGTCTTCCAGAGTTATTAACCAACGTGTAAACTTTGCCTCTGTCAAGAATCCGATGCCTTATCCGGATTTCTTGGACGTACAGTTAAAGTCTTTCAAAGACTTCCTCCAGCTTGATACGCCATCGGAGTTGCGTAAGAACGACGGTCTGTACAAAGTTTTTGCCGAGAATTTTCCTATCGCAGACACTCGCAACAACTTTGTGTTAGAGTTCCTCGATTACTATATCGACCCGCCCCGTTACAGCATCGATGAATGCCTTGAGCGCGGACTTTCTTACAGTGTCCCCTTGAAGGCCAAATTGAAGCTTTACTGTACCGACCCTGACCACGAGGATTTCGACACGGTTGTGCAGGATGTTTTCCTTGGCCCGATTCCTTATATGACCGACAACGGCACTTTCATCATCAACGGTGCCGAGCGTGTTGTCGTGTCTCAGTTGCACCGTTCGCCGGGCGTGTTCTTCGGTTCGAGCGTGCATGCGAATGGTACGCAGCTCTATTCTGCCCGTATCATTCCTTTCAAAGGCTCTTGGATTGAGTTTGCAACGGACATCAACAATGTCATGTATGCTTACATCGACCGTAAGAAGAAGTTGCCTGTGACAACCCTCTTGCGTGCCATCGGCTTTGAAAACGACAAGGACATCCTTCAGATTTTTGACTTGGCTGAAGAGGTCAAGGTCAACAGAACCAACCTCAAGAAACTGGTGGGCCGCAAGCTCGCTGCACGTGTCTTGAAGAGTTGGGTGGAAGACTTTGTTGATGAAGACACGGGTGAAGTTGTTTCAATCGAGCGTAACGAAATCATCCTCGACCGCGAAACCGTGCTCGAAGCTGAACACATTGATGAAATCATCGAAAGCGGTGCGCAGTCGATCTTGGTACACCACGAAGAGGCCAGCTCGTCGGACTATTCTATCATCTTCAACACCCTCCAGAAAGACCCGTCGAACTCCGAGAAGGAAGCTGTGCTTTACATCTATCGCCAGTTGCGTAATGCAGACCCTGCCGATGATGCCAGTGCACGCGAAGTTATCAACAACCTCTTCTTCTCAGAAAAGCGTTACGACTTGGGCGAGGTGGGCCGTTACAGAATCAACAAGAAGCTCGGCTTGACAACCGATATGGATGTCCGCGTATTGACGCGTGAAGACATCATCGAGATTATCAAGTATCTCGTCGAGTTGATCAACTCAAAGGCCACAGTCGATGATATCGACCACTTGAGCAACCGCCGCGTACGTACCGTTGGCGAACAGCTCTCAAATCAGTTTGCCATCGGTCTGGCCCGTATGAGCCGCACCATCCGCGAGCGCATGAATGTCCGTGACAATGAAGTGTTCACCCCGACCGACTTGATCAACGCCAAGACCATTTCCAGCGTTATCAACTCGTTCTTCGGTACGAACGCCCTGTCGCAGTTCATGGACCAGACCAACCCGCTGGCCGAGGTGACGCACAAGCGCCGTCTTTCAGCCTTGGGTCCTGGCGGTTTGTCTCGTGAGCGTGCAGGTTTCGAGGTTCGAGACGTACACTACACCCACTATGGCCGTCTCTGTCCTATCGAGTCGCCTGAAGGTCCGAACATCGGTTTGATTTCTTCTCTTTGCGTTTACGCCAAGATCAACGAACTCGGTTTCATCGAGACACCATACCGCAAGGTGGAAAATTCTGTGGTAGACTTGGACAACAATGATGTTGTTTATCTCTCGGCAGAAGAAGAAGAGGCCAAGATTATCGGTCAGGGAAATGCACCGTTGAACGACGACGGTACATTCATCCGCGACAAAGTCAAGTGCCGTCAGGACGCCGATTATCCTGTTGTGCCGCCTTCAGAGGTGGAACTCATGGACGTGGCTCCTCAGCAGATTGCCTCTATCGCTGCTTCTTTGATTCCGTTCTTGGAACACGACGACGCCCACCGCGCATTGATGGGATCGAACATGATGCGCCAGGCTGTTCCTTTGATTCGTTCCGAGGCTCCTATCGTGGGTACTGGTATCGAAAAGCAGGTTTGTGAAGATTCTCGCACGATGATTACGGCAGAAGGCGAAGGCGTGATCGACTTCGTTGATGCCACCAGCATCGTGATTACATACGATCGTAGCGAGGAAGAAGAGTTTGTCAGCTTCGACTCTGCTACCAAGACTTACAAGATTCCTAAGTTCCGTCGCACCAACCAGAACATGACCATTGACCTTCGTCCGATTTGCGAGAAGGGACAGCGTGTGAAGAAGGGCGACATCCTAACGGAAGGTTACGCCACTGAAAACGGCGAACTCGCCTTGGGCCGCAACTTGCTCGTTGCCTACATGCCTTGGAAGGGTTACAACTATGAGGATGCCATCGTGCTCAACGAGCGTATGGTTCGTGAAGACATCCTGACTTCTGTTCACGTTGATGAGTTCTCTCTCGAAGTTCGTGAAACGAAGCGCGGTATGGAAGAACTGACCAACGACATTCCTAACGTCAGCGAAGACGCTACTAAGGATCTTGATGAAAACGGTTTGATCCGTATCGGTGCCCGCGTCACTC
>CALEDY010000043.1 GCA_937949355.1 uncultured Collinsella sp. | reverse complement strand
CGCCGGCCCTGGGCGCCCATCGCCTGGTGTTCGACCCGGCTGCGTGCGCCGTCGTGGGCGTTGTCGCCATTGTCAACGCCGTGCAGGTCATGGGCGAGTTTGCCGCTGTCTCGTCCGCTGCGCTCGATACCCCTGCGACCGATAGCCAGATCTCGGGTGGCCTGATCGCCAACGGCCTGGTCGGTATGCTGTCGGGCTTTTTGGGCGGCGTCCCCACAGCAACCTTTGGTCAGAATGTGGGCATTATCGCCGAGAACAAGGTCGTCAACCGTATGGTCTTTACGCTCGCCGCCGCCATTTTACTCATCGCTGGACTGCTGCCCAAGTGCGCGGCAGTGCTCACGTCCATTCCGCAGCCGGTAATCGGCGGCGCCACGATCGGCGTGTTCGCGACCATCGGCATGAACGGTGTGGTCATGTTTGCCCGCCACGGCCTGTCTCAGCGCGATACCACGCTCATGGGCCTCTCTATCGCCTTTGGCACGGGCATCGAGCGCACGGCCGGCGCGCTTGCCGGCGCTGGATTTCCCGCATGGGTCGGCACCGTCTTTGGCGGATCCTCCATTGCCGTCGCCGCGCTTGTCGCCGTCATCCTCAACCTGGTCCTGCCTCGCCAAAAATAACGCTCCATATATAAGTTGCGGTGAAATAGGGACTGTTTATGCCTGTTAAGCCGTCAAACAGTCCCTATTTCACCGCAACTTATGTGGGGATGGCTGGATGCTGAGGCTTTACCCGGCAATGTTGCGCAACAACGTTTGACAATTCGCTCCTAGCATATGGCTAGAAGGGATTGCGCTCCGCCATGCACGTGGGCGCTCAGGCATGCCCGTCTTGAACGGGCATCGAACGAGGGGGAGCTTGGATGTTCTGCCGAAACTGTGGGTCGAAAATCGAGGACGGAGCCCAGTTCTGCGCCGTATGCGGCGCATCCGTCGTACCAGATGACCAAGCGCAAACGGGGGCGAATCCCTCACCTGCTGATGCTGTAGCATCTACCGGGGCGCAGCAAGCCGATATGGCGGCAGGGGCGGTCGCGTCCAGCCCCAAGCGTTCCAAGAAGCCGTTTATCATCGCGGCTGTCGTGGTGGCGCTGCTCGCCGTGGGCGGCGGAGCCGGTTATTACTTTGGCATCTATACGCCCGAGCAGGCGCGCGAGGCTGCCGAGCAGGAGGCCCTCGCCGCAAAGCACGCTGTTCGGTTTACGGTTTCGGCCGAGGGCTGGGATACGTCGGCAGGCGCGAGTAGGTTGCCACTGCACATCACCGGCAAGGAGGCGCGCGGCAAGAAGGTCGACGTCGTTCGCTATGTCGACAGCACGGGATCGGGCGTCGAGCTCCGTTGCGGCAGCTATAAGGCCGAGGTCGCGGCCTCGCCCATCGCAGCCGACGGCACCATCTACGCCGTGCCGGGCGAAAAGATCGACGTCAAGGTGAGCAAGAAGGCGGAGGCTAAAAAGAGCATCGATGCCGGCAACGTTTCGCTCGCCCCGGTCGAGGCAACCGAGGTGACCGACGACGAGATTGCCGCCGCCAAGAAATACGCCGAGGAAGACACGGGTGCCAAGAAGGCGGGTTTTTCCTTTGATGTCGACGCACTGGCCCAGGCGGCAACCAAGCGCCGCGACGATGCCGTAGCCGCCAAGCAAGCCGAGGAAGAGGCCAAGCGCCAGGCGGAAGAGGCAAGGCAGGCAAGGACCATCGATACGGACGACTTCACCATGGTCCTTCCGGATTGGTTCCCAATTGATGAATACGAGGTCACGAAAGAAGACTGGCAGTACGGATATGACGTCATCATTACAAAGAGGGAAGATGGCCCAGATCCGATTATTATCAAATTGACAGCCTTCGATCGTGAGAAAGTCGGAGGCTTCGGCAGCACAGGAAACTCAGCGATGGAACATATTGGAATAGCCTCATCGGGCTATTGGGTTTTTATCTTTACGCAGGGAGGAACGGATCAGACCCGACCCCTCGGGATGTCCCAGGTAGATTTCTGCAAAACTCTCGCCTCCTGCATCACACTCAAGTAGTCGGCGTGTTCTAGCCAAAGCAATCCCAAGAAACGAAGGACTCCATCGAGAGTGGATTTTCTCCCACTTTTGGCCTGCATCTTGGCCAAAAGTGGGAGATTATCCACTCTCGTGTGTTGTGCGTCCGAAAATCCACTCTCATGCGTCCGAAAACCCACTCTCGTTCCTCGACAACTATGCCTTGGCTCCCAACAGATCAATTTGTGCGGGGGAGTTGTGGAGTTGTGCAGGCAGACGAGGTTTTTCTGGAAATACGCACCCAATGCGCGTATAGTACCGATTGTTTTGTCGGCTCCTGCTGTGTCGAGTCCAAACCGCAAAATGCCATGAGCGGCGCGGATGCAGCCAGGAGGCACGAGGACAACCCGTCGTGGCCACGCCCCGTGCTTAAAACCCCAAGAAGGAGTGAACAATGGCAGAAGAGAAGTATGTGCCGCGTCTGAAGACCAAGTACAACAACGAGGTCAAGCAGCAGCTTCAGGACAAGTTCCAGTACGAGAACGTCATGATGATCCCCAAGTTTGAGAAGATCGTCGTGAACATGGGTGTCGGCGAGGCCGCTACCGATTCCAAGGCCATCGACGGTGCCGTGCGCGACCTGCGCGCCATCACCGGCCAGCAGCCGATGATCACCCGTGCCCGCAAGTCCATCGCTACCTTCCGCCTGCGCGCTGGTATGCCGATCGGCTGCAAGGTTACCCTGCGCGGCGACCGTATGTGGGAGTTCTTCGATCGTCTGACCTCCGTCGCGATCCCCCGTATCCGCGACTTCCGCGGCATCTCCGCCAAGAGCTTCGATGGCCGTGGTAACTTCTCCATGGGCGTCACCGAGCAGCTCATCTTCCCCGAGATCGACTTCGATTCCGTCGATCACCAGCGTGGTATGGACATCACTTTCGTGACCACCGCCAATACCGATGAGGAGGCCAAGGCCCTTCTGGACGCCTTCGGTTTCCCGTTCAAGAAATAGGTTCACCTGCCCTATAAGCGCCGTTCCCACAAGGGGGCGGCGTTTGGGGCGAACAATACTCTATGTGAGGAGGATATAAGTGGCTAAGACATCGATGATCGTCAAGTGCAATCGCAAGCAGAAGTTCTCTACTCGTGAGTACACGCGCTGCCAGCGCTGCGGCCGTCCGCACTCTGTGTACCGCAAGTTCGGCCTGTGCCGTGTCTGCTTCCGTGAGCTTGCACTCAAGGGCGAGCTTCCCGGCGTTAAGAAGGCCAGCTGGTAAGTCACTACCAGCGTTTCAAGCATCAGTTTGGAACAGGGAAAACGCGCTAGTTAGGCTTTGCCGTTAAGGGCGGCGAAGAACCAAGAGCACGTGTTCATCAAGAACGAAGGAGAATCTGTATGAACCTTACAGACCCGATCGCAGATATGCTTACGCGCATCCGTAACGCTAACTCTGTGAACAAGGCCACGGTCTCCATGCCGAGCAGCAAGAAGCTCGTCGAGATCGCTCGTGTTCTGCACGAGGAGGGCTACATCGAGGGCTACGATGTCGAGGACACCGTTCCCCAGAAGACTCTGCACATCACGCTTAAGTATGGTCCCAAGAAGGCTAAGGTCATCAACGGCATCCGCCGCATTTCCAAGCCGGGCCTGCGTAAGTACACCGGCGTTGCCGACATGCCCCGCGTCCGCGGTGGCCTTGGTACCGCCATTATTTCCACCAGCCATGGCGTCATGACCGACCGCGATGCTCGCAAGCACAACGTCGGCGGCGAGATCATCGCTTACGTCTGGTAATTCGCTCGGTAGGTAGAAGGAAAGGAGATCACCGTGTCTCGTATCGGTAATAAGCCTGTCCAGATTCCCGCCGGAGTCGAAGTGGCAGTCAACGGCAACAACGTTGTCGTCAAGGGCCCCAAGGGCCAGCTCGAGCTCGATATCTATGAGAAGCTCGCTATCAACGTCGAGGACAACGTCCTCACCGTTTCCCGTCCCGACGATGAGCGTGAGACCCGTGCCCGCCACGGCCTCACCCGCGCCCTCATCCACAACATGGTTGTTGGCGTTTCCGAGGGCTTCGAGAAGAAGCTCGAGCTCGCCGGCGTCGGTTACCGCGTGCAGCAGAAGGGCAAGAACCTCGAGTTCTCCCTGGGCTTCTCGCACCCCGTGATCGTCGAGGCTCCCGAGGGCATCACCTTCGAGGTTCCCGACAACACCCACGTGAACGTCAAGGGTATCAACAAGCAGCAGGTCGGTCAGATCGCCGCTGAGATTCGCGGCCATCGTCCTCCCGAGCCTTACAAGGGCAAGGGTATCCACTACGTTGGCGAGCACATCCGCCGCAAGCTGGGTAAGGCCGCCAAGTAGTCGTAACCGACTCACTCGCATAAGACCAGCACCCCGTCAGGTGCTGGCAAGATCAACCTTTTTAGGAGTTTACGTATGAACAAGCATAAGGCGAAGCTGGAAGGCCTCAAGCGTCGTCAGCGTCGTGTGCGCGGCAAGATCTCGGGTACCGCCGAGCGTCCGCGTCTTCGCGTGACCCGTACTAACGCCAATATCTATGCCCAGATCATCGACGACAGCAAGGGCTCCAGCCTGACGCTTGTCTCCGCCTCGACTCTCGAGGCCGAGTTCAAGGGCACCCACACCTCGAACAAGGAGGCTGCGGAGAAGGTCGGTCAGCTCGTTGGCAAGCGCGCCATCGAGGCCGGCATCACCAAGGTCGCCTTCGATCGCGGTGGCCGTATCTACCATGGCCGCGTCAAGGCCCTCGCCGACGGTGCTCGTGCCGCCGGTCTCGAGTTCTAGGAGGTATGTAGCACATGGCTCGTAATCAGAAGCAGCAGCGCGAGGCCTCCGAGTTCGAGGAGCGCGTCGTTTACATCAACCGCGTGTCGAAGACCGTCAAGGGTGGTCGTCGCATGAGCCTCGTCGCTCTCGTCGTCGTTGGCGACGGCAAGGGCAACGTCGGCGTTGGCATGGGCAAGTCCGCTGAGGTGCCCCTGGCCATCTCCAAGGCGTCTCTCGATGCCAAGAAGAACATGTTCCACGTGCCGGTGACCGAAGAGGGCACCATCCCGCACGAGGTTCTCGGTCACTTTGGTGCCGGCCGCATCATCATCAAGCCCGCTGTCGAGGGTACCGGCGTTATCGCCGGCGGCGCTGTGCGTCCCCTCTTCGAGCTTGCTGGCATCAAGAACGTCCTGTCCAAGTCCCTCGGTACCGACAACGGCCTCAACATCATCAAGGCTGCCGTCGAGGGCCTCAAGGAGCTCTCCAGCCCTGAGGACGTCGCGGCTCGCCGTGGCCTGACGGTCTCCGAGATGTTCGTCGGTAAGGAGAACTAAGCATGGCTGACACCATCAAGATCAAGCAGGTCCGCAGCACCAATGGTTGCAAGCAGGACCAGGTCCGTACTGTCCGTGCCCTCGGTCTCCACAGGATCCGCGAGGTTCGCGAGATTGCTGACAACGAGTCCGTCCGCGGCATGATCTTCAAGGTCAAGCACCTTGTCGAGATTGTAGAGGAGTAGCAAATGCAGCTTCACGATCTTACTCCCGCGCCCGGTTCCACCAAGAACCGCAAGCGCGTCGGCCGTGGCAATTCTTCGGGTCACGGCACCACTTCTGGCCGCGGCCAGAAGGGCCAGGGCTCTCGCTCTGGCGGCACCAAGGGTGCCGGCTTCGAGGGTGGCCAGACTCCGCTGGCTATGCGCCTGCCCAAGCTTCCGGGCTTCCGCAACCCCCGTCGTATCGAGTACACCGCCGTTAACGTCGAGCGTCTCGAGCGCAAGTTCGAGGATGGCGCTGTGATCGACGGTGCCGCTCTTAAGGCCGCTCGCATCACCAAGAGCGAGTTCGAGCCCGTCAAGGTGCTCGGCAATGGTGAGCTCACCAAGAAGTTCACGGTCAAGGTCGACAAGGTCAGCGCTTCTGCGCAGGCCAAGATCGAGGCCGCCGGCGGAAAGGTCGAGCTGCCGTGCTAAATGGTCTTAAGAATGCTTTCCGCATCAAAGAACTGCGCGAAAAGATTCTTTTTACCATAGCTATGCTCGTCGTGTACCGCATTGGTGCGCACGTTCCTGTGCCCGGCATTCCCTTCCAGGGGATGCTGGGCCTTTTCTCGACCGGGAGCAACTCGGTCGCCGCAGGTGCTATGGCCCTCCTGAATCTTTTCTCTGGTGGCGCGTTGAGCTATGTCTCGGTGTTCTCTTTGGGCATCATGCCGTACATCACGAGCTCGATTATCCTCCAGATGCTCCAGGCCGTCGTGCCTTCCCTGCATGAGCTTGCCCGCGAGGGCGAGGTCGGTCAGACCAAGATCACGCAGTATTCGCGTTACCTCACCTTGGCTCTGGCAATCCTCAACTCTGTGGGTTACCTCTTCCTCTTTAAGAGCTTCGGTATCAGCTTTAACGGTGCCGGTGCTCCCGAGATCATCTTTGACCTCATGATCGTCGGTACGCTCACTGCGGGCGCCATGCTGATCATGTGGATTGGTGAGCTCATCACCCAGCGCGGTATCGGCAATGGCATGTCGCTGATCATCTTCGCGAACATCATGGCCGGTCTTCCGCAGGCGATTTTCTCCAGCACCGAGGGTAACGCCGGTGGCATCATCACCATGGTGATCATCTGCGCCATCATCCTGCTGGTTATCCCGCTGATTGTTTTCCTTGAGCGCGGCCAGCGCCGCATTCCGGTCTCCTACGCCAAGCGCGTCGTGGGCCGCCGCATGATGGGTGGCCAGACCACCTACCTGCCCATCAAGGTCAACACCGCGGGCGTCGTGCCGATCATCTTCGCTTCAGCACTGCTGTACTTCCCGGCCCAGATCGCCGTGTTCTTCCCCGGCATCGGCTGGATTCAGGCAGTTGCCTCTGCGCTTTCGACCGGTTGGCTCAACTGGGTGCTTAACGTTGTCCTCATCGTGTTCTTCGCGTACTTCTACACCTCCATGGTGTTCAACCCCGATGACACGGCCGACAACCTTAAGAAGCAGGGCGGCTTTATTCCGGGCGTCCGTCCGGGTAGGGCTACCGCGGCCTACATCAAGAACGCGCTCAACAAGATCACGCTTCCCAGCGCTGTCTTCTTGGCGCTCATCGCCATCGTGCCTTCGATCATCTTCTCCTTCACGGGTAACCAGCTGATCCAGGCATTTGGCGGCACGTCCATCCTCATCATGGTCGGCGTCGTGCTCGACACGGTCGACAAGCTCGAAGGCCAGATCAAGATGTATGATTACGATGGATTCTTTAAATAGGCTAGAGGAGGATTGCTCATGAACCTCGTATTGCTCGGAGCTCCGGGTGCCGGTAAGGGCACCGTCGCACAGGAGCTCGTCGCCGAGTTCGGCGTCGCTCACATTTCCACGGGCGACCTGCTGCGTGCTGCCGTCAAGGGTGGCACCGAGCTTGGTATTCAGGCTAAGAAGTACATGGACGCTGGCGAGCTCGTTCCCGACCAACTCGTGATTGACCTTGTCAAGGAGCGCCTTGCCGCCGATGACGCCCAGCAGGGCTTCATCCTCGACGGCTTCCCGCGCAACACCGCCCAGGCTGTAACGCTCGATTCTGAGCTCTCCGCTCTGGGTCGCGAGATCGACTGTGCACTTCTGGTCGACGTGGCCCCCGAGGTCATCATCGACCGTCTGTCTTCGCGTCGCACCTGCCGCGCCTGCGGTTACACCGGTACTGCTGCCGATGACACCTGCCCCAAGTGTGGCGGCGAGATGTATCAGCGCGACGACGACAAGCCCGAGACCATCAAGAACCGTCTCGACGTCTACGAGAAGTCCACGAGCCCGCTCGTCGACTACTATCGTGGCCAGGGTCTGCTCAAGTCGGTCAACGGTGACCAGGCTCGCGAGACCGTGTACGGGGATGTCAAAGAGGCTCTCGGTCTATGATCAAGATTAAGTCTGCAACGCAAATCGAGCAGATGAAGAAGGCAGGAGCGCTATCTAAGATGGCGCTCCGCCACGTTGGAGCCATGGTTCGCCCTGGTGTTTCGACCTTTGAGCTCGACCAGCTTGCGGAGCAGATTATCCGCATGCATGGTGGCACCCCGGCCTTTAAGGGCTACGGCGGGTTCCCCGGTACCATTTGTGCATCCATTAACGATGCCGTGGTGCACGGTATTCCCAATCCCGACATGATTCTGCGCGATGGCGATATCATCTCCATCGATACGGGTGCCGTTGTCGACGGTTGGGTCGGAGATAACGCTTGGACGTTTTTCGTCGGCACCCCCACGCCCGAGGCCAAGGCCCTGTGTGAGGTTACGCGCGATTGCCTTAAGGCTGCAATCGAGCAGGCTGTTCCCGGTAACCATATTGGGGACATTGGCTATGCCGTCCAGTCCCTCGCCGAGTCTCACGGCTATGGCGTGCTTCGCGATTATGTGGGGCACGGTATTGGTCGCGTGATGCACGAGGACCCCAACGTTCCGAACTACGGAAAGAAGGGGAGGGGCGTTCGCCTTCAGGCCGGTATGGTCATTGCCATCGAGCCGATGGTTACGATGGGTTCCAATCATGTGAGCACGGGCTCCGACGGTTGGATCGTCACGACCAACGACCACCTGCCCGCCGCGCACTACGAGAACACCGTCGCCATCACCGATGACGGTCCGGTGATTCTCACCACCGACGCCCAGGGCTCGTGGTGCTCCTTGCAAGGAGGCGAGATGTAGAGGCCGCGTTTAAATTCGTCGGCATTTACATTTCAAATGTAACAAGCTCCACTTAGTTGTGGAGCCATTACGAAGATATTACGATACGTGCACGCGTATTGTAGAATACTCAATCGCTGTCGTTTTCTAGAGAAAGATGATTGCTTGTGAAGAAGGAAGACGCAATTGAGCTCGAGGGTACGGTTAAAGAGCCGCTGCCCAACGCCATGTTCAAGGTTGAGCTCGAGAACGGTCATTCGGTTCTGTGCAACATTTCTGGCAAGATCCGAATGAATTACATCCGTATTCTCCCCGGTGACAGGGTTGTCGTGGAGCTTTCCCCGTACGACCTGACCCGCGGCCGCATCACCTATCGCTATAAATAGCGGCACGCATACACGCACTTCTTTTCCGGCTGCAGGCTTAGCTCAACCTACGGTCGGATTGTGTGTGAAGACCAGCCATAGTTTTAAACGCCTGCGGCTGGGCGAGTAGATAGTAGGGAAGTAGTTTGAGCGCTACCGAAAGGAAGAACGATGAAGGTACGTCCTTCGGTCAAGAAGATGTGCGATAAGTGCAAAATCATTAGGCGCCATGGCAAGGTCCTCGTCATTTGCGAGAACCCCCGTCATAAGCAGCGTCAGGGTTAAGAGAGGAGACTACGTTGGCCCGTATTAATGGTGTCGACCTCCCGCGTGAGAAGCGCGTTGAGATCGGTCTGACCTACATTTACGGCATCGGCCGCACCACTGCGACGAAGATTTGCGTCGAGTGCAACGTTAACGTGGATACGCGCGTTAAGGACCTCACCGAGGATGAGGTTAACGCCATCCGCGATTATATCGATAAGAACCAGATCATGGTTGAGGGCGACCTCCGCCGTGAGCGCAACCAGAACGTCAAGCGCCTTATGGACATCGGCTGCAACCGCGGCCTTCGTCACCGCAAGGGCCTCCCGGTCCGCGGCCAGCGCACCCACACTAACGCTCGTACCCGCAAGGGCCCGAAGCGTCAGATCGGTGCTAAGAAGAAGAAATAAGGAGCGCTAGATAGATGGCTACTGCTAAGAAGAACGTTCGCGCTGCCCGTCTGAAGCGCGCGGACCGTAAGAACATTTCCGTGGGCCAGGCTCACATCCGTTCTACGTTCAACAACACGATCGTTTCGATCACCGATCCCCAGGGCAACGTCATTTCCTGGAAGTCGGCTGGCCAGGTGGGCTTCAAGGGCTCCCGTAAGTCCACGCCGTTCGCTGCCCAGATGGCTGCCGAGGCCGCTGCCAAGCAGGCCATGGAGCACGGTATGAAGAAGGTTTCCGTCTTCGTCAAGGGCCCCGGCTCTGGTCGTGAGACCGCCATCCGCTCCCTCCAGGCTGCTGGCCTCGAGGTCTCGAGCATCCAGGACAAGACCCCCATCCCGCACAACGGCTGCCGCCCCAAGAAGCGTCGCCGCGTGTAACTGAAAGGATCGTATCAATATGGCAATCGACAGGACTCCTGTTCTTAAGCGCTGCCGTCAGCTCGGGATCGATCCCGCTGAGCTCGGTTACAGCAGCAAGAAGGAATCTATCCGTCAGCCCAAGCGCCGTCGCAAGGAATCTGAGTACGGCATGCAGCTGCGCGAGAAGCAGAAGGTCAAGTTCATCTATGGCGTTCTGGAGAAGCAGTTCCACGGCTACTTCAACAAGGCCCGTAAGATGAACGGCGTCACCGGTGAGAACCTCATGATCATCCTTGAGTCTCGCCTCGACAACGTCGTCTTCCGTCTTGGCTTCGCCCGCACCCGCAAAGAGGCTCGTCAGTCCGTCCGTCACGGTCACTTCACCGTGAACGGCAAGCGCGTGGACATCCCGTCCTACCGCGTCAAGGCCGGCGACGTCGTCGCTGTCGGTGAGAAGTTCCGTGACCTCCTCCCCATCAAGGAGGCCCTGATTTCCTCCGAGCGTTTCGAGGTCCCTGGCTGGCTCGAGGTCGATATCGAGAAGCTGTCTGGTAACGTGCTCGCTCTGCCGACGCGTGAGCAGATCAGCGGTGATATCAACGAGCAGCTCATCGTCGAGCTCTACTCTAAGTAGTCCATCCGGGCTGCTGAGGCTGGAGGTAATACATGTCAGAATTCATTAGGCCTCAGGTTCAGGTCGAAGAGATTAACGAGACGTCTGCTCGTGTCTCCGTCGAGCCGCTCGAGCGCGGTTACGGCGATACGCTGGGTAACTCCCTTCGTCGCGTCCTTCTGTCCTCGCTCGAGGGTGCCGCCGTCGAGGCTATTCAGATCGATGGTGCGCAGCACGAGTTCATGACCATCCCTAACATGGTCGAGGATGTCACCGACATCGTCCTGAATGTCAAGGGTCTTGTCTTCAGGGCTCTCGGCACGACCGACGAGGCGACCGCCACCATCTCGGTTGACGGCCCCTGCGAGGTCACCGGTGCGGACTTCTTTATTCCGTCCGAGTTTGAGCTGGTCAACCCCGAGCAGCACATCGCTACGCTCACCGAGGGTGGCCATCTCACCATGAGCATGCGCATCGGCTATGGCCGCGGCTATGTCTCTGGCGAGGCCAACAAGCGCGACAACGATCCCATCGGTGTGATCCACGTCGACTCGCTGTACTCGCCGGTGTCCCGTTGCGCCAAGCTCGTTGAGGCTTGCCGTGTCGGTCAGCACACCGACTACGACCGCCTTGTCCTCGAGATCGAGACCAACGGCTCCATCGCCCCGCGCGACGCCGTGGTCCAGGCTGCCAATATCATCAACCAGCATATGGCCGCCTTTATGAACCTTGCCGAGACCCCCGAGGTCGAGGAGGAGGCTTCGATCTTCGCTCCCGAGGTCACCAACGACAACGCCGAGCTGGACAAGCAGATCGAGGATCTGGACCTTTCCGTCCGTTCCTACAACTGCCTTAAGCGCGCCAGCATTCACTCGGTCCGTCAGCTCGTTGAGTTCTCGGAGAACGATCTGCTCAACATCCGTAACTTCGGTGTTAAGTCGATCGAGGAAGTGAAGGACAAGCTTGAGTCCATGGGCCTGAGCCTGAAGGCTTAATGCTTCGCATATTTGAGGAGAAACTAGACCATGCGTCACAACGTTAAGAAGGGCCTGAAGCTCGGCACCGATGCGAGCCACACCAAGGCCATGAAGAAGAGCCTGGCCAAGGCCCTCTTCGAGAACGACCGCATCAAGACCACCGAGACCCGCGCCAAGGCGCTGCGTTCGGTCGTCGATCCGATCATCACCTGGGCCAAGAAGGGCGACCTGCACTCTCGTCGTCTGGCCATCGCCAAGCTCGGCGATAAGCAGCTCGTTGCCGAGATCTTCGACAAGGCTGCCCAGGGCATGTGGCAGGACCGCAACGGCGGTTACACCCGCATCATGAAGCTCGGTAACCGCAAGGGCGACAACGCTCCCATCGTTATCATGGAGCTCGTCACCGAGCCTTGCACGCCTAAGGCCAAGAAGGCTGCTCCGGCCCCCAAGAAGGCCGCTGCTCCCAAGAAGGTCGAGGCCGTCGAGGAGACTGCTGCCGAGGAGGCTCCTGCTGAGGAGACCGCTGAGTAGACAATCCGTCTGCATAGGCTATATTCGAGGGGTACGTTCGCGTACCCCTTTTTTTGTCGCGATACCCTTGCTTGTTTGTTGGGAGCGCCTATGACCGCGCCGTCTGATTTCAATTCGACCCCAGAGCTCGATGCCACGCTCGTATTCCGCGTTGCCTATGACGGCTCTTCGTATAGCGGATTTGCCGAGCAGCCGGGCCAGACGACCGTTGCGGGCGAGCTGCGCCGCGCCATCGAGACGCTGCTTCGTCGTCCGATCGATCTGACGTGTGCGGGGCGTACCGATGCCGGCGTGCATGCGGTGGCCCAGTACATCAGCGTGCCCGTAACGGACGCTGAGCTGGCTCTGACGCGCCGTAGATGGCTTAGGGCCATGGATGCCCTCCTGAGCAAAGATATCGCCATAAACGAGGTCTACAAGGCCCGTAAGGGCTTTTCCGCACGCTTTGACGCCCGGTCCCGTACGTATACGTACCGCATTGCCGATCGCGATGCGCGCCCCGTGCTCTCGCGCGGTGCAGTATGGTGGCATCGCTACCCCTTGGATGTCGACGCCATGGCTGCCGCATGCCCCGCGCTCTTGGGCGAGCAGGACTTTAAGAGCTTTTGCAAGGTGGCATCTGCCGTGGGTAAGCCCACACACCGCTGCGTGATGCGTGCCGAGTTTGGCCACGAGGTCGCTTTTGGCGAGGACATTTTGACCTTTACGATCGAGGGTAACGCGTTTTTGCATTCGATGGTGCGAACGATCGTGGGCACGCTCGTGGAGATTGGTATGCATCGCCGCGATCCCCAGTGGATGCGCGAGGTCATTGACGCCTGCGACCGTACCGCCGCGGGCCCCACGGCACCTGCCTGTGGCCTTACGTTTATGGGCGTGGATTACGGCCCCGACGAGCTTATCGTGCTCGACTAGGGAAGTGCTCGGCGCGTCCGTATCTGGCACATACCATGTGTGAGCTGCGCGTGTGCAACATCTGTTCTTGGCGTGCAACATGTTAGGCGGCTCGTTGCTTTTATTGCTCGGGTGTACCATGAACGACAGTTTGATTTGGCGCTGTCGAGAGGACGGAAAACTTGGTTCGACGTGGTTCGCATCCGCGACTTTCTGTGATTCTCGTTGTCGAGGGTTCGCCCAGCTATGCGATGCGCGCACTCGAGAGCGTCCAGAACCAAGACCTCTATGACCTGCAAATTGTCGTGGTTTGTCGCGACGTTGCGCCGGGTGTGCGCCATTCGCTCGAAGTTGCCGCAGGCAGGGATATTCACATCGATTTGATTGACGTCGAGGATTCGGCGTGCGGAGCGTGTCTCAAGGCCGGTTTTGCCGTCTCGCGTGGGTCGCAGATCGTAGCTATCAATGCTGACGAGTGGTTTGCTCCGCAGTCCCTTTCCAAGATGGTCGATGTTGCATGCGATGCCGCGGCAGACATGGTGGTTCCAACGGCATCGCTCGACCGCTACGATGCTCATCGTGAGCGCCATTCGCGCGTGCTGGATGCCACCTCTCTTGCGATCGATGACCGTGCTTCTTTGGCGGCTGGTCTGTCTCAGATGATTTCCGGCGGCCTGATCGCCCAGACTTCCGGTGTGATGTACAGCCGCTCACTGTTCGATACGTGTTTGTCGCGCGGCTGTGCTTTTCGTTCTGCTGGCTTTATGGCATGTGCCCTTTCGCAGGCGCAGCGCGTATCCGGGTGTGGAGACGCCTGTTTCCATGTGGTTGCGCCAAAGCTTACGGATACCTTTGATCCCACATTGTTTGCCAAGCTTACCGATGACGCCCGGGCGCTCGACGAGCTTACCGATTCGCTTGCAGAGGCGAGCGGTGGCGCGCAGCTAAAGGTGGCGAGCCATAAGTTTTATTTTGCCGGCCTGGTCGCCTGCATCGAAAATTTGTGCTTGAGCCCACATGGGGTGTCTTCAATTGAGCGCTCCGCTCGCATGCGTGATATGCTCGAGGCATCTCGAACCCGCCAGATGGTCGCGGCGCTCAAGGATAACCATCGCGGGGCCGGCCTGTTATTTGGACCGATTGCCAGCGCCAAGCCAGCACGCTGTGTGATGTGTACGCACTTGGCCGCTTTTCTTAACCGGACGGGCGTCAAAACTGCTTAAGACGGCTATTTTCGAAACAAACTTGCATGGAATTGTTTCGAAATGCGTTCTTATTCACAAATACCCTCAAATAGCGCTAAACTATTCAATCACTGATTGATTGTCTCCGCCATCTATGGAGTGAGGTTTTGTATGGCTAAAAAACGCAATGGGCGCCAGGATGCCATCAGAGATATCGTGCGCAACAAGGATGTTCGCACGCAGCGCGTGCTGGTGGATGAGCTCCGTGCCATGGGGTTCGATTGCACGCAGGCGACCGTTTCGCGCGACATTGCCGATATGGGGCTGCGCAAGCTTCCCGAGGGCATCTATGTCCTGGCCGAGGATCTGCACCTGCAGCGCATGGTCTCCGAGCTGGTAACGGGCGTTTTGCGCACCGATAACCTGGTTATGATCAAGGCCCAGCCCGGTACCGCTTCGGGCATTGCCGCCGCGGTCGATGCTGCCGAGCTGCCCGACGTGCTCGGTTCGCTCGCCGGTAACGACACCATCTTGGTTATCGCCCAGACGGCCGAGGATGGCGAGCGCCTGGAAGCCCTCATCAACAAGCTGAGCAACTCTCGTAAGTAGGCGAGGCGGCGCGTGATGATAGCGCCGTGCGAGCGCATATAGCGACTTTTACGGGGCGTCGACGATGGTCGGCGCCCTTTGTTATTGACGCATCGTGCTGAGGCGCGTGCGAGGTTTCGCGTTACAAAAAGGCGCCCGAGCAGCTTTCGATCTGCTCGGGCGCCTTTGTTTGGCTATGGCTGGCGCCTACTGACCCGTAGAGGGATCGGGCGTTGGGGTAGGTGTGGGCGTGGGCGTGGGGGAGCCGCCCTCGCCGCCTTCACCGCCGCTACCGTCGCCGCCCGTCGAGCCGCCGGTCGTGCCGGTGCCACCGGTGGTTTCGCCGCCCGTGGTCTCGGTCGTCGTCGTGGTCGTCGTCGTGGTCGTGGTGGTCTCTTCCTCGTCTTTGTCCTCGGTGTCGCTATCCGACTTCTTGGTGTTGTTGGTGCCGTAGAACTTCCAGACGTTGTTGTTCTTATACGTGGGGGCAGTACCCGTTGGGAACTCCTCGCGGTCGGTGCCGGCAAGGACGGTGTTCATGAACTTCTTAAAGACGGGCAGGTTGGTGCTGTCGCCCAGCAGGTCCGTGCCGTACTTTTGGATGGGAATCTCGCCTGCGGAGTAGCCGGTCCACAGGGCGCATGCAAGCTGCGGGGTATAACCGCAGAACCACAGGTTGGTGGTGTTGTCGGTGGTACCCGTCTTGCCGGCATAGGGCTGGTTGACGCTCAGAGCGCCGGCAGCACCCGTGCCGCTACCCTGCATAACACCGGTCAGGACGTCGGTCACCGCTGCGGCCTCGCCGGTGGAGAGCACCTGCGAGGGGTTATCGGTGTGCTGGTACAGCACCGAGCCGGTACGCGAATCGATCTCGGTGATGGCGATCGGCTGGCGATAGTAGCCGCCGTTGGCGAACGTGGCGTAGGCGGCGGCCATCTCGAGCGGCGAGATGGAGCCGGTACCGAGCGTCATGACGGGAACGTCTTCGATATTGTCCTTAGAAGGATCGATGCCAAGCTTTTTGACGAGCGACATGATCTTATTATTGCCGATAGCCTCGGCAACCTGGATATAGCCAGTGTTGGAGGAGTATGCCGTCGCCTGCTTGAGCGTGATGGTGCCGTAGCTTTGGTTGGCGTAGTTTTGCACCTCGGTCGTGGTGCCCTTGGCCTTGAGCGGTGAGTTGCAGTTGAGGGTGACGTTGGGATTCATGCCGTTTTGGATGGCAGTGGCCAGCGTAAAGGCCTTAAACGTGGAGCCCACGGGGCGTTTGGCCGTGGCATGGTTCACGTGGTTCTCGTCGGCGTTGTAGTCGTAGCCGCCTACCATGCACTTGATGTATCCGGTCTTGGGGTCGACGACGACCATGCCCATGTCCAGGCCGTCGAGCGAAAGCGTGTCGAGCTGGGTGCGGACGGCGTCCTCAGCTACCTGCTGCATGGTCGGGTCGATGGTAGTCTTGACGGTCAGGCCGCCCTTAAAGAGCACGTCGGTGGAGAACTCTTGCTCCAGAAGCTTCTTAACGTAGGCCACAAAGTAGGGCTGAGAGTAGACGTCGACACCGCTGCCCGAAATCTCGGTCACGTTGAGCGTGATGGGCTCGGCCTGGGCGGCATCGTGCTCCTCCTGGGTGATATGGCCCAAGCGCAGCATGTTGTCGAGGACCTTGTTGCGGCGGGAGAGCGCTAAGTCGGGGTTGACCGTGGGGTCGTACTGCGACGGCGAGTTGGGAAGGCCGATGAGCAGCGCGGCCTCGCTCAGGGTGAGGTCGGCGGCGCTCTTGGACAGGTAGGTCTCGGCGGCGGCCTCGATGCCGTAGGCACCGTGGCCGTAATAGATGGTATTGAGGTACATCATGAGGATCTCGTCCTTGGAGTACATCTCCTCCATCTTGATGGCGATATAGGCCTCGCGCACCTTACGCTCGATGGTCGAATCGAACTGCTCCTCCTGCAGGATGGTGTTGCGTACCAGCTGCTGGGTGATGGTCGATGCGCCCTCGTGGCCACCGGAGACGGTTGCCACGGCAGCACGCGCGATACCCCACAGGTCGATACCGCCGTGCTCGTAGAAGCGCTCGTCCTCAACGTCGACGGTGCCCTGCAGCACGTACGGAGAGACCTGGTCCTTGGTGACGGACTTGCGGTTTTGCGTGTAGAAGCTCGCGATCTTGTTGCCGTTGCAATCGACGATCTCGGTGGGTTCACTCACCAGATAGGCGTTGGCGTCGGTATAGTCGGGCAGATCGGACAGCCAACGATTGACGTTGCCGATCATGCCGATGCCAAACGCTACGCCCGCGATGAGCAAAAAGCCCAAGAACGAGAGCAGAATCATGGGCAGGGCATGCGTCTTGGAACGACTGCGTCCCTGTCGTTGGCGAGGACCCATATATTGACCTCCAGGTATGTCGTGCCGGGCGGTTTGGTTGGCGCCGCCGAGGCAGGATGGACATAAGTTATTACACGATAAACCAAACCGGGGCGTGCAAGGCCTCGTGTATGCTGGGTAATGGCAATTTTCAGAGTGACTGCATACCTTGGTAAGGAGTTTGCCGATGGCGATTCGGACGACGGGGCCGAACGAACAATATGGGAAGAGGCCGGTGGCTGCTGGGACGGTGCTGCCCGAGCTGCTGGCGCCTGCGGGCGGGCTCGATCAGATGCTCGCTGCCATTGCGGCGGGCGCCGATGCCGTCTATGCGGGTCTGGGCGGTTTTAACGCTCGCGTGAGCGCACACGGTTTTACCGACGACGAGTTCGCCCGCGGCTGTGCCGTGGCGCATGCACATGGTGTGCGCGTGTACGTGACGCTTAACGTGTTCGTGTTTGATGACGAGCTGGCTGACGCGGTGGCGTTGGGAGCTCACGCGCTGGGGCTGGGCGCCGATGCCCTGATTGTTGCCGACGCCGGATTGGTATGCGCGCTGCGTGCGGCGATTCCCGGCGTCGAGATTCACCTGTCCACGCAGGCGGGCGTCCATAGCGAAGGCGCCGTGCGCCTAGCTGCCGACGAGCTGGGCGTCGAGCGTGTGACGACCGCGCGCGAGCTGACGGTCGACGAGATTGCCTCCTTGTGCGGTACAGGTGTGCCCATCGAGGTGTTCTGTCACGGTGCCATCTGCATTGGCTACTCGGGTGCTTGTGAGTTCTCCGCCCTGCGACGCGGGCGCTCGGCGATGCGCGGGGACTGCACGCAGCCGTGCCGCCTGGCGTATGACCTGGTGGACGAGGCGGGGGAGAGCGTCGTCGCCGTTGAGGGCGACCGACTGCTGTGCCCGCGTGATTACTTGGGTATCGAGCATCTGCCCGAACTCGTTGCCGCCGGGGTGGCGTCGCTCAAGATCGAGGGGCGCATGAAGAACCCCGACTACGTGTTCAACGTGGTGCGGGTGTGGCGTCGTGCGCTCGACATGCTGCGCGATGGCGCGTGGGATGCCGCTGCCGTGTCGGCGCTTGAGCGCGAGCTGGGCAGGTCATTCAACCGCGGGTTTACCGACGCGTATCTGCGGGGGAAATCGGGCACTGAGCTCATGAGCTTTGAGCGCGCGATTAACCAGGGCGCGCGCGTGGGCCACTTGGTGACCGTGGGCCACGAAGAGGTGGCGGTCGAGCTCGATGCCCCCGTTTCCGCGGGCGACACACTCGAGATCCGGTTCTATCCGGGTGCCGATGCGCGCCCCGACGTACCCAAGCGCTGGCCCCAGGTGCCCTGCCCGGTGGATGCAGCGGCGGGGGAGTGCGTTGTCGTGCACTGCAAGCGTAAGGTGGATGCGGGATGCGAGGTGTACCTGATTCGCAGCGCCGGCGTGTTGGAGCAGACGGCGACGGCGCTGGCGCGCATGCGGGCCGAGGCGGAGGCGGTCGCGCCCGTTGCGCGCGCCGTTGAGGTGCTGCCCTTTGAGGGTGCCATAGCTGTTGGCGACGTGCCGGAGGCGGCGGAGCAAGGGGCTTCCGCTCGCATGGTTTTTGCCTGGCAGCTGATGGACATCGACCCGTGTGACGAGCTCGATCTGTCCGATGCGACCGTGGTGCTCGACGAGGTCTGTCGCGCAGGCGATGTCTCGCGTGCCCGCTCGCTTATGCGGCGTGCCGGGCGCGTCGTCTGCCGTAATCTGGGGCAGGTGGCGATGGCGCGTGAGCTGGGCGTGGCGTTTGACGTTGCGGCACCGGTGTTTTGCGCGAACCGGGCTACGCTTGCCTGGCTACGCGGGCTCGGCGCGGGCCGTGTGTATTTGTCTGCCGAGCTTGTCGCCGACGACGCGGAGCGTGTTGCCGAGCTTGCCGCTTGCCCCGGTGTCTTGGGGCCTGTCGACGCCGACCGTCCCGAGCTCATGGTGTGCGAGCACTGCTTGCTGACTGCCGAGGGCGCCTGCGCCACGGATGCGACGGGGCAGGTCCGTTGCCGTGACTGCTCGCGCCGTCTGCAGACGCGCTTTTTGGTCGAACGTGACGGCACGCGTTTGCCGGTCGTTATCGACGCGCGCGGCAGGACGAGGATTTTCCTGTCGTAGGTGTTCGGCCGCGCCGTTTTGGTTATTATTAGTGGGTTTATGAACTTCGAGCACCGCCGTATCCGGTGAGGGTGCTATAGCAAAAGGAGGATACCCAATGCTGTCTGTTGACGAGCAAATGCGTATCATCACCTCGGGCGCAGCGCAAATCGTCCCCGAGGCCGACCTTCGCAAGAAGCTTGAGAAGGGCGAGCCCCTCAACATCAAGCTCGGCGTCGATCCCACCAGCCCCGACCTGCACCTGGGCCATGCCGTGCCCCTGCGCAAGATGCGTCAGTTCCAGGACCTGGGCCACAACGTCACCCTGATCATCGGTAACGGCACCGCACTGATCGGCGATCCTTCGGGCAAGAACTCCACCCGCCCGCAGCTTTCGCAGGAGCAGATCGAGGCCAACGCCGAGACCTACGTGAGCCAGGCCATGAAGATCCTGGATCCCGAGAAGACCACCATCGTGCACAACGGCGACTGGATCCTGTCGATGGATCTGGCCGGCCTGCTGCAGGTGTGCTCCAAGTTCACCGTCGCCCGCATCCTCGAGCGCGATGACTTTACCAAGCGCTACCAGTCCCAGACGCCGATCGCCCTGCACGAGTTCCTGTACCCCGTGATGCAGGCCTTCGACTCCGTTCAGATCAAGGCCGACGTGGAGATGGGCGGCACCGACCAGCTCTTCAACCTGCTCGCTGGTCGCGAGCTCATGGAGAAGATGGGCATGGAGCCGCAGATCGCGCTTACCATGCCGCTGCTCGAGGGCACCGATGGCGTGCGCAAGATGTCCAAGTCCTACGGCAACTACATCGGCCTGACCGATGCTCCCAAGGATATGTTCGGCAAGACCATGTCCATCCCCGACGAGATGATCGGCAAGTACTATCGTCTGGCCAGCTCGCTCACCCCGGCCGAGGTCGACAAGATCGACGCCGCCCTGGCCGACGGTTCCGCCGACCCCTATGAGCTCAAGCGCGCGCTGGGCCGCGACCTGTGCGACACCTATCACGGCGCCGGTGCCGGTGACGAGGCTCAGGCCGAGTTCGACCGCGTGTTCAAGGAGGGCCAGCTTGCCGACTTCCCCGAGAAGCACGTTGATCTGACTGTTAACGACGAGGGCCAGATCTACCTCGCAGGCCTGCTTAAGGACCTGGGCCTTTCGGCGAGCGCCGGCCAGGCCCGTCGTGACATTGACGGCGGCGGCGTCAAGATCAACGGCAAGGCCGTGGCTCCCAAGAGCTACAACATCGATCCGAGCGTCCTCAAGCTGGGCGACACCCTCTCCGTAGGCAAGCGCAAGGGCTTTAAATTGGTCTAACGAACAAGTTGACCTCACAAGTGCAACAAGGCCGCAGCCGGGATTTCCGACTGCGGCCTTTTTTGGTTACGATGATCCCTTGGGGACGGAGGGGTCATTTGGCGGTGCCGTTAAGCGGAGAGGCGTATTGTTGACCCATCGTTTGGGCATACAATGGCTATTGGCTTGCTGCGGTGAAGGTTTGTCCGCTCCGCAGTTATTTCTACAGTTAAAGGAGTATGTATGTCCGTTGAGGTCATGAGGTCTGTGATCGAGGCCGCCGAGGGTCGCGTGCCCGTCGACACGCTGTTTGCCAATGCGCAGATCGTCGACGTATATGGCCAGCGCGTGGCGCCCGGTAGCGTTGCCGTCAAGGACGGCGTAATCGTCGGCGTGCTCTACGACGGTCGCGACGATGCCGCCGGCACCTACGAGGCGGCTGAGGTCATCGACTGTCAGGGTCGCTATATCGCCCCCGGCTTTATCGACGGACATCTGCACATTGAGTCCTCGAACATCCGTCCCGCCGAGTATGCGCGCATGGCGGCGACGCGCGGCACCACCACCGCCATTGCCGACAGCCACGAGATTGCCAACGTTTCCGGCCTGGACGGCCTGCGCTTTATGATCGAGGACGGCCGTCGCGCGCCCATTTCCATCAAGTACATGATGCCCTCGTGCGTGCCCGCGCTGCCCGATGAGCAAGCGGGCGCTGTGATTACCGCCGCTGACATGCAGGCGTTTTTTGCCGAGCATCCGGGCGATGTCTTTGGTCTGGGTGAAATGATGAACCTGCCGGGTGTCTTTATGGCCGACCCCGAGACCTGTGCTCGCATCGATGCTGCCAACCAGACGCCGTCCAAGCAGGTCGACGGCCATGCGCCGCTCGTTGCCGGCAAGGATCTCAATGCCTATGCCGCGGCGGGCATTATCGCCGACCACGAGTCGACGATTCCCGAGGAGGCGCTCGACAAGCTATCTCGCGGCATGTATGTCATGCTGCGCGAAGGTACGTGCAGCCATGACTTGGCTAACCTGTCTCCGATGTTGCTTGAAAACCCCGCCCGTGCCCGCCGCTGCTGTTTTGCGACCGATGACCGCGCTCCTTCCGACGCGCTTTCGACCGGTATGATCGACAATGCCTGCCGCGTGGCCATCGAGGCCGGTATTGACCCCGTGGTTGCCATCTCTATGGCGTCCCTCTCCACGGCCGAGGCGTTTGGCCTGGACCACGGTTGCCGCGACCCGCACGAGCTGCGTGGCGCCATCGCCCCTGGCAAGCGTGCCGACCTGCTGGTACTCAACGACCTGACGTTTGCCACGGCTCCGCATCGCGTATATGCCGCCGGTGCTCTGGTGGCGCAGGACGGCACCTTTGTGGGCGAGATCGCACCCGAGATGGCCGAGGTTGCGGCCCTTGCCGATGGGCTGCGTGCTTCCGTTAAGCTGCCGAAGCTATCGCTCGACGTGTTCGACTATGCCTTTAAGCCGGGCGAGGCCGTGATCGACGTGGTGCCGGGCAAGGCCATCACGGGCATGGCTCGTCCCGAGAATGCCGAGGGCCTGCGCCGCATTATGCTGATCGAGCGTCACGGCCGCGGCGTGTCGCTGCAGACCGAGGGCGCCGATGGCGACGGTCCCGCCGGCATGGGGCTCGTCGGCAAGCATATCGGCCGCGGCTGGGTGCGCGGCTTTACCATCACGGGCGGTGCTATCGCCTCGACGATTGGCCACGACTCGCACAACGTGTGCGTGGTGGGCGACAACGCCGCCGATATGATGGCTGCCGTCGAGGCTGTTGGCCAGGGTGGTCACGTGCTAGTGCGCAACGGCGAGGTCGTGGCGCGTATTCCGCTGGCGCTCGGTGGCCTGATGAGCGAAGGCACGGCCGAGGACGTTGCCGCGCAGCACGACGACTTTATGGTCAAGGCACGCGCCATGGGTATTGAGCCGCCACTCGACCCCATCATGGGCATCATCTTCCTGCCCCTGCCGGTGATCCCGACGCTCCGCATTCGCCCCGAGGGCATGTTCGACGTCACCACCTTCACCTACGCCGATTAGTCATTGGGGACGTTCTTAAACGACTAGCCACCTGCGACACTCTTTGACTTGTCGCCTGACGCCGCGACCGTGAGACCTCTGGCACGCGTGAGCTATTTGCCAGGCCTATGTAACGTTTATGACTGCGGGGTCTTATTTGAGCTCCCTTTGGGTACGTTGGAATCGGATACACGTTCGATTCCAATAAGCCCGAAGGGAGCTTTTCTATGTTTAAACTGATTGCATCCGATATGGACGGCACGTTGCTTGACGAAAACAGCCAGGTGCCTCCCGAGACCTACGAACTGATTTTGGCGCTACGCGAGCATGGCGTGCATTTTGCCGCATCGTCAGGTCGCCGCTACGATCGCCTGTGTGAGTTCTTTGCGCCCGTTCGCGACAAGATGGACTTTGTCGCAGCTAACGGTGCCCAGGTCTACGCCGACGGCAAAATGGTAGACCGCGAGGTATATTCGCACCTGGCGATTCGAAAGCTCGCCCAGGCCGTCGCGACGTTTCCCAATCTGCATCTTGCACTCTTTGACCGAACCAAGTCCTTTTTGCTCGATGACGAGTGCAAGTTCGTGTGTGAGGTCGATAAGGACCTTCCTAATGCCGAGCGCATTTGGGAGCTGCCCGATCCCAGCGTAAATATCATCAAAGCGAGTATCTTTTGCGACGACGGTGCCGTTATGGACAGTGCGTACGTGCTACAGCGCGAACTCGGTCAGCTCTTTACCTTTGCGCCTTCGGGCAACGCGTGGATCGATGCCATGCAGCCCGGTGTGTCGAAGGCCTCGGGCATCGCACAGCTTGCGGAGCATTACGGCATTGGACGCGACGAGATCATGGCGTTTGGCGACTCGATGAACGACTACGAGATCATTCGCTTTGTCGGCACGGGCTGCGCGATGGAAAACGCGCGCCCCGCGCTCAAGGCGGTGGCCGATCGCGTCGTAGGCTGCAACCGCGACCACGCCGTCCAGCAGGAGCTCCGTCGCGTGCTGGAGAGTCTCGCTTAATCCGGCAGTTGGGGACGTTCCTTTTCTGCCGGCAGCCGGGGACAGTCCTTGCGGCGCCCCGCGAAGAGTGTCCCCAACGACTACTGTGACCGGGGTAGCTAAAATAGCCCCGTCCCAAATTAGCTACCCTGCCGGGTTGCTGCTGCTAGGCGAGGGCGGCCATGATGGTGCGGGCGACGCCGTCGTGGTCGTTGTCGTATTCGGTGATGGCGTCGGCCGCCTCGCGGTCCTCGGACTCGGCGTTGATCATGGCCATGCCGTGGCCCGCTGCCTGCAGCATGGGGATGTCGTTGATGTTGTCGCCGAACGCCCAGGCGTCGGCGAGACGCTCGCCCAGATGCCCGCATAGCCACGTGAGTGCCGTTCCCTTGGTAGCGCCTTCGCCCATAACCTCGATATTCATGGCGTACGAACGTGTGACCTCGATCCCGCCGAGCGTATCGAGCGCCGCGGCGATGGCGTCGCGATCGGCCGGGTCGTGCCAGTACATGGCGATGCGTTCGAGCGTCTCGACCTCGTCGATCTTGCTGTCGATATCCATGTCGATTGGTGTGCGCGTGCGCTTGAGCGAAGCCGCGATGTGAGGATCTCCGCCACAGAACTCGTCCAGGCGCGTGTAGAGCGAGCGGGGGAGGAAGCACTGCCCGTCTGCGAAGATATCGAAGGTGACGTCATGGCCGACGGCAATGCTGTGGACGCGGTGGGCGATGGCGCGGTCGAGCGGTCGGCTCAAAATGCGCGTGGCACGTGAGACATCGGTGGGCGTACCGTCGTCGAGCTGCCAGACGCTGGCACCGTTGGCACAGACCGCGTAGTGTACGGCGGGGTGGGCGAGGATGGGCTCAAAGACACCCGACAGCGGGCGCCCCGTGCAGGGCACAAACTCAATACCGCGTCGCGCAAGCTCGTCGAGCATCGCCCAGGTGGCGTCGCTCATCTGCTTATCACTCGTCAGCAGCGTTCCATCCATATCGGAAAACACAATCATTCGCCGCGATCCTTTCTACTGTCATAAAAAGCGTGGCCGAGGGCGGTGATGCCCTGGCCACGCTCGGGTTCTATAACGGTCCGCGTCCTAGCGATCGGCGAGCGGCTTGTATTCCAGCGGCTCGATAACCGGGCGATACGCGGGACGGATGATGCGGTGCGCGCAGAAGAGCTCTTCCATGCGGTGCGCCGACCAGCCGGCCATACGGGCGACGGCGAACAGCGGTGTAAAGAGCGTCTCGGGCACGCCGAGCATTTTGTAAATAAAGCCCGTGTACAGGTCGATGTTGGCGCAGATGGGCTTGGTCATGCCGTGGTCGCGCATCACCTGCGGGGCCAGGCGCTCGATGCGCTCGATGAGCGCGAACTCCTCGCCCAAGTCCTTCTTGGCGGCAAGCGAGCGCGCGTAACGGCGGCAGACCTCGGCGCGCGGGTCGCTCAGCGTATAGACGGCGTGGCCCATGCCGTAGATGAGGCCGGTGCCGTCGAAGGCCTGCTTGTCGAGGATCTTGCCCAGGTAGGCCGCGACCTCGTCCTCGTCCTCCCAATTGGAGACATGCGCACGGATGTCCTCGTGCATGGACACGACCTTGGCGTTGGCGCCGCCGTGGCGCGGGCCCTTGAGCGAGCCGATGGCCGCGGCGTAGGCGGAATACGGGTCGGTGGCCGAGGAGGACAGCACGCGGCAGGCAAACGTGGAGTTGTTGCCGCCGCCGTGCTCTGCATGCAGCATGAGCATCACGTCGAGCAGCATGGCCTCATCGCGGGTGAACGCCATACCGCCGCGGAGCACCTGTAGGATGGTCTCGGCGGTGGAGAGGCCGGGCGTGGGGTGCGGCACGTGAACCTCGGAGCCGCGAAGCTTGGCGATCGAGGCCATGTGTGCGAAGGCGGCGATGCGCGGGAGACGTGCGAGCATGGAAATAGCCACGTCGATCTCATGCTCGGGCGTGATCACGTCTGGTTCGGCATCGAAGGCGTAGAGCAGCAGCACGGCGCGCTGGAGCACGTTCATGATGCTCGACGACACCGTGGTCATAGGGAACTCTTTGACGTACTCGTCGCTCAGATGTCTAAAGGCGCCCAGGCGCTCGCAAAAGCCGTCGAGCTCTTCCTTGTTGGGCAGCGAACCCGTGATAAGCAGATAGGCGACTTCCTCGTAGCCGTAGCGATTCTCGGCCTGGGCATTGTTGACCAGATCCTCGATGCTGTAGCCGCGAAGCGTGAGCTTGCCCTGATCGGGCACGACCTTTCCGTCGACCTTGTTGTAGCCGTGCACATCCGAGATGCGAGTGAGGCCCGCGACCACGCCCGAGCCGTCGGCATTGCGCAGGCCGCGCTTGACATTGTGCTCAACAAACAGGCCCTCGTCATAAGGGTCGGTCGGCAGGCCGTGGTAGAGGCTTTCGCTCTCAGGCGAAATCTGACGGCTCGCCTCGTAATCCAGAACCAGGCGGCTCAAGTGGTCATCGAAGCGGTAATAGATTTTCTTGGCGTCGTAGGCCATGCGCGCTCCTCTCTATGCCGCGTCGGGACGGCGCGCTTGGGCGCAGACGCGCCAGCCTGTCCCCGGGCGACCTGTTCGCTACAGGCGGTACATAAAGTTAAAGACGTCCTCGCGCTGGATGGACACGTTGACGCCCGAAAGCTCGCCGGCCTCGGCCAGCGCCTTCTGCAGCTCGGCGAAGTCGAGCTTGGACTCGGCGGTGTCAGCCAGCATGGTCATGGTGAAGATGTCCTCGATAATGGACTGCGTGATGTCGCGGATGTCGACGTTGGCCTCGCCCAGAACACGGGTCACGCCGGCGACGATGCCGGGGCGGTTCTTGCCAAGGACGGTGATGACGATACGGGAGGACGAGATCTCGGCCATGGGAAACCCTTTCGCGTGATTGCGGCGTGCGCGGGGCGCTCCGCTACGGTACAGTGTTCATCATTGTACCTGTCTGGCGCAAAAAAGGCGCGCTCGCTGCGGCGTTACATGCCTGCAACATGAGCGTAAGGGGGAAGGCCGTACGGGGAAGAGCCGTCTGGCGCGTGTCCGGCTCGTGTTGGGTTGATTTCCGATCTCAGCCGAACACATTGAGCGGACAGGCCGTTCCCGCAGTCAGCCGAACGCCTCTGACGGCTGATTCCGAACTGGAAGCGGAGGGCATCCCCGCCCTTCGGTAGGGGATACCGCTCCGCGGCGCATGCCGCGGGCGGCGCCCCTATCGGACCACCGTGACCTCAGTTGGGATGGGCCCAGCACTGCCGCGTACTCGGTGAGCTAGAGCCAACTGTTCGTCTTCACGTCGCGTATGGCGATATTTCGGTCGTCCGGCTCGGTGATGCCGTAGCCGAACGCCTGGAGCGTCTCGATGGACTCCTGGATCCTCTGTTGGAACATGGGACCCGGATCGACCCTCGGCCCGAGGTGCCCGCGCCAAAGGCACGGCGTGGCGCGCAGCATGTTATGGATTTTGGAGATGGGCTCGATGTCGGCGTAGACGTTGAGCGTCGCCATGGCGTCCTTGTGGCCGAGGATCGATTGGAGCGCCTTGATGTCGCCGCCGTGGCGGATCCACTGAGTCGCGAACGTGTGGCGCAGGCCGTGGAACGTGATCAGCTCGCCGTTGGTGCCCATGAGGCCGTTGGTCTCCGAGAACGTCTTGAACGCCCTGCGGATATAGCTTGTCGTCGCGAAGGTCGCGCCCGGCTCCGACAGGATGTAGCAGTCCCCGATCTCGACCGCCCCGGTAAGGCCGCGCAAGCGCAGCTTTCCGCAGTCGATCTCGTGGGTCTCCTTCAGGAAGGGGAGTAGGCCGACCGGGTCGATGGGGATACCCCTGGTGGCGTCATGGGTCTTGGTGTCCTTGATGAACGAACCCATTCCCTTCGCGTACGCCACCGAGTGTCTGATCGAGATCAGGCCCGTCTCGAAATCCACGCCGCACCACCTAAGGCCGAAGACCTCGCCGATTCGCATCCCCGTGTTCAGGGCGAGCAAGACCGCCCTCTAATCCTCGGCGGACCAATCGAGTCCGAACTCTTTTCTGGCATCCTCTTCGCTCATGACTTCGAGAAGGTCTCCAGGTTGGCAACGAAGGGCGAGGCATAGCTGCTCGAGCGTGTTGAAGCGAATGCCGCGAATATGCCCCTTTTTAATACGGGACAGGTTCACGGGCGTGGTTCCAATCCTTTCGGCAAGTTCGTTCGAGGAAATCTTTCGCTCGGCCATGATCTTGTCGAGGCGAACAATTACGGGCATGGCGTTTCCTTACGCAATCTCGTCGGAGTCGAGGTACAGCTCTCGAGCGTACAGGAAGAGCTGGGAAAGCATGAACAAGACGATGCCGAGAACCAGAGAGGTCCAGTCGAATGATGAAGCGATCTCTTGGGTGCCGACGGTCCCCTCGCCGCCAAACATCGAGACGGAGGCTTCGAGTGAGCCGGCGTAGAGGCTGGTGGCAGCTTGAACAATGAAGAGAATGCCGAGCACCTTCAAGCACGTCGCAGACCCTTTCTTGAAGGGGTCTGCGCTCTTGATCGTCCACACGAGAACGGCGCTGAGGACGGTCGTGGCGATACCGATGACGGCAGGGGCCAATGTCGAGATCGCAAGGGCTGGATATGCTGGGGAGTCTACAATCACAGGGTTGTCGAGCACTTCGATTGCTGGCTTTAAGGAGAACGCCACTTGTGCGATGGCGGTGACGCAAAGGGCCGCAGAGGCTATCGCACATGCGATGCGGAAGGAATGAAGCCGGGGAGTGCGATTGTCGGAACTCATAATAACCTCCGAAGAATTTAAAAAACTCAGGTTACTTTTTAACAGTTTATGTTAAATTGACTTTGCCGGCAAGTAATAAGGGCCGAGCATTTTGTTCGGCCCCTCTGTTCCGACTGGATGAGGTTAAGGTTGGCGATGAATATGCTCAAAATCTCGAAGGTGATCTTTAGGTCGCTTCTCTCCTCCAGGTCGCTCTGTGTTGTCGTTGTTGCGTTGATGGTTCTTTGTGCTCTGCCCGTCTTCTGGAGCGCGGCTGGCATCGACGGACGGGTCGAATACCTCGAGTCGGGAATAACCCGTGTTGAGCAGGAATTGTCAGCATCCTATGCGGATGCGCTTGTGAATGCGGGGGAGGACGGTGTCTATACCTCTTCATCAAGCATGCCCGCGCTTCTGTACCCTCTTGCCGCGGGACGTCTTATCTTGGCACCGCTCTCTCCCCTACTTCCGTTTCTGCAGATATCGGATGGAGAGTACACCTATTATGACGGATCGAAGGAGTACTTGCTATGGGTCGCAACGGCCGTTGCCGTCTCGTTCCTTGCCGCGCGTCTTAACAAACGTGAAAAGCTCATCATCCAGGCACCGATGGGCGAGCTGGGTAGACTTGTTGCATCGAGCGTATGGGCGAGTGTTTTTGCAATGCTTGCCGTCCTCGCCATCAATCTTCCAGGGATAATCGCCGCGCTTGTGAAGAATGGCCCGGGCTCGCCGTTCTATCCGATAGGCTACATTCAATATGCGACTCCGGTTATCAAACCGGCTTGGCTGGTGTTCGCACAGACGGCCATCTTGCAATTCTTGGTGGCGGCGTTCATCTCGCTCGTCGTTCACCTTGCCGTGAAGATTGCCAATAACCCTACGCTTGGAATCGTGTTCGTATGTGCCCTGATGGGGGCGACGATGGTTCCCGGGTATTACGGAAGATCCATCGCTTTACGTGAGTTCGCCCTGTTGAATCCCCTTACGTATACGAACACTGAGTTGACCGTCGGCGCCTATAGCCCGTACCCGACAACGCAGATAGTGAATCTGCCTGGACTTTGCTTCGAGCGTGGCGCGATTACCCTCGTATGCGCAATCGGGATCGAGGTGCTGGCAATTAGTCTGCTTTGCGTTGCTGGAAAGAGCGGCTGCGCGCGCCCGATGTTCCCGATTTGTCTTGAGAGAGGTTCCTTCACCGCATCGAGAACGACAGCCCGTTCGAGCGCTTGTGCCTCCGCCGTTGCATACGTAAGAACGATGGGGAAGCTGCTCCTGCATTCTCCTGCCCTCGCCGTATGCGCGATTGCAATGTCGACGGCGATGCTGGCCCCGGCTCTGGTCGAGGTGTTTCCTGACGCTGGTGACGTTTCCGCTGTTCGGTATAGGGATGGGGAGCTCCGTTCAATAGATCGGTATCTAGAGCAGGACGCTGCGAATATGGACGTCGAGGGCAAAGCGGCCCTGGAAGACATGCGGGATACTCTTTCGGGTTTCGTGTACGCGCCTATGCCTGCGGAGGGGTTTCGAAGCCTTGCGACGTACGAGCGCGCTCGAGGTGAGCTGGGCGCGGCAGATGCGACTCTCCTGCAATCGATCGGAATCGAGTCGGAGACTCCTTCTCGTGCGGAGGCGCGCGCCCTTCTGCTTGAGTCGATCGCGAGCTTGCCGGACCCCAAGGTTTACGAGTTAAGTACGAAGATGCCCCCATTAATCCTCCTTTCGTATCTCCAGGCAGCGCTTCCCTCCTTATTTTTGCTGTTGCCCGTGGTTGTCACATCGCTCGCGTGCACCCACCTGCAGTGTCGTTCCCTTCTGGTTCTCCAGATCCCCGCAACAGCGCATGTGCGTTTTCTGACGGCTGTTGCGCTGGCTCTCCTGCTTGGCTTGGTGCTGCTTTTGGTGTCGATGGTTCCCGCTGTCGTTGTGTCCGTGATTAAGAACGGTGCGGGTGGATCGGAGTATCCCGTCGCTCTCATTCGGGCGGGAGCTTCGACAACGTCCACGGTGGGGGAGGCGGTGTTGTGCAGTATTCCGTTGCTGGTCATGGCATACGGCGTGATTTCCGTCGTCGCTGCGTTGACAGCAGCGATTAGCCGCAACCCCGTTGTCACCGGAATGGTTTGCGCGGTTCTCTTGGTGTTGGGTTCGTTGAGCGCTCATGTTGAAAGCGTGGGCATGGGCGTCGCGCTGCTGGCTCCATTCGCCTCGTTTGATCCCGCTTCCCAGGTGGGGACGATTGGGTTCCTTGGGCGAGGGACGAACGCGATGCCTTTTGGAGAGGTCGTCGGCGCATCGGGCGCTCTGCTGGTGGTCTTGGGCGCCGTATCTCCGTTGATGGTGCGCCTGAGTGTTCCAAAGATCGAAAGGGGATGATCTCGATGATTGACCTTCAAACGCTGACGATCTCTTATGGAAAGAAGGTGCTCGTAGATTCGGTGAACGCTGAGTTTGCCCCGGGTACGGTCTACGGTCTCGTCGCTCCGAACGGGCATGGAAAGACGACGTTGCTGCGTGCGATGGCAGGTTTGCCGGGTCCTCGCGTGGACGGGAGCATCGTTCTGGATGAGGTGCAGGGTACGGGTGCGAGAGAGGTCCGTTCTATGATCTTCTATGCACCTGGTGAGGGGACGCTGCTGTATCCCGGATTGCGTGCGGAAGATCACCTCAAGATGGTTTGCGATATGTGGCCGCATGCTCGCGATATCGAAGAGATAGTGGAACAAACGCAGATAGGCGAGTTCGCGAAGATGAGGATCCGCACTCTGAGCCAGGGCATGAAGCAGCAGCTTACCCTGGCGATTGCGTATGCGACGGGCGCGCGGTACCTTCTATTAGATGAGCCCATGAACGCGCTCGACCCCAGCAGGGTGGACTTGCATTCCGAGATTCTCAGGAAGCTGGCCGATTCTGGTACGTGCATCATCATGTCATCCCACATCTTGGATTCGGTCGATAGGCTGTGCGATGAGATTCTGTTTTTGAAGGATGGGAGGCTCATTAGAAGCATTCCGCAAGATGATGCTGCGCCGAAGTCTCCTGGATCCCATTTCGCAAAGCCTGCCGGACGCGCCGAGGGTGCGCTAAGCACGTATCGGCGACTCTACGAAAAGGGCGGGTAGAAATGCAAGTTAAAAATCTATGTGGCCAATGTGATACCGTTGAACCCGCATATCGATACCGCTCAGCCATTCGCCTCGCCCCCGTCGC
>CALEDY010000042.1 GCA_937949355.1 uncultured Collinsella sp. | reverse complement strand
GAAAAGATCACCGCGCAGGACAAGGCACGCCGCGAGCAAGAGCAGGCCATCGCAAACGCCCGGGCAGATGCCGCGCATGCGCAGTCGATTATCGAGCAGGCGACCGAGGTGCATGACCATCCCGAAATCACCGAATCGCTCGCCGGGTCCTTGGCACGCGACAAGGCCGAGCATACCGAGACCGAGCGCGAAGTTGCCCAACTCGAGGCCGCCGAAGACGACGTGCGCAAGCGAACCCGCGACTCACGCGTCAAATTCACCGGAGCCATCGTCTGCATCATCGCCGCAATCCTGGTGATCATCGCAATCTGGCTGTTTGCGAGCAAGTAAACCAGTTGGCAAAAAACGCCCCAACGCAGTTGCGGTGAGATAGTTCCTGTTTAGCCCTCAAAAAGGCCAATTCAAGAACTATCTCACCGCAACTTTTTGGTGCAAAGGGGTCAGGCTACTTTGCACCAACTTGGTGCATATAAACCAGTCCCCATTGCGCCAACAACGTTTGCCCAGATAAAACCTGCCAAAATAAACCTGTCCCTTTTTGGCAGGTTGAACCAAGGCAACGCCAATGTTTTGGCAACGACAGCGAAAACGCCCCTAAGCGAGCAAGGTGACGTGAAAGAGGAGGGCATTGACCTTCTGGTCATGCCCGACGATTGAAAGGCAGATTGCCGCTCTGGCGGGTTTGTAGCGTCGGCCGGTTACGGCGTTTGGAAAACGCCGTAACCTACTGAATGAGCATTGCGTCGCCAAAGCTGAAGAAGCGGTAGCGCTCCTCGATGGCGGCGGCGTAGGCATCCATGATCTGGTCGCGGGAGGCAAGCGCGCTCACGAGCATCATGAGCGTAGAGCGCGGCACGTGAAAATTCGTGATCAGCGCGTCGACCACGTGATAGGTCGAGCCGGGCATGAGGTAGAGCTGCGTCGTCGCGTTCTCGCGCACCACGATGTCACCGCGGCCGAGCGTGTCGGCGCCGTCCTCACGACCCTCAAAATAGCGCGCCGTCACAGCCGGATCGGACACCGGCGCGTCCGCGTCAAACGCGCTCTCGAGCGAGCGCACCGCCGTGGTACCGACGGCGATCACGCGATGTCCCTCGGCCTTCGCCCTATGCACGGCGTCGACAACCTCCTGCGACACGTGGTAACGCTCGGTGTGCATGACGTGCTGCGTGGGGTCGTCCTCCTCCACCAGACGGAAGGTATCAATACCCACCTCGAGCTCGACGGCGGCAAACTTCGCGCCCTTGGCCTCGATAGCCGCCATGAGCTCGGGCGTGAAGTGCAGACCCGCCGTGGGAGCAGCGGCCGAATGCTCCTCCTTCATGGCGTAGACGGTCTGGTACTTCTCGGGGTCGCCCTCGTAATCGGTAATGTAGGGCGGCAGCGGCACGTGGCCGGCAGCATGGATGGCCTCGTCGAGCGTGCGCGGGTCGCCGGCGGCATTGCAACCGGCCGGCTCAAAGCGCACCAGACGGCCACCACGGCTATCGGTGACAAAGTCGATGACCTCGGCCGTCAGCACCACGGGAGCCCCCTCGGGCGCATGGGCGCCACCGGCTCGATACTCAATCTGAGCACCGGGCTTCAGACGCTTGCCCGGCTTGACCAGACACTCCCAAACGTGACCCAGCGGGTCAACATCCTCGCGACGCTTGAGCAGCAGCGTCTCGACCACGCCGCCCGAGCCGGCCTTGCGACCGATCAGGCGGGCCGGCATCACGCGCGTCTTGTTGATGACGAGCACATCGCCCGGCTCGATATAGTCGATGATGTCGCGGAAGATGCGGTGCTCGACGGTGCCGCCATGCTCCAGCGGCGTTCCTGCCTCGGAGCCCTTGCGATCCACCACCAGCAGGCGGCAGGAGTCGCGCGGCTCGGCAGGCGCCTGAGCGATGAGCTCTTCAGGCAGGTTATAGTCAAAATCATCGGTACGCATAGACACGTCGGATTCTCCTTATATAGCTAAAGTCCGCTCTACATCCTAGCAGGCTAACGTCCCAAATGAACTACTTTTTGGCAGCTTTGCGCTCGTCGCGGATGCGGGCGCGGTCCATGGCCGCCTCGACGGCCGAGAAGCGGCAACCACAGTAGTTCTGCCGATACATGCCAAGCTCGCGCGAACGACGCGTGGCCTCGGGGTAATACGGGCGAAAATCGCGAATGACCGGGGTGAGCCCATGTGCCGCTGCCAAGCGCTCAAGCACGTCATTACAGGTCTCGAACAGCTGATACGGCGAGACGGCGAGCGTCGTACCCACATATTCGAACCCGCGATCCTGGGCCACGCGGCATGCCTCGGCCAGACGCAGGGCATAGCACGCACGACAGCGACGGGGTCGATCGGCGCCCAACGGGGCCACACCGGCCTCCCAGCGCTCGCGGTCCTCGCCCGCCTCAATGAGCTCGATGCCGCCGTCGGCACACCACCGGCGCAGCTCGTCCAAGCGCCGCTGCCATTCATCGCGCGGTTGAATATTGGGGTTGGTCCAGCAAATCGTGGGCTCAAACCCTTCCTCGCGCAGCAGACGGACCGGCTCAAGCGAGCACGGCGCACAGCAGGCGTGCAACAACAACGGCTTCATCAGCATCTCCTCCCCCGCAATGATTTTTTAATCCCCGTCCCAGAAAATCATCCCAAAAAGACTACCTTGCGAAAAAGCGCACGCCAAAGGATGTGTCCTCGCAGGCGACAATGCGGCGGTCGCGCAGGATGGTCCGCACGTAATACCAGTCGCCCACACAGCCCGACAGGTGCAGACCGGCCGCCAGGTAACACAGCAGCGGATATCCCGAAAACGCAAACCCCAGGGCAAACGCCACCGTCAAGACAACCGTCGGCGCCAGGCAAATCGCCAGGTACCGCATGCGCGAATAAACAACGCCCTCGGCGCAAGCGTAAATCATGCACGTCTCACGGTTCGCTCCAAAGGTCACATGCGCACCCGCGGGCGCCAGCAGCTTAAAGAACACCGCATGCACCAGTTCGTGCACGGCAAACGACGCCGCCGAAACCGCAACCAAGCCGACCATCCAGCCCACGACCGCCGTCCAACCGCCGGCCTCAGCCGCGTCTAGGTCCGCAGGCCCGTCCAGCAGCATAAACACCGGCACCAGGCAAGCGGCGAACACCGCAAGCACGACCATCCCCCACACGAAGCAAGCGTGCAGAAAATCCTCGTCCTCAAACGCATGTATGTTGGAAATCTCATTCATAGCATCTTAGGATAGCGCCCCTGCCACTCACCCGCCCTCATGTGCGATAATGTCGAACGATATGCACGAATTGACCACCGCGCCGCCGAGCCTCGCGCCCGACCGCGCCCCCACCATATGCGAAGGAGTCCCATGGCATCCAAATACTCCATGAACGACCGTCCCAGCTGGCCGCGCCGCGCCATCGTTACCGCCGGCGAGCCCTACGGCAACAAAGGCCTGCACTTCGGCCACGTTGGTGGCGTCTTTGTCCCCGCCGACTTCTTCGCCCGCTTCCTGCGTGACCGTCTGGGCCGCGAGAACGTGATCTTCACCTCGGGCACCGACTGCTACGGCTCGCCCATCATGGAGAGCTACCGAAAGCTCAAGGAGAACGAGGGCTACGACAAGTCCATTAGCGAGTACGTCGAGTCCAACCACTCCCGCCAGGCCGCGACCCTCAACAACTACAACATCAGCTGTGACATCTACGGCGGCTCGGGCCTTGAGCCGGCTGTCCAGATCCACAACGAGGTGACCGCCGAGATTATCGAGCGCCTGCACGAGCAGGGCACCATCTCCAAGCGCTCCACCCTGCAGTTCTACGACGCCAAGGCCGGCACGTTCCTCAACGGCCGCCAAGTCATCGGCCGCTGCCCCATCCAGGGCTGCAAGTCCGAGAAAGCCTATGCCGACGAGTGCGACCTGGGTCACCAGTTTGAGCCCGAGGAGCTCATCGCGCCCAAGAGCCAGCTCACCGGCGAGGTGCCCGAGCTGCGCCCGGTCGACAACCTCTACTTCGACCTGCCCGCCTACCTCGACTTTATGAAGGCCTACACCGCCAAGCTCGCCCAGAACCCGCAGGTTCGCTCCGTGGTCTCCAAGACCATGGAGGAGTGGCTGCTGCCGGCTCAGCTCTACATTCAGAACAAGTTCCGCGAGGCCTTCGATGCCGTCGAGGATCAACTGCCCGAGCACACCGTGCTGGAGCCCGAGGGCAACAAGAGCAGCTTTACCGTCACCTTCCCCAGCTGGAAGGAGCGCGACGACGCCCACGCGGTACTCGCCAACGGCGGCGTTCGCTTCCGCAGCGGCAAGGCGCTCGTGCCCTTCCGCATCACCGGCAACATCGACTGGGGCGTCCCGGTGCCCCAGGTCGACGGCGTCTCCGACGTCACCTGCTGGTGCTGGCCCGAGAGCCTGTGGGCGCCCATCAGCTACACCCGCACCGTGCTCGCGCGCGACGCCAAGGCCGCCGGCGTGACCGAGGGTGTCGCCGCCCAGGATGCCGCCCTCATGGGCGAGCCCGCCGCCGATTCCACGCAGGTGCCTGCGCCCACCTATCAGCACAGCTCGCTCGACTGGCGCGACTGGTGGTGCTCGGATGACGCGCAGATCTACCAGTTCATCGGCCAGGACAACATCTATTTCTACTGCATCGCGCAGACCGCCATGTGGGAGGCCCTGGGTTGGGACCTTACGCAGAGCACCGTCAGCGCCTGCTATCACCTGCTCTACATGGGCAAAAAGGCCAGCTCGTCTTCGCAGACGCCTCCCCCGCCGGCCGACGACCTGCTCAACCACTACACCTGCGAGCAGATGCGCGCGCATTGGCTGTCGCTCGGCCTGTCCGAGAAGCCGGTGAGCTTTAGCCCCAAGGCATACGACACGCGCGTGACCGGCAAGGACAAGGACGGCAACGAGGTGCGCGCCTGCGACGACAAGCGCGTCATCGACCCGACCCTTAAGGAGAGCGCCCTTTTGACCGGCGTGTTCAACCGCCTGGCCCGCAGCTGCTTCTACGGCGTCGCCGTCAAGGAGGGCGACGAGAGCCCCTATCGCAACGGCTGCATCCCTGCCGGTGCCGCCTCTGCCACCGTGGTCGAGGCCGCCGAGCAGGCAGCTCTCGCCTTTGAGCAGGCCATGTACAAGTTCGAGACGCACCGCGCGCTCGCCGTGTGCGACGACTACCTGCGCGCCGCCAACAAGCGCTGGAGCGACGCCTCCAAGGCCGCTAACAAGCTCGAGGGCGAGCCGGCAAGCGCCGCGATGACGCAGGCCCTCGTCGACGCCTTTACCGAGCTGCGCGTGGCGACCGTCCTGATGCACGGCATCGTGCCGGCCGGCTGCGAGCTCATCTGCGAGTACTTCGACGTCGATCCGGTCGCGTTCTTTAGCTGGGACAACATCTTTACTTCCACGGACGAGTTCGTGGAGAGCCTGGGCGAGAAGCCCGGCGAGCACCGTGTGAAGCCGCTGCCCCCGCGCTTCGACTTCTTCAGCAAGCACGAGAGCCAGTACTAGAAAAACAGCATGGCGCAGTAGTAAATTTGGGACGGGGCTATTTTAGCTACCCCGTCCCAAATTTGGCTGCAGCGCCTGCCAAAACGGACGGGTAGCTAAAATAGCCCCGTCCCAAATTGACTACTTTTGATGGAATGGGAAGGAAAGACGGATGTCCAAGCCTCGTCGTCGTAAGCAGAAAAAGCAGGTCAAGCCCGAGCTCAAGCTTAGGCAGTTTGCCGCTACCGAGCTTTCCGACCAGCTTGCCGCCCAACACTCCGCCGCCGACCTGCCACGTTTTATGGTCGACACGGTCGCCGGCGCCTACGCCGCGGCCGATGCCGAGCTTATGATCGAGGGCTTTGGCGCCGCGGCCACGCGACCGGTCACGCTGCGCGCCAACACGCTCAAAGCGACCGCCGAGGACATCGCCGCCGCGCTCGACGAGGCCGGCATCGCCCACCAACCCGTTACCTGGTATCCGGACGCCCTCATCCTGCCTGAAGCCCAGGTTTCCGACCTATGGGACCTTGACATCTACCGCGACGGCAAGATCTACCTGCAGAGCCTGTCGTCCATGATGCCGCCGTTGGTCCTGGGCGCCCAGGCCGGCGAGGACATCCTGGATATGTGCGCAGCCCCCGGCGGTAAGACGACGCAGATCGCCGCCCTCACGCAGGGCCAGGCACACCTCACGGCCTGCGAGATGAGCATTCCCCGCGCCGAGAAGCTCGAGTCCAATCTCCACCGTCAAGGCGTCAAAAACGTGCCCGTCATGCGCATCGACGCACGCGAGCTCGACGAGTTCTTCCGCTTTGACCGCATCCTGCTCGATGCCCCCTGCACCGGCACGGGCACCGTCATCAGCGGCAACGAGAAGAGCCTGCGTGGTCTGACCGAGCAGCTGCTCAACAAATGTGCCCGCTCGCAGCGAGCACTTCTGGACCGCGCCATGGGTGCCCTCAAACCGGGCGGCACGCTGGCCTATTCCACTTGTTCGATCTTGCCGCAGGAAAACGAAGACGCCCTGCAAGAGGCCCTCGACAAGCACATGGACTGCGAGCTCATCCCCCTTAACGGCACGCCGAGCGAAAGCGAAGCGCGCCGCGCTCAGGAAGCCGGCGAGGAGCCGCGCGTCGAGAGCAACGCCCTGACCGAGGCCATCGCAGCCGGCCACGTCTCGGCTATCGCCAACGGCCTGCCCGGCACACTCACCATTCCGCCCAGCCGCGACTTTGAGGGCTTCTACATCGCCCTGATCCGAAAACGCAGCTAGCGCACGGACCAAAAACTCAACAAGCTATCTCCGTGCGCGTTTGTTCTGCTGTCCACGGTGCTGTTTAAGTGCCTCGTGCTCCTTGCGCTCGGCCCTTTTGCCCTTAATGGCCGTGACCACAAAGTAGATGACCGCGGCGGCAACGATTGCGCCCACACACAGGCCAATCGAGCCCAACATTGCCGTCAATTCCATACCGCGTCACCTCTCTTTTAAACGGGACATTCAAGATAGCACCTCGATACCCGCCACCACAGCTCCTTCACGTTCGACGGCCTTTGAGTCTAACGGACGGCGCGGCGGGGAAAAATCAACTCGTCAAACGATTTAGCATTCGCAACTCCGGCCGCATTGCGCCGACCACCATCGCATAGAATCGAGCCTCCATGGATACCCTCAACGACCTCAACGAGCGCGTCGACGCCTTCGTCGGCACCAGCTCCTTCGACACGCCCAGCGCGCCAAACAACCAAGCCCCCATCGATGTTCCCGCCGAGGTTCACGAGGACATCGTCGCCTCGGTCGACTTCTCCGAGGTCGAACTCGCCGACGAGTTCACCGAGCCGCAGGTGGCCGTCACCTCCAACGGGCTGCTCCCCATGGAGCCGCTGCCCATCGACGGGCGTCTGCGCAAGGCGGCTCTCCGCATGCCCGACGAGATCGAGGAGGCCAGCGGCTTTACGCTCTTCGGTCGTCGCATTAAATCACTTATCTACACCACCGACGTCGCGGTCATCCGCAACTCCAACGCCGATGCCGTCTTTGCGGTCTATCCCTTCACACCGCAGCCGGCCATTACGCAGGCGCTGCTGACCGTCGCCGAGTGCCCGGTCTTTGTAGGCGTAGGCGGCGGCACCACGACCGGCAAGCGCTCCGTGCAGATGGCGGCCGTCTCCGAGATGCAGGGCGCGGCGGGTTGCGTGGTCAACTCCCCCGCCACCGCCGAGATGGTCGAGCACATCACCAACATGGCGGACATCCCCGTCATCGCCACGGTCGTGCGCTGCGACGACGATGCGCATGCCAAGGTTCGCGCCGGAGCCAAGATCCTCAACATCGCCGCTGGCAAGAACACGCCGCAGGTCCTGCGCGAGCTGCGTGAGCACTACCCCAATTTGCCGCTCATCGCACCGGGCGGCAAGACGCCCGAGAGCATCCGCGAGACCATCGCCGCCGGTGCCAACGCCATCATCTGGACGCCGCCTTCGGCCCAGCAGCTGCAGACCGACATGATGCAGCGCTACCGCAAGATGAAAGAAGACGCCACACCCGTTATCTCGCGCGAAGATGTGCCCATCATCGACCAGGTCGCTGCCGCCGAGGTCAGCCAGGTCGAGAACATGAATCCCGACGTGCCGATTCCCGACGAGGTCATCGAGCGCGTCGCCTCGATCCACGATCACATCGAGGAGCGTCGCGCCAACCGCGGCCTCAAACCATCGCTCCACGGCTTCTTCTTCCGCAGCAAGAAACGCTAACCGCAACAGCAAGGCCCGCCCCACAACTATGGGGCGGGCCTATTTGCATCCGAACAACGCGGTGGGACATTGTGCCGCCAACGCACGCGCCAATTAGTCCACGCGCTTGTCGCCCATAAAGAAGAGCGCCACCGTACCAGGTCCGGTGTGCGAACCGATCAGAGCACCGATATTGTTGATCTCAATCTTGCCTTTGAGCTGCGGAACCTGTTCCTCAATCAGCGCCGCAACTGCCTCGGCATCCTCGCGGCACGCCGAATGGGACAAGATGCACTTACCCGAATAATCCACACCATCCCGCACATGCGCCATCATAGTCTTGACCATCTCGGAGATCGCGCGCTTCTTGGTGCGGATCTTCTCGCGCGGCGACAGCTTGCCCTCATAATCGACCGTCATGAGCGGGCAAATCTTAAGTGCCGTGCCGATAATCGCGCTCGCGGCCGAGATGCGCCCACCGCGCAAATAGCTCGACAGATCGGTCGAGAAGAACCAGTGATGCAGGTTGAGCTTGTGTTCCTCGACCCAAGCGGCCGTCTCCTCGAGCGAAGCGCCGCTATCGCGCACGTCGGCGGCATATTCCACCAGCAGGCCAAAGCCCGAAGCCGCGGCCAGCGAATCGATCACGCGCACCTTGCCGCCCTCGGGATAGCGGTCGGCAAGCATCTGCGCCGCAACGCAGGCAGAACCGTACGTGCCCGAAATACCCGACGACAGCGTCAGATGCAGCACGTCCTTACCCTCGGCAACAAACGGCTCCCAAAACTCCTCGTACTCGCCCACGCCCAGCTGCGACGTCTTGGGCATAGCGCCCGCGGCGATCTTGGCAAAAAACTCGTCCGGCGAAATCGACTGATACAGGTCATCGTCGTAGACAACGCCATCGGTCTCGTAATGGAAATACACGACAGGGATATTGCGCGACGCAAAGAACTCGCAGGTTCGATCGGCGCCAGATTCACAGGTCAGGACAAAATCACTCATATGAGGCTCCTTAAGTATTGCTGCGCAAATTATCGCACAGCGAGCCTAAATACGGTACAAATGTCCACTATTTACCAATTCGAACTATCTGTATTGAACATCTTTATCACGAACATCTCCATCGCCGTCGTGGACCAATCTTGGCAAAAACACCCTCTTCGTCTCCACTCAACCGACACATCTACCTCCACTAAATCGATTTAGCAAACCGTTCGCCTGACAATTCAGCCGCCGGCGCTAAATCGAAACAAACCCGGCGCATACTGGTAAACGCTCAACACTGCTTTATCAGTTTTACCAACACTACCGGAAGGTGTTTCATGGTCGCATTCGATCGCAACCCGCAAGACTTCAAGTATCTGCGCCTGCTGTCGAGACAATTTCCCACCGAACAATCCGCGTTTACCGAGATCATCAACCTCTCGGCCATCCTCAACCTGCCCAAGGGCACCGAGCATTTTATGAGCGACGTGCATGGCGAGTACGAAGCCTTTATGCACATCCTCAACAACTGCTCGGGCGTTGTGCGCGAGCATGTCGACGAGATCTTTGGCGACACGCTTTCCTTTGACGAAAAGGGCGAGCTGTGCACGCTCATCTACTACCCGCGCGAGAAGATCGACCTGGTCCGCAGCCAGCACGAGGACTCGCCCACCTGGTACAAGACGATGCTCGACCAGCTCATCATGGTCGCCCGCTCGCTTTCGAGCCGCTATACACGCTCCAAGGTGCGCAAGGCCATCCCGCGCGATTACGCCTACATCATCGACGAGCTGCTGCACACGCACCCCGACGAGAACAACTATCGCGTGCGCTATCACGAGCGCATCGTGGAGTCCATCCTGGAGACCGCGAGCGCTGACGACTTTATCGAGTCGCTCGCCTCGCTCATCAAACGCCTGGCCGTCGACCATCTGCACCTGGTGGGTGACATCTTTGACCGCGGCGGCGGCGCGGCCAAGATTATGGACCGCCTGCTCACCTACCATTCACTCGATATCCAGTGGGGCAACCATGATCTGCTGTGGATGGGCGCCGCTGCCGGCGAGCCCGCCTGCATCGCCACGGTGCTGCGCAACAACCTGCGCTACGACAACTACGAGATCCTCGAGAACGACTACGGCATCTCGCTGCGCGAGCTTGTCGCCTTCGCCGACGCCACCTACACCGCCGGTGAGTCCATCACTCCGCTGATCAAGGCCATCAACGTGCTGCTCTTTAAGCTCGAGGGGCAGATTATCCAGCGCCACCCCGAGTTCGACATGACCGACCGCCTGCTGCTCGACAAGATCGACCACGACTCCGGCACGGTCACCCTCGCCGACGGCAGCGTGTGGCCGCTCACGACCAACGACTTCCCCACCGTCGACCCGGCAGACCCCTACACGCTCACGCCCCAGGAGCAGCACATCATCGACAAGCTCGTGTCCGAGTTTGTCACCGCCGATCACCTGCATCGCCATATCGATTTCCTCTACTCCCACGGCTCGATGTACAAGGTCACCAACGGCAACCTGCTATTCCACGGCTGCGTGCCGCTCAATGAGGACGGCACCTTTAGCAGCATGAACTGCCTGGGTACCTGGCACGCCGGCCGCGATTATTTCGATTTTTGCGATCGTATCGCCCGCCGCGCCTGGCGCGTGGGAGATCGTGATGCCCTCGACTGGATGTGGTACCTGTGGATCGGCTTTAACTCGCCCGCCAGCGGGCGTCTGGTGCGCACCTTTGAGCGCGCCTATATCGCCGACAAGAGCACCTGGGTCGAGCCGATGGATCCGTACTACACGCTCACCACGTCGCCCTCGGTCTGCGATGACATCATGCACGAGTTCGGCGTCGTCCCCATGGCATGCTCGCCGACCGGCCACATCATCAACGGCCACACGCCCGTTAAAACCACCAAGGGCGAACAGCCCATCCGTGCCGAAGGCAAGCTGCTGGTCATCGACGGTGGTTTCTGCCGTGCCTACCATCCCAAGACGGGCATCGCCGGCTACACGCTCATCTCGAGCTCGCGCGGATGCCGCCTCAAGTCGCACCAGGCCTTTACCACCGTTGCCGAGGCGCTCACCCGCAATATCGATATCGAGAGCGAGACCAACCGCTTTGACGAGGCCGACCGCCGCCGCATGGTAAGCGACACCGATTCGGGTGCCAAAATCCGCAGCCAGATCCAGGACCTGCGCCAGCTGCTCGATGCATATAGAAACGGTGCTATCGAGGAGCGCGCCTAGCCCCGCCCGCGGGGATTGGCTAAACTTGCTGAGTTTGTCATCCCCATGGCGCCCCGGCGCCACCTAAAGGCAGGTACCATGCAAAAGCTCCTTGCGCAGATCATGAAGTTTGGCGTCGTAGGCGTCGTCGCCACGGTCATCGACTTCGGCATCATGAATCTGCTCCACTACGGTCTGGGCCTCAACATCCTGATCGCCAACACCAGCGGCTTTATCGTCTCGCTCATCTTTAACTACGTCGCGAGCATGAAGTACGTGTTTGCGCACAAGGAGGGCATGAGCCGCCGCCGCGAGTTTGTCATCTTTGTCGTGCTGTCCGTTATCGGTCTGGTGCTCAACGACGGCATCGTGCTGGCGCTCAACGCCGGGCTTGGGCTCGAGGCCAATATTGCCAAGATTTGCGCCACCGCGCTCGTCATGGTCTACAACTTTGTGACCCGCAAGATCTTCCTAGAGGGCGACGAGACCAAGTAGCTTGGCTTTCTCGCAGCATTACGGGGCCCGCGAACGACGTGCACTGGGTGCGGCGTCGTTCGCGGCCCTTATTCGTTTACGGGCAAATTTGGCACGTTTGCGGATTGCCTCTTGCAAATTTGGCGAGTTCGTATAGTTCTTGGCAGAGACCTTACGTTTCCCTTGCAAAAGCTCTAAAGTATCCTCTGCTCGATTCATCAACGCATTGGATGTGATTACGTGCGCGAGGCACTGGCACAACCTCATACCAAGCAGTTCCTCAAGTTCGCTGTCGTGGGACTTATCTCCTTTGGCATCGACTGGGGCATGCTTATTGCGCTCGTCGAGCTGTTCCACTTTGACTTTTTGATGAGCACCACGATCTCGTTTATCATGTCCGTTGTGGTCAATTACTGGCTCAGTATGAAGTACGTGTTCGATCACCGCGAGGGCATGAGCCGCAAGCGCGAGTTCACGATCTTCACCATCCTGTCGGTGATCGGCCTGGGACTCAACGACCTGTACATGTTTGTGGGCGTCACGTTTTTGAGCATCGGCTACCAGGCCATGAAGGCCATCGCCACGTTCTTGGTCACCTGGTACAACTACTTTAGCCGCCGCTTCTTCCTCGAGGGTGCAAGGTCGTAGGTAGCTGAGCATCTTCTCGCACGCATAACCGGTTGGGACATCACGTTCCAGCCGGTTTTTATTTGCGGAGGAGACGCACGAAACGGGCCACAGTGCCGAAATGGGACGCACTTTCCCAATGGGCGCTCTCGGGGAAAGCACGTCCCACTTTGGAGCCGCAGAACGGGACACAGTTTCCCGTAGGAGCCCCACGGGAAAGCACGTCCCACAATTCGCTCCCAAAGTGGGACACGGTTTCCAGTAAGAGCCGAAGCGGAAACTGCATCCCGGAATTTGCCTCTGAAGTGGGACGCACTTTCCCAATGACGCCCCAGCGGAAAGTTCATCCCAGAATCGACGCTCAAAATGGGACGCACTTTCCCAATGCCCCCGTTGCGGAAAATGCGTCCCGGAATCCGGCTTCAAAGTGGGACGCGGTTTCCCCATAGGCGCCCTTGAGGAAAGCGTATCCCAGTTTGCAGCCTCAAAACGTGACAAACTTTCCAGTTGAACCCCAGGCGGATAATCAATCCCACTCGCATCAAAAACGGGCGGCCCGGATGTTAATCCGAACCGCCCGTTTCGTGCGTTATGTTGAGACTCTTAGCCTGTCACGTAATACCAAACCACGTTGTCGCCATTGGAGAGAACATAGTTGCTGCAGGCCGTCATGGGCGTTGAGCCGTTGACGGAGTACATCCAGCCGCTCGTGCCGCCGTACTGCTTCTCGGCCAGGCCACCGATAGCGGCCACATACGTGCCGTACGACGAAGGGTGCGCATTGATAGAAAGGCCCAGCGCGCACAGTGCGTCATAGGGAGTGGCACCCTTGTTAAAGGTGAACGTACCGCCAGACGAGACAGGATTACCCACGGCACTCGATGTGACCGAGACTGTCACGGTAACGTGGCCGGACTCCTGTGAGCCACCCTGGCTGCCTGCAGAGGCGCTGCTGCCACCAGAGACAGGCGCACCGTCAGTGGTTGAGCCGCCGCCCGACGAGGCGCCGCCAGAAGAACCAGGTCCACCAGTGGAACCGGAACTCTGCCCGGCGGATTTGCCATCGGACTTCTTGCCGCCCTTGCCTTCGGACTTCTTCTCTTTCGAGTCCTTGTCCGACTTCTTGTCCGAAGATTCGGAATCGTCCTTGGAGTCAGATTCGTCCGAATCCTTAGACTCATCCTTCGCATCATCCGAAGCTTTTGGGCTCTTGGCTCCCGTCTTTCCCGAAGCGGCAGTCGAGCCGGAAACCGTGGCGCCCTTGGTGACGACGCTCTCCCCCGTCACAGTCCGAACGATCCAGTCGATGGACCATGCGCCGCTGGCAGAGGGGTGAACAAAGCCAAGCGAGACGGCAATCAGCACGATGCAGACGGCCGTCAGGACGCCAACGAGTGCCTTTCGCCGAGGGGCGGACGCCGCCGAAGCGGCGTCCTTTTGCGTAGCGTCATCGAACTGGATGAACGACGAGTCGGGTTGCTTGGAGTCGGCGTCCTGAGGTTTATTGGGCACGGACCTCACCTACCGACGCTTGGTCAGCATAAAGACGGCGATGACAGCGAGGCCGATCATGCCAGCCGCAACGCCGACAATAGCGAGCGGGTTGAAGCCAGCCTGCTGTGCGGAAGCCTCGACGGACTCCTCAGCGGTAGTCGTAGCAGCCGAACCCGAATCGGACTTGGAGTCGGACTTGCTGGACTTGTCGTCCTTCTTGTCAGACTTCTTGCTGTCCTTCTTATCGGACTTGTCGGAATCCTTCTTGGAATCCTTGTCGTCCTTGGTCTCAGTCGTAGTCGTGGTAGACACCGGCTTCTGCCCAGGCGAAACAGCACCTCCGCTCTGCTGGCCATTCGTGCCATTGCCAGAACCGCCGTTGCCGTTGGAGCCAGCGTTGTTTCCAGAACCGCCGTTATTGTCAGTAGCCTTCTTGACCCACTTGGCATACAGCGTCATATCAGCCGCCACCGGCGAGCTAAAGTCATACGCCTCCGTGCAAGCCTCATCAGTGTACCAGCCGCCAAAGGTATAACCCTCACGCGTCGGATCGGCAGGCTTGGAGACGGTCGAGCCCGAAGCGGGAGTCTGATCCTTAACCGACGAGCCACCTTGCGAATTAAACTTGACGCGATGAGCCTGAGACTTCACGCAGAAGAGGTGACCCGAATCGTTTGTGTAATACAGATTACCGTACTCATCGCAGACAACCGATGCCATGCAGTAGTTGGCATATTCAGAACTGGGAACGAACACCTCGGTCGCCTCGGCATCGCCCAGCCTGTACATGTACACACCGCCGCCGGTAGTGTAATTAGGCCAATTGCCCTTGGCCCCGTTCAGCGTAAAGTACACGTACGTTTCGCCATCGCGCATCGAAACAAGCGGCGTGCTCTTGGACTCAAAGCCGAGCTCCTCGCCATCGGCCTTCGCAATCTGCTTCACGCTCATATCGGAAAGATCGATGATCGAAAGCAGGCCCTTAGCCTTCCAATTATTCGTGGTCGCACCGTTGATAAATGCGTAGTTGCCGCTAAATACAGGCGTCGAAGTCGAATACGCGGCAAACTGCACCTTCGCAACCTCGGCAATGGAGCCATCGGAACCAATGGTGAGCTTATGCAGGGTGCCATCGTCGCGCGTGACGGCATATACATAGCCGTCATGAACGGTAAGCGCCGAACGAATATTGCCGCCGGAGAGCTTGAGGGAGGCAACAAGCTTCGACAGATCGGCAGAATACACACGCACCTGGCCAAAGTCGCCGCCAACTACATAGTAGCCGTTGACCATCAGGCCGCCGGACCAGTAGAAACCGCCATCGTCAACAGAAGTGCTGCCAGCAACGGCGCCCGTATGAATATTGATGCGCTTAACGGTGCCGTTTTGCACGTCGTTGCCAGACCAATAATCCAGGGTGTTGATATAGACGTAGTCACCATCAACGGTCAGTGAAGACAGGTTCTGCTTGGTGAAGGCGTCGGAATACCACAGCGTCTCGAACGTCTTTGCTGAAACAGCCTGCAGATAGCCGCCAGAAAGCGGAATCAAGATAATGCCTTGCGCGACAACAGGACGGCACGTGCTATCCATGGAAGAGCCAAGCTCAAGCGATCGCACGACGGAACCCGTCTTGGAGTCAATCTCGTTGAGGACAGCATTCCATGTCTTTCCGTTCCATACCGAAGCGCCCGTGACAAGGTACACCTTGCCATTCGCGACAATGGGGTCAGACGCGGAGACGCTTGCGCCCGCCTTCTGCTGCTCGTCGGTCAAAAGTTTGAGCGCCCAAGAAGGCTTGTCCGTCTTTGTCGTGGGCGTAAGGGCGTCCGTCGCAGAACTAGAACCGCCATTTGCAAAACCATTCCACGACGCGTCAACGTTAGGATGCTCAGTTTCAGGATTGGTAGTAGGCGCCGTCGTGGGCTTCTGCGTGCCATCGCCCTTAACGTAACGGAATTCGACGCAGTCGCCGTTCTTGAGGTAATAGCTCGGTGCGCCAGCATTATTCGAGTACCCACCGTTCACAAAGAACGACCAGTAGCTATACGGCTCATTGTTCGTCGTACCGAGCGTGCGACCATCAGGCAGCGTCGCGCTCGTAAGACCCCAACCGTTTGTCTCAAGGTTCGTGCACCCGGCAGCCGTCATAAGCTGCTCGAGCACCGATTCCGCCGTTGTATCTTCATCAGCGGGAAGCGTGACCTCGGTCAGCGGCACCACCGACTGCTCGGTGTAGTTGCCGTCGGCATCGCTTGCCGACACACCCGTGACCTTGGCCGTTACCGTAATGGTCTTGCCCTCGTTGGGGTTATCGAGACCCGTCGTTCCCTTGACGGTGACCGTTGCGGATACATCCAGGCCGGCAAGCACCGCGTAGTCAGAATCGTCGGGATAGCGCTCGGCGTAACGAGCGAATCGCTCGCTCTTCAAGCGACCGCTGATCGTAACCTTCGTGTTGTACTTAGGCTGCTTAAGCAGAAGGTTCTCGTGCGAGATAACACTCGGCTTGCTCGACTTAAGCAGACGATAGGTACTCTCCGTGCCGCCGGGGAGCTCGCTGAACACGAAGCCATAGTGGCCGGCGCCCTCTTCGGTGGTGTAGCACCAGTTAACAGCAGCAGACTCTGGAACGGACCCTTGACCATACACCTTCAGCGGTGCATGAAGGTTTCCCGTCACATCGGAGATATTTTGCCCGTCAAGAATACCCAGGTAGAACGAAGACTTCGCAAGGCCGAGGTAGAACAGTTCAGCATCGAGCTCGGTCTGGTCCTGCGGGGCAATCGCAAAGTCGAGGGTCTTGCTGGCCGTGACCTCGGCGTTGGACTTGTCGGTCACCGTGAGGGTGATCTTGGTGTTCGCAGCCTTAGCGCCGGGCAGCGGCTGGTAGACCGTGCCCTTATAACCGTTGAACGTGATGTCATCGGTGCTTGCAGAGTACTCAACCTTGTAGTACTTGCCGTCGATATTGAGCGTGCTCGTGCGCGGCATCTGCAGGTCGGCGGTCAAGCCATCCTTGTTGGCGACCGCGTCGGTGCCGGAGTACTTGATGTTGTCGTAGGTAAAGGCCGCATCGACCTTCTCCTGCAGCGCCTTCTTGTCGGCGGCGACCTTCTCGGGATCACCCTTGACCGTCACGGTGAAGTCGTGCGAGCCCTTAACGTCAGACGGGCCACCGCTCACAAACGAAACCGTCGCGGTCAGCGTTACGGTGCGATCGCTCGAAACGCGCGTCACCTTGCCGGTGTAGTCGTCCCAGCCATAACCGGACGGCCAAATGACATCGCCGTCGGAGCTCTTCCAGCTAACCTCGAACTTGCTCTTGGAGCCTGCGCGGTACGGAAGCGTGAGGTTGGACGTAACGGACTCGGCCGAATCGCCCGCAGCGTAACCGATGGCAACCTGTTCGGCGGCATCGTCGAGCATCTGCTGCACACGAGCCTCGTCCCAAGCCACCTGAACCGTCTTGTTGGGCTGGTAATACTCGGTCTTCTCGCCGTCACGCGACAGCTCAAACACCACATCGGCACTACGCAGACCGTCGATGTTGTAACCAGTGTAATCGTTGGGGTCAATGAAGAAGAACGTCACATTGCCATTGGTCTTATCCTGGGCGTCGGAGATACCGACCGTAGCCTTGGCGTCCTCGGCCTTAAAGGCAACGCCACCCTTGGAGACCTTAACGTCAACGTCGGTAAATCCCAGATCGGCAAGCTGCGCCTTCAGAACATCGTTGACGTTGCCGCCCTTGGCGCTGTAATCAACAGCGATCTGCTTATTGGCATCGTTGAGCTTTTGGACTGCAGCCTCGAGCGAACCCGCGGCGATAACCTTGTTGGCGGAGACGAGCTCGACCGTCGAGCTACCGCTCGTGGCGACAGCCTTCAGATACTTGCCAGCAGCAGATGCCGAAACCGTCGCCTCGGCGCCCGACATATCGGACAGCAGCGTCCAGTCAGCCGCGGGAGCCTTCGCGTCGTCCGCCGCATACCAGGCAACAGTCGCCTGGTCGGTGACGTCGATACCGTTGGTGGCCGAACCGTCGGCGCGCTTGGCCTGCGCCGTCGCCTTGACGCTATCACCCGAGACGAGATGGACCGAATCGCTATTGATCTGCGGGCTGGCGATCACGCGCAGCAGGCTATACTCCCCCGCCGCGGTGACGCTATCGGACGATACCCACTCAACCGTATTGTCGAGAGCGTTCGCCGTAACCTTGATCCTCTTGCCGACAAGTGCATCCGTAAGAGTCAGGCTGCCATCGGTCTTATCGATGCCGTCGGTGAGCTCGGTCCAATCGGCATCGTCCTCGCCCTTGGCATACCACGCCATGGTCAACTCGGCATCGTCGGGCACGTCCTTGGTCGAGCCCGACCAGCTGCCCGGAACCTGTACGCTCGGCGTGATCTTTGAACCCACGCTCAGCGTAACGTTCTTATTGGCAAGCTCGATGCCCGCCAGCTTGTACTGGCCCTTAAGCGTCACGGGGCCGAGCGGAGCTACGGACTGTGTGCCGCCGTAGGAGCTCTTCTTCTGCGTGCTGGAAACGGTATTTTCGCTCGTAACCTTCACGCGCAGGTACTTGCCAGCATAGGCGGCGTCAACGGTATAGGTCGCCTCGGTAGCACCGGGAATATCGGTGTAAGCGGAGTCGGGGCTCGAACTGCTATTTGCATACTGCCACTGGTAGGTCACATTATCGGTGCGGTCGATATAGCTGTAGCGCGAACCGTCCTTTTTGCGCACCTTAGTCTTGAGCCTATCGCCCACGTGCACGCCGTTGGTGGCAGGAGAGCCCTCAAACTGCACGTCGTAAAGCTCAACTTGGCCAGCGATGGAGACAGGACCCGCCGCATAATAGCCGTTAGGCCTCTGCTCACCGTAACCGCCGTTGGCCTTGGCCACGACGTAGTAGCCCTTAAGGGCAGCGGTCACTGTCAGTGTGTTGCCGATCTCACCCTCGATAGGCGTGTTGCACGAGCTTGCGGTGTTCGAGGTGCCCTTATACCACTGCCACGTGACATGCGAATCGGTGGTAACGTCGGTGGAACCCGCCGTGGCGGTCGCCGTGATCGTGGAACCAACCTCGACTTTGCCCGAGGAGGGGCTCATGGACACTTTGGTGATATTAATTGAACCGGTAGCCGCAACGAGAGCGCCTGTATTGTTAGTCTTGCTAAAAGAGCCGATCTTCGAAGACACCTTGCACTTAAGGTACTTGCCGCCCAAAGCGTCGGTAAGCTCGAGGGTCTCACCCGTGGCGCCCGCAATGTCGGCATACGTGCCATTCTTGGTGTCAGAGCACTGCCACTGATAGTTGAGCTTGCTCGCGTCGACGAACGCGCCGGACGCACCGCCCTTCTCCTTGGCGCGAGCCTTAGCGATATCCCCCACCGCAAAGACGCTCGTATTGTCCTTGGTGTTGATGATGGACACGGCCGAAATCTCGACCGCACCGGCCTGTTTAACCGTGCTGGAAGTGGTCTTGCTCACCGTGTTGACGCCGGCAGTGGCCTCAACCTTAATGTACTTGCCCTCGAGGTCGTCGCCCACCACGAGCGTAGCGCCCGTCTCGCCCTCGATCTTGGTAAAGCCCGAGGAGGAAGAGGCGGAAGCGGACCAGGTGTAGGTGACCTTGGCGTCGGAGCCCGCGGGGCTCGACCAATCCTTGTACGGCGTCGCCATAAGGGTATCGCCTATGCTCGGCACGTCGCTACTCAGCTTGACGCTGTAAAGCTCCATCTGACCGGCGCCCAGCACGGGGCCGGGGATGTAGTTGCCGTTGATGCCCGAGCCGTACGAAACCGAGGGGCCGTAGTAATCCTTGCCATCCGCCGTCACCTTGCAGATGAAGTACTTGCCCACCATCGCATCGGTGACGGTGAGGGACTGCTCGTGGCCTACGACCTCGGTGTAGTCAGCAACGTTGCTGCTGGCCCTGGTCGTGCCGGCGAGCCAAGTGTAGGTCCAGGCGCCGGGATTAGCGACGGACTTAGTTTCCGTCGTAGGATCGCCCCAGTAGTCCTCGGTCTCCACATCATCGTACATATTTGCCCAGAGTGTATCGCCCGCATTGAGCGCACCAGACTTCGTGGAATACGAGTTGTCCTTATCCTTGGCGTCCTGAATGAAGACCTTGGCCTCGCTCGAAAGCGTTGTGGCGGACGCGGCGCCAACGGCGTTCTTCCGCTCCGAAGCAGCAGACGCCGCAGCAGAGTTCTCGGACTCAGTCGCGTTGTCTGCGGCGGCGTCATCGCCATTCGCGGCACTCGCAGTTGCGCCCTGATCAGCGTCGGCGCCATCGGCAGCAGCGCTCGCCGCCGCACTGTTCGCGCCAGTATCGGCAGCAGCGCCATCGTCTGCCGCCGCGCCCTCGCCGGCCGTCGCAGTCTGAGCCACGGCCTCGGCAATGCCCTCGGCGCCCTCGGCCCAAAGTTGCGCCGGCGTGGTGCCAAAAGCCATGGCAAAAGCCAGGAACGCCACCAGACCGCGCTTGGCTACACCGCGGGCAATCGCTCCATGACGACGCCACGAGGCGCGCTGGCACTCGTCCTCAAACATATCCATTTGTCTCCTACTGTCTGCACTTGGAGCATTGCCCAGCGGCTGCCCCACGTCATCGCGCACATTGCGCTCGAGTACCCCCATCGGGGTCCCCCTTCCCTCCAGAGCCCAACGCGTACCGGCGGCTTGCGCCGCGGCCGCGTGCAAGATGGGAGGCGATCCGACTTAACCTTACCGACCCGGGCGCGCCGTCCGATCTGCGACGCGACCATCCCGGGCCAAGAGGAATTACGGTTACTGGTACAGCCGGGGACTTGCACCCCGATTCTCCCAAACGCACAGGAAAACCGCGCATTCGTGCGTCTCCGCACCACCATCTAGGCCATCGATTATTACTGCCGATATGGTAGCACGCAAAAGGGCCCCGCACACAGGCGAAGCCCAAGGTAAAAGCTATGGTTTGCGATAGGAAGGGCTGTCGGCGGACCTTGCAAGAATAGCCCGTTTCAAAACTATGCCGGATTACGGGGATGATTCAGCACCTCGCAACCATATCTGCCATTTTCGAAAACCAACGACTCATCTACCTGCGGTTTTAAAAGCGCGAATTTCGGCATGGTCGAGGTTCGGCACTCCAGCCCCGTAAACCGGCATAGTTTTGTTCGGACCAGCCCACGCCGGCGCGACGCAAGGCAAAATAACCCGTTTCCCCGACCCCGGGAAATCGTTAATGCTTGCCGCCGTGACTGTTGCGCCAGATCTCGCGGCCCAGCATCAGCGCCAGCACCAGCGCGCTCACGTAGCCCATAAAGCCAATGACCGGGATACCAAACACGACCGGCTCGATACGCGCGTAGTACACCACCGACGAACCGATAAACAGGCCGGCGATTACAATTGCCATCGACATGCGATCGATAATTCCGCCCAGCTGTCGCAGCGCCTTATCGCTGCTCATAATCTGCGTGTTCACCTTAAGCTGGCCGCGCGTGAGCATGCGCGACGCCAAGCCCAGATACTCGGCCGCCTCGAGCGAGCCTTTTGCCGCTCGATAGCTGCTCGCGGCAAGATCGCGCCCCATTTCGCGCACGCGCGCATAGGTGCTCTTCTCGTTTTTGATATGCGTCTGGATAATCTGGATCATATTGACGCTGGGCATGTACTCGGTCAGCAGACCCTCGAGCGTCACCATGCCGCGGGCGAACATCGTCACCACGCTCGGCAACTCAACGTCGTTTTTGCGCGCCAGATTGAGCAGCGAGGTCAAAAACTCGCCGATATCCAGGTCCTTAAGGTCGAGGCCCGCAAAGTCGGCAACGATAAAGTCCAAATCGGACAAAAAGGCCGAATGGTCGAGCTCGGCCGAGTCGCCGCGCGTCACGGCGAAGCGCATAAGCGAATCCTTGAGCTTGGGCACGTCGCCCTCGGCCACGGCAAAAATCATGTCCTTGACGATACCGCGGTCGTGGCTCGACATGCGACCAACCATGCCCAGGTCGATAAAGTAAACGACGCCGTCCTTGAGAATGATGTTTCCCGCATGCGGGTCGGCATGGAAAAAGCCGTCGTCGAGCACCTGCGTCGAATAGTCCTCGACAATCGCCGAGCCGATCTTTTCCAGGTCATAGCCCTCGGCCACCAGACGCTCGGGATCGGCAATCGAGATGCCGTCGACGTAATCCATGACCACGACATGCTCGGTGCACAGATCCAGATAGGACTTGGGGCACGTCACGCCATGGACGCTCTTATGGAACTCATAGAAATCGTTGAGGTTTTTGGCCTCGGCCAAAAAGTTGGTCTCCTCGCGAAACGAGGTCCACAGCTCTTCGACCACGCCGTGCAGGTCAACAAACTGATCGGTGTTGACGAACTTTGAGACGATGCGCACCACCGAGCGAATGATGTCGATGTCCTGAGCCATCACCTGCTGCGCACCGGGGCGCTGCACCTTAACGGCCACGTCCTCGCCGGTCACCAGGCGGGCGCGGTGCACCTGTGCAAGAGAAGCGCTTCCGAGCGGGTTGGGATCGATCGCATCGAACATCTGCCCCAGGCGCTGGCCATATTCCTCTTCCAGACACCGGAGCACCACCTCATACGGCACCGGCTCTACGTCAGAGCGCAGGCGACGCAGCTCGTCGCAAAACCGCTGCGGCAAAATCTCGGAGCGGTTAGCCAGGATCTGCCCCATCTTGACGAACATGGGGCCGAGCTCTTCGAGCAGGCGGCGCAGGCGCACCGGCGTGAGGTTATCCCACACGCGATACTTTTTGATCAGGCGAACGATCTGACCGATGCGTTCGCGGCGGCCCGCCGGCGTGAGCTGATACTCCTCGTCCGGCGCCATCGCGTCGGGCTCCTCAGGGACCATATCGACAGCGCGCGGCTTCTTGCGAGCGCCCGAGACGGCGGCATCGACCTCGTCGACAACCGCCGCCTCGTCACACAAGGGATCTTGATTGTTGTAATCGGTGGTGGAATCTGCCATCTGCGCTGCTACTCGGCCTCTTCGGCATCCTCTACATCGTCGGGCTCAACGGACTCGACGGGCACCGAGGTCACGTTGTCCTCGACCGAATCGACGATGTCGCGCACGTGGGCCAAGAAGGCCGTACGCTCGGGGGCAGTCATGACGCGGACGCGGGCCAGGATGAGCTCGTCGAGCACGCGCTGGGCCGCGGTCTCGCCCTGCATACCCAAGCGCTCGGTGAGGTCGGAGATGGTGCCGCCGGCCTGCTCGAACATGTCGGACACGCTGCGGGCGATATCGGGGGTGCCAGCGTCCTTGCGAACCTGCTCACCCTTGGTGTTGAGGTCGTCGAGGACCTTCTTGCCGCCCTCGACGGCAACGGCAGCGGCGCCAAAGCCCACATTGATGGCGCCGTTAACAAGCTGATCGAATTTCATAACCATGGTTGGCTCCAATCATGAACAACTGCATTGGCCTTCTTGTACCCAAGATTGAACGTTCGACACAAAAACGTTTTACCTCACGTTGTCGTTCATCGCGAAGGAGTTCTTCATGGCGCAGCTGGTGGTGTAGAGAACTTTGCCCAACAGGGCATCGGTCTCCGCGCGCACACGCTCGGCAAAGGCCTCGTTGGCGCGCGCGAGCTCGGCGGGTACCTCGGCCTCGGGCAGCACCGCCACGGCGGCGTCGACGTCGTGGATCTGCTTGTGGCCCATGCCGCCGACCTTCTCCTGGTAATCCTCCACCGCGCGGCCGCACTCATGGAAGCGCACGTCGGCCAGGGCGCCGATCAGGCGGTTGGCCCAGTAGAAGTTCTCGGAGGTCACGCGTGCCTGGGTGTCGGCGTAGTACTCGGGCATGGTCTCGACGTTGGCGTACAGCGGGACCAGCGCGTTAAACGAGTTGGAACCAAAGGCCATCCACTGCACGGCGCGATATGCCGGCTGCGCATAGGGGCGCAGCTGCAGCACGGCGAGTTGGCTGTTGCGGTTGATGCCGATGGGACGATAGGCGCCGCGCGTGGCAGGCGTGCCCTTGCTGCCGTAGCAGTCGTACTCCGTGCCCTGGTAGTGGCTCGAGAGCACGTACTTAATATCCTCGATGGTCACCTTGCGCTCGGGCACGCGGCTCCAGGGGATATCGTCGCTCTCGGGCGTATAGTCTGCCTCGGGGCCGTCCCACACGTCGCTGGGGTTGAGGCAGCGCTGCATGTACCACGCGCGCGGCGTGTTGTAGACGTGGTCGCTGTCGCTGTGCGAGCCAAAGGCCTCGCGCGGGTTAAAGACCGCGGCCGGGCCGTCGCTCTCGACGCCCAGCGTCAGGTCCAGGTGCCACTCGGCCATCCAGGTACGCAGGTCGGCAGAGCACATGTGGTCGGCCTGGGCGCCCTCGGCATCGTCCAGGTCAAAGTTGTCGATGCCCAGCTGGTTGGGCATGGTCACATAGGCGTCATCGGGCACGCGCTTGGCAATCCAGTGGTGGCCGCCGACGGTCTCGAGCCACCAGATCTCGTCCACGTCGCTAAAGGCGATGCCGTTGTTCTCATAAGTGCCGTAGCGCTCGAGCAGATCGCCCAGGACACGCACGCCGTCGCGGGCGGACTTGGCGTACGGCAGCACCAGGGTCACCATGTCCTCCTCGCCCAGGCCGCCGGGCTGCGCCGGAACGTAGCCGTCCTCACCCTCGTTGCCCTTGGCGGGCACGTAGTCGACGAGCGGATCGGCGCCGCGGACGCGCTCGTTGGTGGTAAGCGTCTCGGTTGCGGATATGCCCATGTTAAGCTCGTTGAATCCGGCCTCAGCCCAGATGCCGTGGCCCGGGATAACGTCGGGGACGCTTGTGTAACGCATGGGGTTATCGGGCAGCTCGATCGTCAGGTGGCTCAAGACGCTTGTGTAGACGCGGGGCTGCTCGTCAGGATGCACCACGCGCATGCGCTTGGGCTCAAATACTCCGTTGGACGAATCCTCGTTGCGGGCGACCAGCGTCGACCCGTCATAGCTCGCGTTCTTACCGACCAAAATCGTTGTACACGGCATGCGCATCCTCCTTGAGCGAAGAAATCAAACGGCAACAGTGTATCGCTTCGGCGCAAAAAGGGCGAAACCGCGGCCCCGGCACCCCCTGTGTGCAAAAAATGCCAAATATGAGTACTGTCACCAATTTAGTAACAGCAAATCCCGCTGTCTTGGACGCCAAAAATCCCCACTTGTCCAAAAGTCAAGCGAAGTAGTTCCCCATAGGTCCAATAAAAGAGACTCCCTAACGATATTTAATATCATTAGGGAGTTAAATCGGTCTCAAAAATATGTAACCAACAAGGCAACAGTACTCATATTTGGCATTTTTTGCACACGGGGTATAGAACCAACCCCATAAACAGCCCGAAAACGCCTATTTTGCCGCGCGTTCAGCCGCCTCGATCACGTGCTTGGCGAGAATCGCCGTCGTCACGGCGCCCACGCCGCCCGGCACGGGGGTGATGGCGTCAACAACCGGCTCCGCGGCATCAAAATCGACGTCGCCCACCAACTTGCCGGCCGCCTCGTCCCAGTTAATGCCCACATCGATGACCGTCTGGCCCGCGCGGACCGCATCCGCGCCAATAGTGCGCGCACGTCCAACGGCCGCAACCACAATATCAGCCGCACGGCACTCGGCAGCCAAGTCGCGCGTATGCGTATGGCACGTCGTCACTGTGGCATTGCGAGCCGTAAGCATGGCAGCAACGGGACGGCCAATCACCAGTGACCGACCAACGACTGCGACCTTGGCCCCATCCAGCTCAACGCCGTAATGGTCCAGCAACGCCAGCACGGCCTCGGCTGTGCAAGGAGCAAAGCCCTCGCCTCGCCCCGAAAGCGTGGTAAGCAGCGAGGCCGGCGTCATAGAGTCAACATCCTTGGCGGGATCGAGTGCCGCGGCAACTGCATCCTCGCCAAGCCCAGCGGGCAACGGACGAAACATCAGGCAGCCATGAACAACAGGGTCGGCATTGATGTTCTTAATAGCCGCCAGCAGCTCATCCTGCGAGACGTCGGCAGGCAGCAACACGCGACGAGCTTCGATGCCCACCTTTTCGCAGCGTTTGAGTGCGCCGCGCTCGTAGGATAGGTCGTCCTCGCGCTCGCCTACACGGACAATGGCCAGCGTCGGAACGATGCCCTGTTCGCGCAGGGCGGCGCAGCGAGCAGCGAGTTCCTCGGTCAAAGCACGGGCAACGGGAGCACCCTTAAGCAGCTCTGCCATGGCTATCCCCTCTTCCTTGCGGCGTCAGCGGCGCGGCGCGCCAGCGCATCGGCGCGCGGTAGCCACGTATCCAGCAGCTCATCGCACGCAGCCTCGAGCTCCTCAGCGCGCGCCCGGTCTTTCATAGACGTGGTGTTGGCAAAGAGCGTCAGGCTCGCGCCCTGCATGGCCGCGCGGCAAAACACGGCACCGCACGCCACATCGGACAGCAACTGGCGCGAGCCCTTGTCCGCCATGTCCTCGAGCAGCGCCAGCGCGCGCCCGCAGGCGTCCATAATGCGGTACGGCGGCATGGCTGCCACATGCAACGCATCTTGAATCGCAGCCGGTCGAGCCGGATCCTCGCGCGAAATACCGTACGCTGCCGATACCTGCCCGTAGGCTCGAACATCCTCGGCAACCAAGTCGACAAGCTCCCGAGACAGCTCGTCTGCCTGGGCAAACGCGTGCGCCAGATCGTCTGCGCGATCGTAAAGCGCGGGATTGGTCGCCCCATAGCGAGCGACCATCCCGCAAAGCGAGGCTCCCAGCGCGCCCACAAAGGCGCTCGCACTACCGCCGCCGGGAACCGGCTCGCGCGCGGCAAGCGCCTCGGCAAACCCTCGGCAGGTTTTGTCCATCATCTCTTGACTCATCGAAACACCTCTGCCCACCGCGCCGGCCACCACGGGCCGCACGCATAATAAAAAATGGGACAACGACGCCAGGAAGCGGTTGTCCCATTCATCGATCTTGTCCAAGCCAGTCTAGCCCATAAGACAAAGGCTGTCAGGAGCTCTGGCTATCGGTGTTTCCGATTGCCGGCTATAGGTACGGGCGCCTAGTCCACCTGGAACGTCGGCAACAGCGTATCGATAACCTTCGACCCCATGTCGCGGTTTGCAGTCGAGTACTCCAAATGCGCCGTGGCAATCGTCGAATCCGTGACGATCGTCTTTTTGTAAATGATCGTGTCGCCCTCGCGCCACGAGACCACGTACCAGTTGTCGCCCTCTGCGGTATAGAGGTCGGCCTTGCCCGAGGTGTCCGCGTCGACGAACATCTCGTGTGCGGTTTCTTCGTTAATGTTGACGTAGCCAAACAGGTTGATCACAAAACCCGTCTCCGGATCCTCATACCTGGCGCCACTGCCGCTGGGAGTATCTTCCATCTCAAAGCGATTGGGAATCGACATGCTATAAGGATGCATGTCGTTCGTGTACGTATACACGTCGGTTAGGTAGTCGTCCGAATCGCCCGAACCGTAGTATGCCGACTCGTCCTCGGGAACGGCCTCGTCATCGGACGACGAGGATTCCTTGGCCTTGGACTTGTTGCTCTTCTTCTTGGCAGAAGAATCTTTCTCGTCCGAAGACCCGGTATCGATCACCGAGATTTGCGTGTCAGAGCTCTTGGGCCCGTTAAGCATCGTGAGCGCAAACACCGTGCCACCCCCAAGGAGTACCACGGCGGCACACGCCACCGCGATGACAATCGGAGCTTTGCTCTTAGGCTTTTGAGGCACGGGCGCGACCGGTGGCATCGACCGGGTCAGGCCCGGAGCAGAGGAAGGACCAGCGCCCGTAGGCGTCGGTATGGAACCGCCTGCCAGCGAAGCCCCACAGTGCGTACAAAACGTCGATCCATAAGGCACTTGCTGTCCGCATTTTTGACAAAACATCGTTCGACCTTTCGTGGTTTAGCTTTTGTCACAGCCAAGTCTAAAACCTTAAGCCGGCATCGCTGTTGCGCAACATTGGGAGCATCAACCAAGCCGCACGCTTGCCCAGCGCCAGGCCCACCTTGCGGCAAGCCCGCACATGCAAACATGGGACACATGGCCCACCTTTCGAGACTCCCGGGCAGCACAAGCTGGGGCATATCTATAAGTAAGGAACCCGTTGGGGCACGGCCGCGCAACGGCCACAAGCGATGAACGGAGGCATAAGCCGCACAGTACACAGAGACATCCGCCGCCAGCGCAATCAGTACCCCAACAACATGCGGCGCCGTGATGTCACCGACAGACAAGGAGGACGCCATCATGAAGAAAAAGACCCTATCAATCCTTTCCCTTTGCATCGCCCTCTTTGCCGCGTTTGCCCTTGTCGGCTGCGGCGGGAGCGCATCGGGCAGCGGCAGCGCCCCCAAGAGCGAGAGCAAGGAAAAGGCCCCCGTCGCCAAGAAGACCGACTTCATCTGGTTTAAGGTCAAGATGCCCGAGGGCGTCGGCGTAAGCGACTCTGCCGGCAAGAATGCCGACAGGGTCCAGCTCACCTTCCCCGAAGATGAGAACGCCTCGGCCGATCGCTTTATCCCCGTTTGGAAAAAAGCGCTGACGGCCGAGGAATCCCACGCCGACCAGACGGAAAAGAAGGGAGATACGTTCCAGTGGAAGGATGGCGGGTCCGTCGAGTATAACGGCAGGACGTGGCTCGTCGGAACATACGAGGACAACAGCGGCATCTCAACCATGCTTTTTACCGACGTTGAGCCGGGAAGCGTCTACGTCCTCATCTCGAACTTCGACCAGCACAAGAAAGAAGCCGAGGCGCTCCTCAACTCCATCGAGTTCCCCGATGACATGGAAGAGGCAGTTTCCGAGGCACGCGAAGTCGAGATTTCGAGCATCGAGATCAAGTAACGGGACACCCGCACGCGCCTACGCGCACCCGCGCACATGCGCCCCATTAAAACAACGGGCGCCCAACCCGGGGAGGGCCGACGACATCGGCCCTCCCCTCTTTTGCGTCCGCACATATTGCCACTTGTCGGCGCAAATCCGGCCCTCAGAATGGGACACATGGCCCACCCGAGCGAGCCGCTCGCGCGTACAGTAAAGGCGGGTAATCCATGGGCGGTTACAGATCGAGGAGGACACGACCATGAAAAAGAAGGCCTTTGCGATTCTCACCCTCTGCTTGAGTCTCTTTGCCGCAGTTGCCCTGGCGGGCTGCGGTGGCAGCGGCGGCGCTGCCGGCAGTGGCGGTGGCGGCGGAGCAGAAAAGCCAGCCGTGGATATGAGGACCGACTTCATTTGGTTTAAGGTCGAGGTCCCCGAGGGCGTCGAGATCACCGACGTCGCCGGCGATACCGCCGACAGGGCCCAGTTTAAGTTCACCGAGAGTGAGCACGCCAGCGACCGCTTCATCCCCGTCTTCGACCCCGACAAGAACGCTGACGAGCTGTTCGACTACGAGGCCAAGTGGAAGGCCAACTCTGGATGGACCGAGAGCGACCCCGTCAAGTACAACGGCAAGACCTGGCGCAGCGCCTACTTCACGCACTCCGGCGGCGTGACGACCGAGTACTTCACCGACGTTGACGGCGGCAGCGTGTACGTGCGTATCGACAACGTCGAAGAGCACAAGGACGCCGTCGAGACCATGATGAAGTCCCTTGAGTTTGCCGACGATATCGCCGAGGCCAAGACCGAGGCCATGGACGTTAAGCTCGACGACATCGAGATCAAGCGCTAAACGACTGGCGAGCGCAACGGGAAATACGGACGCAGTGTAAACAAGCGACGGTACCCCAGAGCTTCGTACCTAGGGAGGGCCGGTAATCCGACCCTCCCCTTTCTTATGCCGGTAGCCGACGAACGCAGGATGTCGGACGCCGGAACCGCCCCAATGTGGCAACAGTACGAAAACGACAAGCACCCCAGTGCGTCCGCCCGCCGATTTATAGCGCCGCGCAGACAATTGAGCCGATGCCTTTGGACATCCGGGCAGTATAGTGACCAAAACGAGCGCATATCCGCACCCTGCGAACGGAGGAGTTATGACCGAACACCACGCCATCAGCCGTCGAGCATTCACGTTGGGCCTAGGACTCGCAGCATTGTCGCCATTTGCAAGCCTGCCCGAAACCGCGGGATTGGGCCTTCCCGTGCGAGCGGCATTTGCAGAAGACGCACCCACACCGTCGAAGAGCCTCCATAATTTCGTCATTCGCCTTCGGCCCGCGGGCTATTTTCGCACCGCAAGCGTCAATGAAGACGGCAACGTTATCGGCAACGTCTGTCACCTGTTTAATGACGGCACGTCCAACAAGCTCATCCTTGAGAATGTACTGACCGATGCGGACGGCACAAACTGGTATGCCATCCGCACCTTACTCAATTTCGAAGAGCATAAAAAGACAGGCTACAGCATTTGGTCGGTCGATGGCGACTCGGACAAAGATGGAAAGGTCATCCACGTATGGAGCGGCGAGTATGACAACAAGCCCAGCCGCGCTTTTGCGTTCGAACCTCAGTCAAACGGAACCTATGTCATCCGAGATCGCACAAACGAGAAAAAGGATATTAATTACCTGGCAATAGAAAAGGACGGCAAAGACCAGGACAACAACAAGATCTGCCACAAGAGAAAGAGCATTCCGTGGGAGCTCGAGCTTGTCGGTTACGGCAAGGGCGAGACCAATACCACGGTTAGCAGTATCGACTGGATCAGGTATAGCAGCTACGCCGACGGGCCATGTTGGATGAAATACGTCGACAACAGCAAGTTCCTCGACGAGCTGAGCATCCCGGGCACGCACGATTCGGGCACCTGCAGCGTGGACAACGACACCGAACCCCAATCCTCCCAAGCAAAATGCCAGCAGGATTACATCCCCACGCAGCTGCTCGAAGGCGTTCGCTATTTTGATATTCGACTCGGAAAGGGTGAGAACCCCGGCATCGACCATGGAGCTTGTTACCTGCTCAAAAAAGACGGGAACTTTATGCATCTCTCCGATGTCATCGGGTACTTCAATACGTTTTTGAGCGAAAACCCGACAGAAGCGCTCATCATGCTTGTGTCGCGAGGCAATGACGAGGCTACCAACGAAAGCCTCACGGCGGCCTTGGGCAAGGTTTTTGATGAGAACCCCGACCTGTTCTACACATCGAGCCGCATCCCCACGCTGGGCGAGGTGCGCGGAAAGATCGTCCTGCTGCGTCGGTTTGGGCTCGCCGGCAACAGCGTAAGCAGCCACACATGGGGCCTCGACCTCACCCAATGGGACGACAAAATCGCAGCACACACCGACAGCACCTCTATGTGTCTCGTTCGAGACGAGCGGGGCTTTGAAGCCGTGGGGAAAACGGGTGACGAAGAGCCCTATTGCACCAAGGTATACGCCCAGGACCATTACGAATGCACAGGAACCGACAAAATCGGCTGGGTCGATATGGCGCTGCAGGAGACAACCAAGCTCGCCCGCATCATGGTGGACGTCGAGGACAATGACGGGGCCAAGGTAAAGGTCCTGGAGCACAGCTGGTGTATCAACTACACCAGCTGCACGAACTACAAGCAAGGAAGCAATCCTTTTACCGCAGCACGAGTGGTCAACGAGCATCTATACAAGAGCCAGTATATAAACAGCACCGGAAATGAGAGCACAAAGGAGGACTGCCTCAAGCACATTGGCATCATTGCGTCCGACTTTGTTGATGCGGCACTGGCCCGAAGCATCTACCAGCGCAATTACGATGCGAAGCACAAGCAGACCGTTTCGTACTACCTCCCGACCCGTATACGCATGACATACGGCGACTCGTTGAGCGATGCCTCACTCCAGGATGGAAAGACCGTTGGCGAGGGTCGTTTCCGCCTTGTCGACAGCAGTAACGTACTCAACGTGGCGGCTTCGGGCAACACGTTTGCTATCGAATACGTGGATGTCGACGCCCTGGGCAACGAGACCGTTACGGAACTGCAGGGTTCCGTGCCCATCGATATCGACCCGCGCGCACTGACGCCCCACTTTGAAGGGCTCGAGGGCCTTAAGGCCGGCGAGGACGTGCGCGCAAAGATCGCGGCGCCGCTCGAGGGCAAGCTCGAAGGCGATGCCTGCACCGCCCAGCTCGAGTTTATGCACGATGCAAACGGCGCTCCGGGCACGGCAATGGCCGAGGATGAGGCATTTGCCGCGGGGACGTATTGGGTGCGTGCGAAAGGCCTGTTGGGCGACGCGGCGCAGAACTACACGCTTGCCACCGACGGAGCCGCAAGCTTTACTGTAGCGGCCTCGGACAGTGCAGGCG
>CALEDY010000041.1 GCA_937949355.1 uncultured Collinsella sp. | reverse complement strand
AGCGTCAGATGTGTATAAGAGACAGCATCCATACTGGCCAGTACAGCTAAACGAAGTCTTGAGTTTGGGGCCATATTCCGCAATCCAGGACACACGAGGACGCACGCTTGCGGCCTTTAGATAGGTATCCGTATACCAGCGGCCGGAATAAATGGACACGTTATTAATGCCAAAACCAGACAGCGTATTAAAATACGCATTCACGATGCCCTCGTATGCCGAAGCGCTATTGGGCGATATTACATTTCCGTTGCTGTCGTAGAACGTCTCGAGATCATAGAAAATCGGCAGTGACAGATCATACAGACCGTATTTGCTCACGATTTGCTGGGTAAAGTAAGCTTCACTTGTAGCATCATTCGAATTCTGGGCAGTACTAAAGATATACAAGCCAAATGGAATGCCCAGACGGCGCACTTCGCTCAAGTTGCGCTCAAACTGTTTATCGAAATGGCTCGTTGAATGCGCGAAACGCAAGATAACGGCATCGACGCCAGAGTTTTTAACCTTGTTCCAGTCAATCGTCCCCTGCCATTCCGAGACGTCAATAACCTTAAGGGCAGGAGAGGCAAAGACCTCGTCATATCCGTTATAGAACGTCTTAGAGGCGTTAGTGCCGCCCCAATAGGGAGATCCGTTAGCCGAACGAGCGTCGAGCGCCGCAGCAAGCGGCTCTCCTTCCATCGAGCTACCGGCGGTATAGGTGCCCAAATCATCATCGGGATGTGCCTCACCATAGGCAAGACGTTCCTCCAGAGAGGCATCAACAGGAAGCGTAGCATCATCGGCAAAAACAGGAGTTGCCCCCAGGCTGCAGAGCAGACCAAGGGCAACCAGTAGCGACGATGCAAGACAAGTTTTCTTGCGCATATCCATCAACCTAAATCCAGACGAGCAAAGGGCGATATTGCGGTACCAGCCCCAAGGCGGCGTATACATTGTTCCATAATAGTTGACCCAGTCGTCGAGTCCACGGACATTCATTCGCCCGATGTTCTCAATTACTTTGCTATCCCCAATATATATGGCAATATGCCCCCAAATGGAACCTGCCCACGTATTAGAGCAGGACGGGACAGCGACAATCATACCAACTTTTAAATTAGCTCGATTGCCATCGTGGCAATAAGACCAAAACGTGTCGCAGACATATAACCTCGATTAACGGAATAGGTTTAAACAAACGGGCGAGCAGCACCTATAGGGTTGCCGCGCTCGTAGACGCCGTGAACACCGACGCCCTGATTTGGCCAAGAGTCAATCATGCGCCCACCGCCCAAATAAATGGCAATATGGCCGCGGTAGTAGATGACGTCACCACGTTGCATGCTGCCAACGCTCACTGGCATAAACGTACCGTTGTTATACCAATTCATAGAGTTGTAGGTTTGCCACGCAAGCCAGCGATGGTTATAGGGGTTATAGATTCCCATGTCCATACCCGTAGCGTAAAGGCATTGCAATACAAAGCCCGAGCAATCGACGGCACCGCCAGGGGCTGTAGAATACGGCTCAATATAACGCGTACCCACATACTCATAGGCACGCTGGATAAAGGCATTAACACAATCGCCTCGCGTGGCATCGATTGCAATGCGAGACGGCGTCACATAGGTAAACTCACCGGTGCAATAACTCGGAAGTTTAACCGTCAAGCTGCTGACCTGCGGATAGTTCGCGGGGTTCTGATATCCGATCTTTGCAGGACGCTCTGCAGAAATAGCTCGCCAGCTCTGAGCGTTGGACCCGTTATAAGACCACAGCTGGACATTGGATCCATTCGCGGTAGCCGCACCACTTACATCAAGAACCTTATTGCCACAGGCGGAGATAATCTTGATTCCGCTCTCCCCCATTTCGAAGCGCCACTTTTGCGCATTCGACCCATTCCATTGCCACTGCTGAACGTTGGCCCCATCCGCATTGGAACAGTTAAGGACGTCAAGAGGGTAAGCTGAGCAGCAAGCTGTAAGCGAATACCAGCCGCCGCCGATGCTGCGGACCCACAAGCGCTGACTTAACGTGCCGTTGGAAGCATATATTTGGACGTTTGCACCATTCGAGCGAGAGCCACCAGCCACATCAAGACGTTGCCCAGTCGCATGCATGGGAGCGAACTCATAGAATCCATCAGAAATCAGAGAGACAGATGTGATTGTCCACCCTTGCGCTGCCGAACCTCTCTTATCGGTGCAAACAATGGAGCCGCCAGATCCCGGGGCAGTCAAGACTTTACCGGTCTTTTTGTTCTTTAACTCGATGCCATTGCCAAAACAGACATCAAGCGACCACTTGACCTCATCGGAATCCTTATCCGAAATCTGAAGAACAGCGCCGTCAGATTCGCGCGCCGAGAGGTACTTGGCAGAATTGACGCACTGGAACGAATAGTATCCCTGCTCGTCGGCACGAACCCAGAACTTCTGAGCCAAAGTCCCGTTCCCCGCATAAACCTGCAGCGGAGCGCCCTCTGCATAAGAGCCACCAGAGACATCGACGTATTTACCTGCCGAGTTTGAATAAATTGAGTAGCAGCCCTCTCTGAGCGACACGGTAAAGGATTCAAAGGTCCAATGCTGCGAAGCGTCACCGTTTTCAACAGCAGTCGTTACGGATCCGTCGGACTTTCGCTCCAGCACCAAATTACTCGCAACGGATCGGATTAAATAGGCATCTCCGTCCGATTCGATACGCCACTGCTGATTTAATCCAATCCCGGGGAAATCCCACTGCTGAACTTTTGCGCCAGGAATAATATCGCCGCTATCAAGATCAAGTCCCTTGCCAGTCCTCGCAGGGCGAATCGAGTAAAAACCTGTAGCAGGGTCATATGAAAGCTTGAAGCACTGTGCTAGTGTGCCATTTGCAGAATACGTTTGAACGCGAGCGCCATTAGAGGCGGAGCCCCCCGCCACGTCAAGGCATTTTAAAGGATCCGAAACGGAATTAATCTGGTACATGCCATCCGCAACCGTTTGGGCTCCCGCCTCAACATGAGGATTTGCGTTGATGGCAATAAAGCGCTGCGCTACAGAACCATTTGCCGACCAAATCTGAACATTGGCACCGTTAGAGACGCTACCGCCGCTTACGTCTAAAACAAGATTGCGTCCAAGACCGGAATAGAATACGAAGGACCCATTTGCCTGCTTAACAGGAATCCATCGCTGCGCGGCAGAGCCGTTCGTGGCATATTGCTGAACGTTGGTGCCGGACTTTTTACTTCCGCCGGAAACATCAAGGGCCATAGAGGTCCCCGCATGAGCAATCGTTACATAACCAGTAGGTTGCCCATCCGAGCCAAGAATATTTTTGATAACCCAGCGTTGGGCGGCAGTGTTATTAGAAGCATAGATTTGGATATTGGCACCGTTTGCCGCAGAGCCGCCAGAGACGTCAACGACACTCCGCGGTGATGGCTCCATGCAGAGAGCATAGGTGCCGTCTTCGACCTGTAGCCCCTGCGCAGCGGCGAACGCATCGACATCCGTTTGCGTCCAGGTAAAACTGTTGGTCTGGGTCAAAGTCCAGGTGACGGCTTCAGTCGAGGTAACGGCAACGCCGCTTTCAAATGAAAGGTATAACCCATTAGCGGCGTTTTTAATGGCAAAGCCTACACCGGAAGGCACGAGGACCCAAAAGCGATTCTTCGTATAGGAGCCAGCATCATCAAGGGATCCATAGAGATGGGCAGCGCCGCTGGGTACGACACTACCGTAATCGGCGTCTGCTAACTTGCCCGAAACAAGCGAAGCAATCGTGTAATAACCGGATGCGTTGTCATATGTAAGACGGAAAGCCTGCGCCACGGTGTCGTTCTTCTTATATGGCTGAAGAGCGGCACCGGATTCAGCAGAAGCGCCCTTTACGTCGAGTGCCAAACCGGCAGATTCAAAACAATAAACACCGTCGGCAACATTTTGGCCCATGGAGTCAACGACAGGATTGGAGTCAAACGCATAAAACACCTGCGCAGCGGTCTGATTACCCTTATAAAGTTGCACATTTGCGCCGTTAGCAGAACTACCGCCAGCGACATCAAGCACGTAATCATAGTCGAGGGCGGAATGTATCGTCAGGCCCCCATTGACACCCTTAACGGCAATCCACTTTTGCGCACGCGTACCGTTAGCCACATACTGCTGAACATTACGACCCGACTCAGCTTTACCGCCCGAGACATCAAGCACCAAGCCAGAGCCGACATTTTCAAAAGTTAAAAAGCCATCTGCATCCTCACGCACCAACCAACGCTGAGCTTTAGTCATATTCGAACTGTATATCTGGACATTGGCACCATTTGAGGAAGATCCTCCGGCAACGTCCCAAACCTTACGCGAAGTATTACCGCTGGCAAAAACATAAGTCACGCCATCAGAAAGTGTCCCTTTGCTTTTAACGGCTAAGTCCTCAATGCTCCCAGCATCTTGAGATGCCGTATCAGTCGATTCGGCAGTAGGCGCCGACGAGTCTTCAGATTGCCCCTCGTTGGACAAGGCAGACAAACCGTCCGGAGCGGAGCCGCCATCGCCACCATTAGCAGCATCAGAATCGATAACCCGGTTAAAATCGCAACCGTTCGTGGACGCCTCATCCGCAAATAACGGAGACACGCCAACGGAGGAAATTAAAAGACCCGCAGCCAAAGCCACTACCGAAATAGCAGCAAGGCCACGGGTTTTACGACTGCAGCTCATATCAAACCCCCGATCCAAATTAACACTGAATCTATAATAGTTGATACAAGCCATGACAACGTAGCCATTGGCTACTTAATAACAACCGCTTGCGCACCTCGTTGCTGGTAAACCCAAGCAATCCAATCTCGATCGTAGGTGGTATAGCCATCGATGGTATCGGAGATCATGACTTTGTTTGTTTGAGGGTCATAGCCCTTCAAAACCACCGTATGTGAGTTAACGCAGGCAAAATAACCTCCCTGTCGGGCATAAATGTTACCCACGTTGCCCTGATGGACAGTGGTCCAAATAATGACCGGGTAGCCATCATCCAAGTATTTACAAAGGTCATACAAAGATGTTCCCGAAACGTCGTACGAACGCAAGCTACTCCCCCGGCTCGCTAAGAAATTGTTAGCGGCCTTATTGAGTCCAGGAGCGCAGATCTCGTTACCGTTGGAATAGCTATGGGGATCGCCCCAGAAGCACCAAACAAAATCCCAAGAGCTACGAGGGATCCAGCGATCGGCCATCTCGCAAGGTCCAACACCAAAACCGTAGTAATTGAGAACATTGGTCAGGGCAGCCGATTCGCAACCATTGGGCAGTCCGGCGGAGTACTGATTGTAAACGGGGACAGCCAGATCTACCGCCCCGGGCGTATAACTTGTATGAACAAAAGTGAACCCCTGGGCACCAGAATTATTGGAGTTATAAATCTGAATATTGGCACCGTCGCTAAAAGCTCCCCCGCTCACATCCAAAACAAGGGTCTCGTTGAGTACGGAGCGGATGACGAAGGAGCCCCCACCCACGTAGTCAACGCGCCAACGTTGCGCAGAGCTTCCATTTCCTTGCCATTGCTGAACGTTGGTACCCGAAACGCCCTGGGCATTAAGCACATCAAGGTACTTCTTGCTTCGACAGTTCTGAATCGAAACAGTTCCGTCAGAATTGGCGCTAACGTTCCATTTTTGAGCGCCAGAACCGTTGGAAGACCAAAGCTGTACATTAGCGCCATTGGAACGCAAGCCGCCCGCCACATCCAACGCTTTAGAACGATCAGAGGCGACGACAATGGTATAAGTGCCCGAATCAACTAACGAGCAGGCAGACAATCTAAAAGACTGCGCTGCGGTACCATTAGAGGCATACGTCCCAATATTAGTTCCGTTGCTTGTTGAGCCCCCTGCAGCATCAAGCACCTTTCCCGTTGCCACGTTGGTAAGGACAGCACAGCCGTTATTAATCTGAGCGGTCCATAACTGAAAATCATCATTAGTTAGAGAACGAACGCAAACGTTACCGTCCTCATCCGCTGTTAAAACCTTGCCAGATACCAAACTCTCAATGGTATAGGTGTTATCCCGATCGGCAACCTTTGTGATTTTCCACTTCTGAGCAAGCGACTTGTTGCTTCCATATAGCTGAACGTTGACGCCGTCACCAACTGAGCCGCCCGCAACGTCGAGAACAGCAGAAGAAGAGGCGGAACTCGATATGGTAAAGAAACCCTCGGGCAAAAGCGAGGTGACTTTTGTAAACGCAAAACCTTGCGAACCGGAATCAGACGGGGCATCTCCGAATACGTTAGAACTTCCAACGGTCAAAACCAATCCGGTCGCTTTATTGGTCGCCGTATACGAACCATCATCGTTGCACACAATGGAAAACAATTGATTTGCATTATTGCTGCCGATATTCCATTGGTGAACATTGGTTCCAGGGCACAAATTGCCGCCATCAACATCAAGCGCCTTACCAGACTGGGCACTCACAATCCGGTAGTATCCACCCTCATACACAAACTTAAAGTCCTGCGCAAACGTACCATTAGCGGCGTAGGTCTGGACATTAGCTCCATTGGAAGAGGAGCCACCAGCAATGTCAAATACATGCGATGAATCAGTCGCCAGTGAAATGGTAAACCAGCCGTCCAAGCCAAGATCACTGCACGGCGCTACGTCTGGTGCAGTCGAAACAAAACGAACGTTTTGAGCGGGAGTTCCATTGTTCGCATAGGTTTGGATGTTGGCGCCATTTGAGGATGAGCCGCCCGCAACATCTAGAACAATGTCAGACATAAGTGCCGACTGCAGCCGGAATAGCCCCGCCGACGCCGAGGGAACGGCAATCCAACGCTGGGCACGCGACCCGTTGAATGAATACTGTTGAACATTAGCCCCCAACGAACAAGACCCGCCAGCAATGTCGAGCACCCTACCCGAAGAGACGTTTCTGATAATCAAATAGCCAGACTCATCATGAGAAATTACCCACTGTTGTGCCGACGTCATATTCGAAGCATAGGACTGAACATTGCCGCCGTTGTCTTTAGATCCACCGCTTACGTCCAGTACCTTGGTCTTGCCAACGCCAAGAGCCAGAATATAACGCCCGTCAGCGATATTGCCGGCATTCTGTTGCGCCAACATGTCCAGTTCTTCACGCTGGGCGTTTAGATCATAAAATGACCAGCGCTGGGCACTCGTGCCGTTATCGGACCAAGTGCGCACGTTCGTCCCGTTAGCTGTGTTTCCCCCGGCGATATCAAGACAAATTGAGGGGTCAAGGGCAGAGATAAGCTTAATTGAATCGCCGTCCTTCACTGCAATCCACTTTTGTGCGGCAGAACCATTAGATGCGTACTGCTGGACATTCGTTCCAGACTGAGCGCTTCCGCCAGATACGTCGAGAACAAGCCCAGAGCCCTTGCAGGTAAGCGTTACGAAACCGTCCGAGTCATGGGAGACGGTCCATGTTTGCGCAGACGAGGCATTGAGCGCATATATTTGAACATTCGCACCCGAAGACTTGGATCCGCCGGCAACATCAAGCGTCTGCCAACGACTCTTTGCCGAACGAATGAGATAGGTACCGTCAGCAAGATCTGAGGCATGAGTAGCCGCGAGCTCGGCAATGATGGTTGCCTTAGGTTTTTCAAGCGTAAAAATCTGAGCCACAGACTCATTGGCTTGATATAGACGAATTTGAGTGCCATCGGCATCATTTGCACCGGCGATGTCGATCGCATAATCATCATCGATAACAGGCGAAAAGATGAATCCATTACCAACCTGTCGAGCATGCCACGCAAAGCCCCAAGCATCGCCATCGCCAGCGCACTGCGTAAGACGCGGATGGTCCGAGAAACAAGAAACATCATTGGGATAGCAAAGATACAGCCCCGATTTAACGTTCTTAAAGGCGTACCGGGCATCGCCAAGGTCTTCAAGAATAAACTGCTGAGCAGCCGTCTCATTTCTTCCATACAGCTGTATAGCCACGCCGTCGGCCACCGATCCACCGGCGACGTCGAGCACGCGATGCCCCGACAAAGTCGAGGTTAAGAAATAGGAGCCCGTATCGAGGGTCGAGTGGACAGACAGATCAGCTGCCTCGGCAGAAGATTCAGACTCGATACCCGCCTCGTCATCGCTCACGATGTCGTCCTGAGTAGAACCGCCCAAAGACGAATCCTGAAAAGAATCATTCCCATCTTCAGTTTTCACAGCCTCTTCCGCGGAAGGAGCAGCCGGAGAGACTTCGGCAAAGGCGGTCGAACCCGATTTAAGAACGACGGGCAATATTAGAAGTAGGCCCAACAAAAACCCTGTTTGCAATGTAATGCAAACGTGCTTTTTATGACGCATGACATCCCCCAGACAGCCTCGCCAACACCAACGACACAGCACTTGCCACCACAAACGATGCATCATTTGACCATCTAAAATCCTATGAATCGTTATGCAGTGGAACTGCTATGCGTTTGGTAATTTAATCGCGGTCCAGCGCATCATGCAAATCTTTGCGCAAAAAAGGCGGCCGCCGTAAGCGAGCCGCCTTTGAGCTTAGTAATTAACGACCTTCGTTCCATAGGGAATATTGTCGTAAATCCATTTGGCATGGTCGGTCGTAAGCCTGATGCATCCCGCGGACGCACGTTGTCCCATAGTGGGGTCCATCACGTTAAACGTCCCCGTATAGCAAGGCTGCGTGTGGAACAAATAGTCACCGTAGAACTGCGTGTAATACCAGCAGGTATATCCATGCCCAAACGAAAGTCCCTTTCCATAGACGGAATACTCGCCCAGCACGGTCGGCGACTCATTTTTGCCAGGAGCGCACTGCCAGAAAGACCATAATTTCCAGTTGCCACGAGAGCCCCTAAAAATACCCGTACGGCACCCGACGGTGTCAGTCAAGATCAACCACTCCGTGTTGCTGTTGTACCACTGCGCACGGTTATACATTGCCTGTTGATCCGCAGGCAAGGGCTGAACATACGTAGTTGCCTTGAACGTAAACCGCTGCGCCTTTGAATCATTGCTCGCATATAGCGCAACATTCGTACCGTTTGCCGCATTTCCTCCAGAGACATCAATAACAAATGCCGTGTTAAGGGCGGAAGACAATCTAAAGCCACCGGTTACGTACTCGATATACCAACGCTGGGCAGCACTGCCGTTTCTGGACCATTGTTGGATATTTGCCCCAGAAGAGGCAGCGGCATTTTTTACATCAAGAGCTTTGCCGCTGGCGGCGTTGACGATTGAGTAAGAGCCATCACCGTTGCGTGAGAAATTCCATTTCTGAGCACCCGTGTCGTTATTTTGCCAAATCTGCACATTCGCACCGTCAGCGGACGATCCACCGTAAACATCTAAGACCGAGTTTGCACGAGACGCCATTCGAATGAAATACGTGCCGTTTGCGACATCCGCCGAAGTCGAACGAAGGCGGAACCTCTGAGCTGCAGAATCGTTTGAAGTATAGACTTGGACATTGGAAGACGAAGCGAAATTGCCGCCCTTCACATCGAGCGATAGGTTTTGATTTTCCACAGAAACGAACTCAATGCCGGTTTTGTCAATTCGAACCGTCCACTGCTGTGCCTTCGTATCCGCCGATGCCGCCGTGCAAACATTGAATCCCGAAACAGCAAGCCTGTTGGATGAACAAACGGATTCAATCGTATAGGTGTTCTTGGCTCCATCCACCTTTTTAAGCAGCCATTTTTGAGCGAAAGAACCATTGGATGCATAAAGCTGGACATTGGTGCCAGTGTCTGCAGATCCCCCCGCAACATCAAGTACATAGGAGGAATTTGCAGACGGATATATCTCGTAAATACCCTCATTCAGCAAATCTTCTTGCTCGGTCAAAACAAACGATGTCTGGACAGAGTCCCCTGGCGTAGTAGCAACAACATTGGAGCCGGATACAGCAAGCGTAAGCCCCGTGCCCTTATTGATGAATGTATAGCTTCCATCTTCATTGCCAACCACACTAAACAGCTGATTGTCATTGGGATATTCATCCCACTGCTGGATGTTCGTACCTGGCACAACATCGCCAGCCGCAACATCAAGCACCTTGCCGGAACCAGCATTACGCAGGACATAATAACCATCGTGATACTCGGGCTTAAAAAGCTGAGACAGTGTGCCGTTGCAGGAATATGTCTGAACGTTGCCACCGTTCTTTAATGAGCCGCCGGCAACGTCTAGTGCGATGGCGCTATTAGAAGACGGCGAGATCACGCACCAGCCCGTATCTTTCAAAATGTCCTCGCAGGGGCCAACCGACTCGGGAGTTGCCGCAATAAAGGTGAAACACTGCGCAGCCGTTCCATTCGAGGTATAGAGCTGAACATTCGTTTGAGATTTCAGGGTTCCGCCGGCAACATCGAGTGCGCGTTGTTGCCAAACGGCAGAAACAAGCCGAACGCTGCCGTCACCATTTGGAATCGCAATCCATTTCTGAGCATAGTTCGCATCACCGCAAGCCGAATATTGCTGAACGTTGGCCCCTGGAGAAACAGCACCAGCGGAAACATCGAGCACCTTTCCCGATTTCACGTTTGTAATAGTCAGGTAACCGCCGTCGTCATGCGTAACAGTCCACCGCTGTGCAGAGGTCGCATTCGATTGGTAGAGCTGAACATTCGCCCCGCTATCTTTCGAGCCGCCGGCAACATCAAGAACCATACGCGAGGATATAGGCCCCGCGACAATAGCGTAATCGCCGTCCTCAATGACCCCTCGGTTCTCGGAAGCGAGCTTATCGATTTCCACCCGAACAGCCTTCGGATCAACAAAGTAGAAAGATTGAGCTGCCGTTCCATTTGCACTATAGAGTTGGAGCCCCGCATCAGAAACAATTGATCCACCAGGGACGTCGGCAACTTTTTGCCCATTCAAAGCCGACACAATACGGTAGCGCTCGCCGTCTTTCTCAATAATCCACTTCTGAGCCTTTGTCCCATTGGCGGAGTAAGGCTGCAGCCTCGTGCCATTGGCATCGTTGCCGCCGGCCACATCTAGGACCGAGGAGGCTCCGCATATTGCAATGGTGCGATAACCGTCCTCCGTTGTTGAGATATCGAACGTTTGAATGCCGGAATAGCCAAACTTGTTAAATGACAGAGACCCACCGACCGCCTTAAGTGCAAACGAATCGTTCGAGGCCAAGATGGCGTACGTTCCGTCGGAAAGGTCATTGCGATGTACAGCGGCCCTTTCGTCGAGTTGTTGCTGTGCAGTCTTTGCTGGCGCTAGCACCCAGCGCTGAGCGGCTGTTCCATTTGCCTTATACAGCTGAACGGCAGAGCCATTTGAGGCAGCCCCTCCCGCCACATCAATGGCAAAAGACTGATCGAGCGCCGAAATCAACGTATAGCTGCCGTCATTTTCTTTAATTGCAATCCAACGCTGCGCAAGGGTTCCGTTATCAGACCAGAGCTGAATAGGATTTCCATTACTGGCACTTCCGCCCGAAACATCGAGCGTGCAACCCTTGACAGAGGCAATAACAGCGAAGCCATATTGGTCATGAGTCACGCGCCAAACCTGGGCGTCTGTATTGTTGACTCCGTACAGCTGCAGCTTTTTACCGGCATTTGCCGTGCCACTAGGAACATCCAGCACAAACTTGCTGTTAACCGAAGAACCAAGTGTGTACAGGCCGTCCGCAAGATCGTCGACGTGTTCAGAGGCGAGATCATAGACAGACTTGAACTTCTCCGGCGTAGTAGCGCCAGCCGAACCCGACGTCATCGCATCGGATTCCTCATCTTTGACCAAATCGGCGCTGGATACACCATCAGACACGTCCGGCTGTTCCGCAGCTATAGAAGGGTTTTCATTTTGATTAGAAATCGCAGCGTCTTCAGCGAACGCAGGAACAAGACAAATTCCCAGCAGAAGCGCGCTAAACAATGAAACTAATAAGGCTTTCCGATTGCCCATAACCGTCCCCTCTCGCGAAGTTAATTACACTTTATGCTAAGAAGGATTCCTCGTCGTCAAGAGATTCGTGAACAGCAACGGCTAGACCCCGAAAGGTCAATCAGACTAAAGAGGCGTTTCGCGGCATAGTCGTGAAAGCTCTGCTGCAAAATCATCGTGAATTGGCGCCCACTCGAGTTCGCGCCGAAGCTTGCTCGCATCTATAGCGTAACGTCGATCATGTCCCGGACGATCCTTCACCCAGTCAATGAAGCCCTCACTCTGACCCATTGCCTTAAGAATGGCTGTTAGAACCTCAAGGTTGCTGCGCTCACAATTTGCACCAATGAGATACGTCTCCCCAACCGTCCCTTTAGTCAAAATAGACCAAACGGCGCGGGCGTGATCCTCAACATGAATCCAATCGCGCACATTAAGACCGTCGCCATACAACTTAGGGCGTTCACCATGTTTAATGCATGCAATCGAATGCGGGATAAACTTCTCGGGATGCTGGTGCGGACCGTAGTTATTACAGCAATTTGAAATCGTTGCACGTAGGCCATAAGTACGAATCCAGGCCCTCACAAGCATGTCGGAGGCCGCCTTGGAACTGGAATACGGACTACTCGGCCGATAAGGGGACTCCTCGGTGAACTTACGCGGGTCATCGAGTGCAAGGTCTCCGAACACCTCGTCAGTCGAAATGTAATGGAACCTCACATTGAACGTACGTGCGGCTTCGAGAAGCCGATATGTACCGTCAATGTTCGTTTTTACAAAAGGCTCAGGGTCGGCAATCGAATTGTCGTTGTGAGACTCGGCAGCGTAATGCACGATCGCATCGTGTCCAGGAACAACTTGATTAAGGAGGTCCGAGTCACAGATGTCGCCAACAACAAGCTTCACTCTGTCCTCAGGAAACCCAGCGATGCTGTCAGGATTCGCGGCATAGGTAAGTTTATCCAGCACTGTTATCTGAACATCCGGGATATTGCTCACCACGTAGCGAACAAATGCAGAGCCACAAAACCCACAGCCGCCGGTTACCAAGATATTTCGTGGCTCAAACATTATGTCCCTCCGGAAGTCCTAGCCAATAAGCCCCTCAATCAACCGCACCGTCTTGAGATACGAGTGCGGACGATCAAACTGCTCTTCTGCGATGGCTCGCGCCTTCTCCCCCATCTGCGCCCGGCGAGACGAATCTTCAATAAGGTCAACAAGAACCCTAGCCATACCTTCGGCATCTCCGGGTTTAACGTTTACGCCAAACCCATCGGCCTCAACTTTTGCCCTAAACTCCTTGCTGCACGACGTATTCACCATGGGTTTTCCGGCGGCAAGATAGTCACCAATCTTGGTCACGATGCTCTGAGCGGCCTTCTCCACCAGCGAGTTGATCGTAATATCGCTCTTGGACAGCCAAGCAGCCATTTGGTCATACGGCAAATAGCCGTGGAAGGTCACAGAAGCACCGCAAGATTGCGCTGCGGCCTTAAGATTCTCACGTTCCGAGCCATCGCCCAAAATTTGAAGCTTAGCTTCGGGATGAGATTTCTGTACCAACGCCATGGCATTAACCAACGTCTCCAGGTCATAGCACGCGCTTAACGTACCGGCATAAGAAACCCAAATATCACCAGCAGGCTTATCAATCTGCGAAGCATTCGCAGCAACGCCGGCATCAAACTCGCAAAGCTGATTTCCAACATAAACGGTTTCGCTCGGAATGTCAGAACGGGCATCGCGCAAACCGCGCTCTCGGTACTCATCCGAAGTTCCCACCACGGCATCTGCCATCTGATAGACAGCCTTAGCCTGTCGATAAAACGGCGAGAACAGGATATCGGAAAGAACAGGAATGTCGAGCGCCACACGAAAAGCCTCGGGCCAAAGGTCATTAACATCGACCACAAACGGAATATTAAACTTTTGAGCGGCTTTACCAATTTCCCTGGCAACATCATTGGGTGGGATTTGACAGTAAATCAAATCGTAGTCATGGTGCTCGTCGAAATACACTGACACTCGCTTGGCAACAACATGATGCGCCCAGATACGCTGGGGACACATATTCTTGGGGTAAAAAGGCTCCTCAATAAACCGAATTGTATAGGCGTCGGTCCCGGCATCAAAGTGCTCAACGTCGCGTTGACGTTTTTCCCAATGCTGAAATCCCGAGGTAATAAAATCGACATCATAGCCATGTTCGTGCAGCAGCGTTGCAAGATAGACATAGCGCGTTGCGCCCTTGACCTCATTGCCAAGCTTGGCATCTTGCGTATAGATGGCAATTCGCTTCTTGTCTGTCATATCAATAATCCACTCTCAAAGCTTCGTTAGGCACTGGTCTTATCGCGGCGCTCCCCTTTTTCGGCGGCTCGGCGATTGCCGAACAATCCGATACGCGAGAACGCAAATCCAAAACCATTAGTGCGCAACGAATAAACGAACTCCGAAGCAAGATAGGCAACATATGCCGCTTTATTGGCGGCCACCGCTACGCCGGTGAGCTGAGAATATGTTTGCTTAAATGCACCGCTGATGTGCGACATGCCCGAAACGATTTCGGGATTCATGCGCTTAAACAATGCCGCACAGCGAGCCTTGAGTGCTGGATCATCAAAGGCTCCCTGTTCAACGAGCCCGCCAACATACCTAAAACCGATGGTATAGAAAGACTCAAGGATGCCCCTATCGGCAATATCAAGCTCGTCAACGATGTCTGCCATATCGTTCCAACGAACAATAGGAAGATCGCTCGCCTTTTTGGCCGAAGACGACGTCGGGAGGTCCTCGCGATAGCAATAAAACGAGTCATCGGTATACACAATCGAGCGCGCCTGAGCGAGCGTTTGGATCAAAAAGGGATTGTCCACCCATCCAGCGCCGGGGACCTCTTTAAAGCGAATTCCAAACTCGTCCAAAAACGAACGCTTGTACATTGCGCTCCAAATGGATGGATGGTGCTGGATTAAGCGAGGATTATCCCGCAACGTAAACGGCTGGACCTTCTTATTGATGCGTTTGTAATAGGCGCAGTGGCACACGTTCTCCTGCGGAGTACCAGGCATACAGACACGCCAATAGGCCGACTTTACGATGTCAGGTTCTCCATACGTGCGAGCAAGGCCCATCAGACTTGTGTACATACCGGGCTTAAGATAATCATCGGGCTCAACGATAGCAATGTATACGCCGCGAGATTCCTCGATACCTCGGTTAACCGTTGCTCCATAGCCCTGATTCGCCTTGTCGATAACGCGAATGCGAGAATCCAGTCTCTCGTGATGCCTCATGATTTCCAACGAATTGTCGGTCGAGCCGTCATTAAGGACAATGACCTCAAGCGATGCGAGATCATCGGCCTCGATGCTCTTCAGGCACTGGTCGAGATACTGCGCCGTATTAAAACACGGGACAATAACAGAGACCTCTAAACGCTCATCAGAATGCAAACTGCTCGGCACTTAAACCCCTTCGTGAACGCAAATCGGAACTGTTTAATCCTAGCACAGCGGTATTAACCGCTAAAAAACTGCTTATACGAATCGTCCTCCCTATAGCCGCTGGCACACCGCGGACACATGCCGCCCATCAAACCCGAAGCCCCAGCGCATGCGGCCGACGCCTGGTCGCGGCACGCGAATCTCATCGATGCCGTCGCGCTCTATGTCGAGCAGCGCCTGGACGGCTAGCAGCTCCAAACCCAGCTCGTCCACGCCGGGGTCGTACATCGAGTTGATTGTTATCAGCGGGCGCTCGTCGAGCATGCCTATCGTGTCTGCCACGTCAAACACAGCGCCCGTGGGGAATATCTGGATATCCCAGCGATCCGCGCCACGCTTTCGCCTCGAAGCTGGATTGGTATAGCCCGGTAAGCCAAAGCAGAGGCCCTGCAAGAGCAGGTGATATGGCAGCGGCGATTCTTCCACAGTCGCACCGATTCCCGCATCGCCCAGGATACGGCCCAGCGCCTGCCTGACCGCGCCCTCGTCACCGCGGTATAGCCCATCGCGAAACGCATCGACGTCCCGCACATCCTCGGCGGCGCACTCAAACCATTCAATAATCACCAGGCGCAATGCCTGGCGAAGCTCGTTATTGGGCAGGCGCAGAGCGCGAAGGCGAGCATCGTTCTCCAGCTCCTCGGTCACATCCGTCGTCAGGAAGCCAGACAGGTACAACGCCGTCCAAACATCATCGTCACAAGCGCCATTTGACCCCGCAGCACTCAAACAAAGCGGCACCTCCACACCCCCATGAGCCTCGAGCAAATCGAACAAGGCCGAAAGCCGGTCGAGATTCCAATCACCAACCACCTTGCTCAGGCAATCGGCGTACCCATACAGGTCGGCGCGCACGGGTGGCGTGCAGCCCCGGTTCAGAAAGCCAATCACACGCGCCGGACTCGAGCAATACGCCCCGCCAAACCGATATCCCTCGAGCCATTCACGCGCATCGTCCAGGTATTCCTCGCGCCCAGCATGGCTCAGCAGGGCCTCGACCTCGGCATCCGAAAAGCCGAACCACCGATCGCACCACGTCGAGAGCGGGGTGGCCGAGCAATACGAACAGCCGCGCAAAGCAAGCGCCGCCTCAGCAGGACCGGGACGCTCCCCCATCAAGCACGCCAGCCGCAACGATTCACCCGCAGCGGCAATGGCGTCGAACAGCACACGATCGAACAGCTCCGCCGAATCGTCATCGCGAGTGCCCCTTATGCCAGCACGGCTCAACCATGCCGCATCGTACCCATCAACGAGCAATACAACCTGCTCATCGCAAGCCATCTCCAGCAGCTCAATCAGCACGCCAAGCACCGAGTCGACCTCATCCTCGTTCGCGACGCCGCGCGCCACGCGCTCAATGCGGCGTACCTTGTCTCGAGGTAAATCCGGAGCCTCTAGGAACGGCAGCAGGCGGACACACTCGCTCGAAAGAGCGTCACGCACAACGCCGGCAACAGCGACACCGCGCCCCGCAGCGCCAGAAAAGTCTAGCGATACCACCGGATAGCACGCATACTCACCCCGATAGCGCCCGCCATCCGCATCCCAAATCTGGGCATCGGCAAACAAACTCCGGTCAACGCGGCCGACCGCGGGTCGCTCCAGAAAAGCCTTGAGCATCGACAGGTTCATGCTCTTGCCAAAACCCTCGGGCCGACAGCACACCACAACGGACGCATCGCAATCCAACACATCGGCAATAAACATGGTCTTGTCGACCAACAAACATCGGCGGGCAGCCTCGGTAAAGTCATGCATGCCAATCGGCAAAACCATATCATCGGCACGACCGATTAGACGCGTACCAAAGCCGGCAGAGCAACTATAATTCGCCTGTTCAGACACCGTATCTTCTCCCTAAAACGCAGCATGACGTCAATTGTAATGACCGGTTTGCACGTTATATATCCATCGCACAAGCGTTTCGGGCAACGGTGGCAATATGGACCCCAAGGGGGCATAACAAATCCTTGCACAACAAATACGGGGCCCGATGCAACCGCACTGGACCCCGTCCCGACTCTTTAGGTATTCGGCAACCGAGAATCTACTCCTCAGAACCGTCCTCACCAGCAGCCTTGTTCTGCTGGTCGAGCTTATGCTTACCGCTCACGATAGATGTAGCACCCAGCGTGGCCAAGCTCGCGCTGGCAAGGCTTGCCATCACGATCAAGTCGCCCGTCTCGGGCATGTTGCCGCCCGAGGACTTGGTCGTGGTGGTAGTCGTCGTGGTGGTCGTGGTGCCGCCCTTGTCCACGGTCTTCTGAGCATCGGCATCGGACTGCTTTGTGCCAGCATCGGCGGAAGCATCCGAAGCACCGTCGGCATTGGAGCCGGAACCCTGATCAGAAGCGCCATCAGAAGAAGAACCGCCGTTAATGCCCGCCATCAAAGACGATCCCAACATGGAGCCAAGCTGCTCGCCGGCAGAAGGCTTATTTTCCGTAGAGGAATTGTCCGCATCGGAACCCTCGCTCGAGCCGCCCTCGGGGGAATCAGAGCCGGAACCGTTAGAGGACCCAACATCGGCAGAGGAGTCGCCAGTACCGTTGGAAGCGCCCGCATCGCTAGAGCCAGAATCCGCACCGCCCGCAGCGCCATCAGAGCCAGAAGTCGACGAATCGCCAGAAGCAGTGCCACCAGACGCAGCCACGCCGTTACCGGCATCATCGCTGCCCGCATCAGTCGAGGGCGCATCCTTATCGTTATCGTCGCCCGCATCGTCATCGGTACCAGGCGTCGGTGCGGCGGGAGCAGCGGGCGCCATGCTCGGACCGGGCGCCGGCGCGGGCTCCGGCTCAGGCTCTGCAGGCGTTGCCGCAGCAGCCTCGTCCTCGGTGATATAGACCAGACAGTCCTTGAGCTCGTTGCGGTAGCGGTTCTTCCAGCCCTCGTGGTACTGGGGCTGGCTTGCATACTTGGTCGCCACGTTATTGACCACGCTGTTAGAGAGCGCCGTCACAAACTCGCGATCAGTCATGCTGTTGGAAAGATTCGCCCAGCGGAAAAAGTCCTGGCAGCCACCGGTGCCGCACATGTTGGTAATGCTCCACACCATGCCCTTGACGCAGTCGGCACGGCCGGAGATGTCAATGCCCAAAGCACTCTTGAGCCACGACTCGGTCACCGCATAGTACGAGTTGTACGCATAGGCGTCCTGCAGCGCCGAGAACTCAGCCGGGTCGGTGTTATAGGCGCCCAGGAAGGCATCCTGCGCAATACGACCCAGCTCGGTAAGCTGGCCGTTTGCATACATGGGGTTATTCGCGTTAGAAATCTCACTGCTGCGATCGATCGCGTCTTTAAGCATGCCGTACTTAGCAGAATCGTAGTTGTAGACCTGCTTCATAAACGGAATGAGCGACCAACGGCGATCGAACTGGTAATAACCCAGTGCGTTATAGCCGTCGCCATACGAAAAGCCCTGGTTATAGTTGCCATGACTCTCGTATTTGGTGAAGTACTTCATCTCGGGGGTCACATTGACAAATGAAACGCCCTGGACCGACCTCAGCACGCCCGAGAAGGACTGCTGGGTGTAAAGGCCCTTATCGATATTGGTGGCATCCGAGGCAACGCCCGGCGCGGGCTCCTCGGCAACAGCGGCCGTGGGCGCGGAAACGGTGCCAAACGAGAGCGCCAACGTCAGGCCCGCAACGATAGCGGAATGCTTGGGCTGCATAAAATCCTCCCTGCATTGGTGTAGTTAAAGTGCAGTTTGCAAAGATAGAGTCAGTATTACAGCTCACCGCTTGTTGCACAACAACAACTCGGCAAACGGCAACAACCCTCCGCGAAATCTCAAGGAATTAGACGAATTGGTCGTCAGGGGCCAAGAGAAGCTCACCGTAGCGCTCCAACAACCCGTCTCTCAGCTGACAAAAAGCAGGGATATAGACGTTCAGGATGCGCTGGATTAAATCCTGCGCCAGCTTATTGTCATAAATGTGAACATTTGTATTGCGGTCCCTGAGCATATCCAGCCAAGCGGCCTCGTCAATAAAGTCGTAGAACCGATAGGCTTCCTTCAGAATTGCTCGAGGCGATCCCGACGCAGCAAGCGTAGCGCCCTCATACTCGAGTAGACGCTTGAGGAGCTTCCAGCTCAACTCAAACTGGAGATTGAACTTATTAATCAGTCCGCTTTGAACAAAATCGTTGTTGAGATCCTGATTAGGCGCATCCTCAAGATTCGCTAAGGCACTGGCAAAGTTCTCATATTTTTTCATACAGGACCACACCATCCCTGGCAATTTCGTCGAGTAACGACTGCGACAACGACTCATCAAGATTGACCGCGTCTACATCCAAAAGGGTATCAAGATGCTCGTCAATCAGATATGAGAAACGCCTGAAATCCCGGCAGCCCGCTACGGCAATATCGATATCACTCTTAGGCAAATTGTCGCCTCGAGCGCGAGACCCAAATAGCACAACTTTTTCGGTGCCGCAATCACGTGCAAACGAAACGATCTGTTGGTACACGTTGTCGATGCGTCCCATTTGCAGCCCCTACAGCTTAATGTCGAAGTTGATCTCGGGGACGGTGGCTAGGTCGGCTAGCGTCACGCCGTCGACGTACTTTTCGATCACGTCGTCCAGGCCGCGCCAGAACTTGACCGTGGAGCACAGGTCACTGCGGGTGCAGCTGTTGTCAATGCCATCGCACGCCACCGGCGCCGTGCTGCCCTCGACGGCGCGCAGGATGTCGCCGGCACGCACTTCGGCAGGGTCCTTGGCCATCATGTAGCCGCCGCCCTTGCCGCGCACGCTCTTGAGCAGGCCCGCCTTCATAAGCGGACGAACCAGCTGTTCCAAGTACTTTTGCGAAATATGCTCGCGGTCGGCCACCTCGCGCAGGGCGATCTTGCCCTCGGCATCACCGAGCGCCGCGATATAGATCATCAGTCGGAGGGCATAGCGGCCCTTAGAAGAAATGAGCATACCTACCCTCCTATCATTCCTGAGACAACACAACCAGGAGCATTTGTTCCAAATCTTACGCACGCGGGACAAGCAATCCTGGTTATTTTGTCCCACAATCTGAAAAGTCGAGTGGATTAGTCGGGTTTTCCCTTGACTAACGCCGAACCCATAGTAACTTTATTCCGAGAAGATTCCTAGGGTTTAGTACACCTATGAGTACACCATATACAGAGAGGGACAGCATGAGCGCAAATCCGCTGCTTTCCATCGAGGGTCTGACCGCCTCCGTGGACGAGAAGACCATCCTCCACAACGTCAACCTCAACGTCGCCGCCGGCGAGACCCACGTGCTGATGGGCCCCAACGGCGCCGGCAAGTCCACCCTCGGCCACCTGGTCATGGGCGACCCCGTCTACACCGTCAACGACGGCCGCATCGTCTTTGACGGCCAGGACATTACCGAACTCACCACCGACAAGCGCTCGCGCGCCGGCCTGTTCCTGAGCTTCCAGGCCCCGGTTGAGATTCCGGGCGTGCCGCTGTCGAGCTTCCTGCGCGCCAGCATCGCCGGCCGCCCCGGCCTGGAGATGAAGGGCAAGGAGTTCCGCCGTCGCGTGAAGGAGCTCGCGGCCGAGCTCAACATGGACACCGCCTACCTCAACCGCGAGCTGGGCGTGGGCTTCTCGGGCGGCGAGAAGAAAAAGGTCGAGATGCTCCAGCTCCTGCTGCTGCAGCCCAAGCTCGCCATCTTGGACGAGACTGACTCCGGTCTGGATGTCGACGCGCTTTCCACCGTCAGCCACGGCATGGACGCCTACCGCAAGAGCTGCGACGGTTCCATGCTCATCATCACGCACAACACGCGCATCCTGGAGCACCTGGATGTCGACCGCGTCCACGTTATGGTCAAGGGCCACATCGTGCGCGAGGACGATGCCTCGCTCATCCCCTGGATCGACAAGAACGGCTTTGAGACCTTCGAGCGCGAGGCCGCCGAGCAGCGCGCCCAGGCCGAGGCCGCCGCTGCCGAGCAGCAGGCGTAAAGGGGCGACGCAATGACCAAGAACCGCACCGAGGTCGCGGACATCGACCGCAGCCTCTACGACTTTACCTATGGCGAGGAGGGATTCGAGCGACTCGACGCCGGCATCACGCCCGACATCGTGTGCGAGATCAGCGCCAAGAAGGACGAGCCGCAGTGGATGCTCGACCTGCGCCTCAAATCCCTCGAGATCTTCAATCGCTTCCCGGATCCGACGTGGGGCCCCTCCATCGAGGGCCTGGACATGGACAACATCGTCACCTACGTCAAGCCCAACACCGACCAAAAGCACGACTGGGAGTCGGTACCCGACGACATCAAGAACACCTTTGAGCGCCTGGGCATTCCCGAGGCCGAGCGCAGCTACCTGGCAGGCGTCGGTGCACAGTACGACTCCGAGCTGGTCTACCACAACATGCAGGACACGGCGTCCAAGATGGGCATCGTCTACTCCGGCATCGAGGAGGCCCTGCACGACCCGCAGTGGGAGCCGCTCATCCACGAGAAGTTCATGACGCTCATCCCGCCCACCGATCACAAGTTTGCGGCCCTGCACGGCGCCGTGTGGTCGGGCGGCTCGTTTGTCTACGTGCCCAAGGGCACCAAGCTCGACTTCCCCCTGCAGAGCTACTTCCGTCTCAACGCCAAGGGTGCCGGCCAGTTTGAGCACACGCTCATCATCGTCGAGGACGATGCCGACCTGCACTTTATCGAGGGTTGCTCCGCGCCCAAGTACAACGTGGCCAATCTCCACGCCGGCGCCGTTGAGCTCTTTGTGGGCAAGCGCGCGCACCTGCGCTACTCGACCATCGAGAACTGGTCCAAGAACATGTACAACCTCAACACCAAGCGTGCGCGCGTGGACGAGGACGGCGACATCGAGTGGATCAGCGGCTCCTTCGGCAGCCATGTGGGCTATCTCTACCCCATGAGCGTGCTCAACGGCCGCCGCGCCCGCTCGAGCTTTACCGGCATCACCTTTGCCGGCGCCGGCCAGAACCTCGACACCGGCTGCAAAGTCGTGCTCAATGCGCCCGATACCTCGGCGACCGTCGAGACCAAGGGCATCTCCAAGAGCGGCGGCATCCAGACCTTCCGCAGCTCCATCGTGGCCACGCCCAAGGCCGAGGGCTCCAAGGCAACCGTGAGCTGCCAGTCGCTCATGCTCGACGACCAGAGCCGCTCCGACACCATCCCGGCCATGGATATCCGCGCCAAGAACGTCGACATCGGGCACGAGGCAACCATCGGCCGCATCGGCGACGACAAGGTCTTCTACCTCATGAGCCGCGGTATATCCGAGGAAGAGGCCCGCACCATGATCGTCAACGGCTTTGCCAACCCGGTCTCCAAGGAGCTGCCGCTGGAGTACGCCGTCGAGATGAACAACCTGATCAAGCTCGAGATGGAAGGAGCGATCGGATAATGAAACAGACCACGAACACCGCTGCTACCACCCTTGAGCAGGTCAACGCGATGCCGGCTGCGACCTGGGGCTGGCTCAAGATGAACCAGACCAAGCTCGAGCTTTCCGACGAGCTTGCCACCGCTCCTGCCGAGGCCGTTGAGGTCGAGGGCCTGGACGGGCAGTTTGCCGGCTCGGCCGACGCCTTCGACGCTGCCATGGACGCCATGGCCGAGCGCTTCCCCGAGCGCCGTGCCTCCGCCCCTGGTGATGCCGCCGATCGCGCCCGCATCACGCCCGAGACCGAGCTCGACGTGCCTGCAACCTCTGTCTACCAGGCCGGTGCCATCAAGCTCGAGGAGGAGTTCTCCCCCGCCGAGGCCTTCGAGACCGGCATGGGCGAGGCCGCCTACGCCTATCTGACCGACCACGCCACCAAGCGCATCGTCATCGATGTACCCGCATACAAGCACGCAACGGCCACCATTCGCGTGAGTGGTGTCGACGCAGCCGCAGCGATTGCCGCTATCGACGTCGTCGCCCGTCCGCAGGCAACGCTCGACCTGAACATTGCCCTGGACTCCCCCGTTGCCGGCGAGGGCGTCGTGGCCTCCGTGCTGCGCGTGTGCGCCCACGAGTACGCCACCGTCAACGTGACCTGTACGCAGACGCTCGACGACAGCTGGATTGCACTCGACGACACCGGCCTGTTTTTGGACGAGGGTGCGCGCGTCAACGTGCAGCACACCGTCCTGGGTGCCGGCGCCAGCGCAACCGGCCTTGCCGGCGACTTGCTGGGCGACACCGCCAAGGTCACCATCGATACCGACTACCTGGGCGCCCGCGAGCAGGTGCGCGACTTTAACTACGAGCTGCGCCACCGCGGCCGCAAGACCGAATGCGAAATCGACGCCAACGGCGTGCTGACCGGCACGTCCAAGAAGGTCTACCGCGGCACCATCGACCTCGTACATGGCTGCAAGGGCGCAACCGGCACCGAGCGCGAGACAGTGCTGCTCGCCAACAAGGGTGTCGACAACAAGACCGTCCCCGTCATCCTGTGTGACGAGGACGACGTCGCCGGCAACCACGGCGCCACCATCGGCCATGTCCGCGACGAGCAGCTGTTCTACCTCGCCTGCCGCGGCCTTGACCAAAACGCCGCCGAGGATCTGTTCATCCGCGCCAAGCTGGAGGACGCAGCACTTACCGCTGCCGACGAGCGCGCCCGCGCCGCCGTCGTCCGCCTGGGCAACAACCTGATCGATAACTTTGAAGAGGAGCTCGCATGATCGACACCGAGCACGTTAAATGCGATACCTGCACCGCCCCCGAGCCCATGGAGCTCGACGCCAGCGACGAGGCTTCGCGCGGCTGGCCTACCGTGAACATCGAGACCAACCCCTACAAGGGCCAGTTCCCGCTGTTCCAGCAGCACCCCGAGATCGCCTTCCTCGATAGCGCCGCCACCGCACAGCGTCCCGCCTGCGTACTCGACGCCGAGCGCGACTTCTACCAGCGCATGAACGCCAACCCGCTGCGCGGCCTGTACTCGTTGTCCGTCGAGGCCACCGACGCCATCGCCAAGGTCCGCCAGCAGATTGCCGACCTCATCGGCGCCTCCCAGGCCAACGAAGTCGTCTTCACCCGCAACACGAGCGAGTCGCTCAACCTGGTCGCCAAGAGCTTTGCGCCCACGGTGCTGGAGCCCGGCGACGAGGTCGTCATCACCATCATGGAGCATCACTCCAACCTGATTCCGTGGCAGCAGGTCTGCCGCGAGACCGGTGCCAAGCTCGTCCACCTCTACCCCACCAAGACCGGTCAGCTCACCACCGAGGAAGTTCTTGCCAAGGTGGGCCCCAAGACCAAGATCCTTGCCGTGGGTCAGGTCTCCAACGTGCTGGGCGTCGAGAACCCGGTCAAGAACCTCGGCAAGCTCGTGCACAAGTACGGCGGTTACCTGGTCGTCGACGGCGCGCAGTCGCTGCCGCACATGCCGGTTAACGTGGCCGACCTGGGCGCCGACTTCTTTGCGTTTAGCGCGCACAAGGCCATGGGCCCCATGGGCATCGGCGTTCTGTGGGGCAAGATGGACCTGCTCAACGCCATGCCTCCCATGCTCACCGGCGGCGAGATGATCGACTCGGTCACCGAGCAGGACGCCGTCTGGGCACCCGTCCCCGAAAAGTTCGAGGCCGGCACGCAAGACGCCGCCGGTATCTTCGCCACGGGTGCGGCTCTCGATTACCTGGTCAACACGGTGGGCTACGAGAACATCCAGGCTCGCGAGCAGGCACTCGTCCACTATCTGATGGGCGAGCTCATGCAGCTCGACTTTGTCCAGATCATCGGTTCCATCTATTGGGACAACCACCACGGCGTCGTGAGCTTTAACGTCAAGGGCATCCACCCGCACGACGTCGCGAGCATCATGGACATGGACGGTGTGTGCATCCGCGCCGGCCACCATTGCGCGCAGCCGCTGCTCACCTGGCTGGGCGTCGAGAACCTCGCCTGCTGCCGCGCCAGCGTGGCCTTCTACAACGACAAGGCCGATATCGACAAGTTCATCGCCGGCCTGCATCACGTTTGGAGCACGTTCAATGGGTAATCTGTACACCTCCACCACATTTATGGAGCATAACTCGCACCCCGACTACAAGTACGAGATGGACGCTCCCACGCACGAGCACGACGGCATCAACCCCAGCTGCGGCGACGAGCTCACCTTGCAGCTGCGCGTCGAGAACGGTGTGATCGAGGAGGCTGCCTTTACCGGTCACGGCTGCGCCATCAGCCAGGCCAGTGCCGATATCATGGCCGACCTCATCACCGGCGAGACGGTCGAGGAGGCCCGCCGCCTGGCCGAGCTCTTCCTGACCATGATCCGCGGCGAGCAGCTCTCCGAGGAGGACTTGGAAGACCTGGACGAGGCTGCCCAGCTCCAGGACATCTCGCACATGCCCGCCCGCGTCAAGTGCGCCGAGCTCGCCTGGCGCACCCTCGACGGCATGCTCACGGGACAAAATAATCAGTAGTGTTTGTCCCAAATCTTAAGAATTTCGTTGGCCGAATCGCTTGACATTGGCGGTTCGGCCATTTTCTTTCACTTCTATTCCGAATCCTCAGCCTGTGCTTTCACCCGCGCATAAGCACACACGATACGCGAGACGGTGCTCTTGCTAATCCCCGTATACCGCTCAATCTCGCGCACCGTGTAGCCGCCATCGTGCAGGGCGAAAATGATCCCGTCTCGCCGCGAAGGCGCCACGGTCTTAAGCTCGTTGAGCGGCACGCCCAGGCGCTTTGCCATCTTGTCAGCAAACGCATGCCGCTCCCACTCCGTCTCTTCCATATCGTGGATCACCGGGTCGGAGCCATCGGGCGTCTCCAACGAGTAGGCGATGAAGCCTTCGGCAGGCCCAAAGAGCTCAAGCACCGTGGACGGATCCGAAAAACTCTTCGCTACATCGCCGTCATACATCAGCAGATACTCGGCAAAGCTGCTCCACGGATAACGCTCGATCAGGGCGATGCCCGCTTCCTGCGGATTGGCGTGGACATAGCGAATCGCCGCCATCAGATGCCGGTCGGTATCGAGTGAGCGCCGGTCAAAACGGTTCTGGAACAGATGGCCCGTGCGCCCGGTGCGCTTGTTGAACCGACGAGCGTAGGTCAAAAGCAGCCGGTGCATCGCCGCGCTCATCGCGTCCTCGTAATCCGCAAGCACCAGGTGCACGTGATTGCCCATGAGGCACCACGCCACGACCGTCACCCCAGCCTCGCGGCAGCAGTCGCGCATCAGCTCCAAAAACTCCCACCGGTCATCGTCGCCCTCAAAGATGAGCTGCTTGCCCGTTCCGCGGGCACAGACATGGTAAAAGCCGGTAACCGTTCTCCAAACGCGCTGCATGGCGCTCCCTTCGCGCAGGATCTGCTTACCATCCAATACAGCACGATTGAAGCGCCCCATCAAAACATCCACGCAAAATGACACCCCAGTACGGCCAAAGGCATCAAACAGACGGCGAACGGCAACGGAGCGACAGGTCAAACGTCATAACGTTTCCAAAAGCTGGCCAAAAGCTTGCCCAGGACTGACCCTCTGTAGACAAGTACGTGACCGCAAAAGGTCAAGTTAAATCGCTTCAATTAAAAGTTCCGCGCTTCTCGCTACGAAAACTGAGCCGTTCGCCGAATATTCCGTGCATTTCGCGGTATTATAGGGGCTGCATGTCATGTCCCTTTCGAAGGGTCGCCCGGCAATCGCCAGCCACGACCCCCAGACGGGACGCCAACACGATAGAGAGGAGAGGCATGCAGTACTCACAGGAAGTGGAGAACATGTGCCCCGTTGCCAAGGGTGCATACCACGGCCCCGCACCCATCCCCGAGGAGGGCAAGTGGGTCCAGGCTAAGGAGATTTCCGACATCTCCGGTCTTACGCACGGTGTGGGTTGGTGCGCACCTCAGCAGGGCGCCTGCAAGCTCACGCTGAACGTCAAGGACGGCATCATCGAGGAGGCCCTCGTTGAGACCATCGGCTGCTCGGGCATGACCCACTCTGCCGCCATGGCTTCCGAGATCCTTCCCGGTAAGACCATCCTCGAGGCCCTCAACACCGACCTCGTCTGCGACGCCATCAACGTTGCTATGCGCGAGATCTTCCTGCAGATCGTTTACGGCCGCAGCCAGACCGCGTTCTCCGAGGGCGGCCTGCCCGTGGGCGCCTCCCTCGACGACCTCGGCAAGGGCCTTCGCTCTCAGGTCGGCACCATGTTCGGCACCAAGGCCAAGGGCGCTCGTTACCTCGAGCTCGCCCAGGGCTACGTCACCCGCATGGCTCTCAACGACAAGAACGAGATTATCGCATTCGAGTTCCTGAACCTCGGCAAGTTCACCGACGCCGTCAAGGCCGGCAAGACCCCCGAGGAGGCCATCGCTGGCGCTATGGGCCACTATGGTCAGTGGGAGAACGCTGCTAAGTACATCGACCCGCGCACCGACGAGGAGACTCACTCCGTCGCCAGCGTGTTCCCGGTTCACGAGTAGAAAGGGAGGGAAATAACAATGACTGTTACGTTCGAAGGTTACGAGCGCCGCGCTGACAAGATCAACAAGTGCCTCGCCGACAACGGCATCGCCTCCCTCGAGGAAGCTCTGCAGATCTGCACCGACAAGGGCTTCAACCCGCGTGAGATCGTCAACAACACCCAGTCCATCGCCTTCCAGAACGCTGAGTGGGCCTACACCCTCGGCTGCGCTCTCGCTGTCAAGCGTGGCGCCAAGTCCGCTTCTGAGGCTGCCGCCATCATCGGCGAGGGCATCCAGGCCTTCACCGTTCCCGGCTCCGTCGCCGAGGACCGCAAGGTCGGTCTGGGCCACGGCAACCTGGGCGCTATGTTGCTCTCCGACGACACCGAGTGCTTCGCCTTCCTGGCCGGCCACGAGTCCTTCGCTGCCGCTGAGGGCGCTATCGGCCTGGCTCTGAACGCCAACAAGGCTCGCAAGAAGCCGCTGCGCGTCATCCTCAACGGTCTGGGCAAGGACGCTGCTCAGATCATCGCCCGCATCAACGGCTTCACCTACGTGAAGACCCAGTTCGACTACTACACGGGCGAGCTCAAGGTCGTCGAGACCATCCCCTACTCCGATGGTCCCCGCGCTGCCGTTAACTGCTACGGCTCCGACGACGTCCGCGAGGGCGTTGCCATCATGTGGCACGAGAACGTCGATATCTCGATCACCGGTAACTCCACCAACCCCACGCGCTTCCAGCACCCCGTCGCTGGCACCTACAAGAAGGAGCGCATCGAGGCTGGCAAGAAGTACTTCTCCGTCGCTTCTGGTGGCGGCACTGGCCGTACCCTGCACCCGGACAACATGGGCGCCGGCCCTGCCTCTTACGGCATGACCGACACCATGGGCCGTATGCACTCCGACGCCCAGTTCGCCGGTTCTTCCTCCGTGCCTGCGCACGTCGACATGATGGGTCTCATCGGTATGGGCAACAACCCCATGGTCGGTGCCACCGTCGCCTGCGCTGTCGCCGTCGAGGAGGCCCTCAAGGCCTAATCGCGCCCGCGCGATGCTCATATAGCTGAGCTTTGGAGCCGCTATCCACCCGGATAGCGGCTCTTTTTTATTCCCAAAGATAGCTAACGCCGATATATCAGTTGCGGTGAAATACGGACTGATTAGCCCTTATACGAGCAAAAACAGTCCGTATTTCACCGCAACTTAATGAGGGGATGAAGCGGAGCGTCCAAGCATCCGCGACGCCCACCTGCCATATTTGCCCTTTACCGATTAGCGGAATCTTTTCGGTGCCTTTGGCGAGGACTCGTGCGACAATGCGCCGGACGAGAAAGGAATCCGATGGAATCGACTGATGTACTGGTAATTGGATCTGGCATTGCAGGCCTCTGTGCTGGCATCGAGGCGGCGCGCGCGGGCGCAACCGTCACCGTGGCGAGCGCCGGCAAGACCATGAGCGGATCGAGCTTCTTCCCGGGCACCTGGGGCCTCGGCCTTATCGGGCCCGTCGACGCAGAAGACGAACAGGATCTCATCGACACCATCCAGACCGTTGGCGGCGGTGTAGCCGACCCCGAGCTCGTCCAGACGTTTGTCCACGGCATTCCTCAGGCGATTCAGCGGCTCGAGCAAGATCTAGGTGTTGAACTCCAGCGTCCGCAAAGTGCCGAGAGCGCTCAGCAAAAGCAATTTATACCCTGTTTTGACCATAAGACGCGTATGTGGCGCGGCCTCACCCGCAAGCCCCTTGAAGACGCGTGTACGGCCCAGATCGAGTCGCTCGGCATTCGTCTGCTCCCCCGCCATGAGCTTATCGACCTTATCGAGGGTGAAAGCGGCAGAATAACTGGCGCCGTGCTCTATGACCGCGCCGAGGAGTGCCTCGAATCCATTGAGGCCAAGGCAACAATCATCGCCGCTGGCGGCACGGGCGGGCTGTTCGAACGCAGCCTTACGTCGTCCGATGTGCTCAGTTCCTCGCAGGCCATCGCCCTGGCGCACGGCGCCTCCCTTACTAATATAGAGTTCATGCAGATGATGCCGGGCTTCATTGAGCCCAAGCACAACTTGGTCTTCAACGAAAAGACCTGGCGCTACGTTAAGTTCGATCAGCCTGTCGATATTGCTGACGACAAGCTGGACGATCTGCTTGAGCAGCGCTCCGGATATGGCCCCTTCACTTCACGCCTGGCCTCTCGCGCTATCGACCTTGCCATCGACCAAGCGGGCGCCGAGGGTCTAGCACTACATTACGATTTCCCCCGCGAGGATGTTCCCGAGTTTGTGCAGACCTTTGCCACGTGGCTTCAGGACGAACACGGCATTGCGCCGGCGGACGAGATGCGTGTAGCCATGTACGCCCACGCCGCTAATGGCGGTATCAAGATCGACAAGACGGGTTTCACGGGTGTTGAGGGCCTCTACGCTTGCGGTGAGGCCACGGGCGGCATGCACGGCGCCGATCGCATTGGAGGTCTGTCGAGCGCCAACGGTATCGTCTTTGGGCGCATTGCAGGCGCATCGGCGGCAGCAGCGGTGCAGGATGCCCCTGAGACGCTCCTGAAGACGGATGCCGCCCTCCCCCAGCGCGGTCTCGCCAAGGCAGATGCAGAGCGACTGGCACGCAGCCTCAAGCACACAATGAGTACCTACTGCATGATCAACCGCACCGAGACGGGCCTATCCACAGCACTGCAGGAACTTGAAGGTCTGAAGTCCGAATCCGAAACCTTGAGTATGCAAAATGCCCAAGACAGCGAAATCGCGGCCCTTGCTCGACTGCAATCGCAAATTAAGCTGGCAACCGAGATGGTCAAAGCCATGCGCAAGCGAACCGAAAGCCTCGGATCGCACTATCGAGCGGACTAAGCTGGTACCCATCTAGAACAGAGCACAACTTCTCGATATTTATGGGCCCCGTATACGCTCGCGGCGCCCATTCGTGTCCGCACGACCGCGTATTCTTATTCTGAATATAGAGCGGGCACAGCCGTGTAGACAACGGACTAGAGAGGAAGAGAAATGGACAGTAGAGATATCGAGAAGTGGCGCGTCGAACTTGATAGCTACGCCCATACGGAAGACGGCGTTGAGTATTGGCTCGCACGCGATTTAATGGAACCCCTCGGATATACCCAATGGCGAAATTTTGAGACTGCGATAAAGAGGGCTATGGCATCGTGTGAAGTCAACGAAATGCCAGTTGTTTCCTATTTTGCTGAGACCAGCAAAATAGTCCCAACCGGAATAGGGCAAAAGGCCGTCAAGGACTACAAGCTAACGCGCTACGCATGCTATTTAATCGCCCAGAACGGAGACCCGAACAAACCGGAAATTGCACTCGCCCAGGCTTACTTTGCCGTACAGACACGCCGCCAGGAGCTCATAGAGCAACGCTTCGCCGAGATTCAACGTCTTCAAGCTCGCCACTCGCTATCCGATTCAGAGAAACAGCTCTCGGGCATTGCGTTTAAACGCGGCGTGGACTCCAAAGGATTCGCAATCATCAAGTCAAAGGGCGATGAGGCGTTATTCGGCGGCAAAAGCACAGCGGAAATGAAGCAGCAGCTCGGCGTGCCCAAGAGTGCGGCGCTAGCGGACAGGTTAGCCGATGTTCTCATCAAAGCAAAAGACCTCACGAACTCGATGACGGCCTTCAACGCCGAGGAACACGACCTGTACGGTCTGGACCAGATCAAGCAAGAGCACTTCGAGAACAACACAAGTGTGCGCGGCAGCCTCATCGACCGCGGAATTGTCCCCGAGAATCTACCGCCCGCTGAGGACACGAAGAAACTCGAGCGCCGCGTGAAGGCGGACGAGAAAAAGCTCAAAGAGGGTACGGACGGCTTCACCGATCCACAGGGCAGGCTCAACTTGTAAATATGCCGGGCTACTTTGGGCGGGCCGTCAGGGGGTCAGCCTGCTGCGCAGGCGGCCGCTGCGGCGCTAAAGCGCCTTGCGCGCTGCGCTGGTAAATGCTCACGCATTTCCTCAGCTTCGCGCCCCGACGGGTTCGACCCCATGTGAGGTCAACAAAAAAGCGACCAGCCGAA
>CALEDY010000040.1 GCA_937949355.1 uncultured Collinsella sp. | reverse complement strand
GCCCGTGGGTTATACCCTAAGAGCAAACCACCCTTTTTAAGGGTGGTTCTGATTTAGGATTCATTTGTAGCAAATGCCTAATCGATCTGTTACTGGAGGAAACATGGGTTTGGTTTCGGAACGTGTTCCCACAATGAATATGTTGAAAGAAGCTCATGAGTTAATTGAGCATGCAAATTACTATCGCGTAATTAAAGGGCTCGGATCTGACTATAGCAATGAATGGCTGGACATCGACGAAGACACGCTCTGCGTATTCAGGGAAGTATCCTTTCTGGATGAAAAAAGGAATAAGCAAATTGCAGCGAGAACCGCACGGGGTGAACGTTTCTCAGACTGGATTTTAGATGAGGTGGCGAGATTTCCATCCATTGACGGTGCCGTAGAAACGACTCATTATGGGCGTGTTATCTCTCAAGGAAAACGTCAACATCTTTATAGAGGCGAGTCCCGAATGTGGCCCGCCAGCTTACCCACAATGTATCGGACAATGGACTCTATTGAAAACAAGGAGGAAAGGGATCGATATGAACTTTGTTGTCATATCAGGATTGCGGCTTTTGCCGATTTTTTACTTGAATTCGACTCTATGCAGAGATGGCTTGCCGCTTATGACTTAGATTTAATGCCAGAGCCTTTGGCCCAGCACTATGGTCTCGATACGCCTATGCTCGATTTAACGGATGATTTTGACATAGCACTTTTCTTTGCGACGTGTTGCTACGATGCACCCAAGCACCAGTGGAGGCCGCTCAACGAGAACGACTTTTCTAGGGATCCGCAAAGTATGTACGGCGTATTATTTCATATTCCCCGATGGAATGCTGAGTATATTTCAACCTTTTCTCGCCATTGGAGCCCGGATTTTGATCGATCAACTTTCACAATCGATCATATTGGTTTTCAAGTATTCCAGCGATGTCATATGCAGCATGGCTATGGACTTCGGCTCGACCATCACATTCCTCTTCAAGATAATCAATACTTCGAAAAGCTTCGATTTAAGCACAGTGCCCGACTATCTAAAGAGGTTTTTGAATTAATGGATGGCGGCAAAAAGGTGTTTCCTGATGAGGGTCTCCTCGGATTAAGTGACGTCATTGATATGATTAAGAATGCATGGTCATTCAATTATGATGAGTTTGAGCTGGGCTATTACTATGCTGGCGGTGATGCCAAATGGGGCAGCAAAGATAATGCACTCTTAATGCTTAGGGGCGGGGACTGTCTTGGTCATTCGATAACAATTAGTGGAGATAAACCCTGTTATCAGCTATCCCGTCAGCGTCGCCGTCAAATTGATCGTGCATACAAAAATTTAGACATCAGAAAGGTTATGGGCTCAGATATCGTTTACAACAAGGCGCGCATGCCGTATTAATGAATAACGGGATAGCGCTCTTCGGCATGCTAATAAACTTACCGAGAATCTGACTATATAATCTGCGCATAATGAAGATTGATCACTCTTTGTGCTGGATGGTATTGCTATGGGTTTCAATTACAACGCCTTGGATAGTTTTGAGTTTGAAACTCTCGCGCGTGACGTTACAGAAATGGTCACCGGCGTAAAGCTATCTTGCTACACTGCGGGTGCTGACGGTGGAGTCGATGCATCCGATTTTTATTATCAAAAATGTCAGCAGAGCCGTGTTGTAATGCAGGCAAAGCATTGGTTGCGACGCGTCACTCCCAAACAGTGGGAAGACTTGGTGGGTAACCTCGTCAAACAACTTAAAAAACTTAACAAAGTTCCTTCTGACAAATTGGTCATCGTTACCTCGGCAGGGGTCACTGAAAATATCCAACATATGATGATCGATACCGCCGAGTCGTTGGGTGTTAGTTGCTGCATCGTAATTGACAGGATTAAATTGGATGACATGCTCGCTCGCGAGGAATGCAAACCAATCCTAAAGCGTCATTTCAAGCTTTGGATAGCGGGAACCAATGTGCTTAATCTGATGCTAAATCGGTCTTTAGACGTGGATACAGAAGTTTTTCTTAACCAAATATATGAACATGAAGGGCTTTATACGCAGACGAGCGTTTTTGATAAGGCGATTCAATCGCTGAGACAAAACTCTACTTTGCTTATTGTGGGAGATCCTGGTACCGGGAAAAGCGTTCTCACTCAAATGATCGCTCTTCAGCTCATTAAAGCAGACTTTAAAATCATCTACTCTTCTTGCAACAACATTGACAGGATAAAGAATGCAATTGAGGATAATTGCAAAAATACGTTATTCGTTCTTGATGATTTCCTCGGTCAACGCTGCCTCGATATCGACTCGTCCAAGATGAGGGAGCTGGTCACCCTCCTTCGATATACATCAAAATTGAAAAACTGTTACACAGTACTCAACTCTCGAATTTCAATCTTAAATGAGGCAAAAAGAATCGATGACCCTTTTAAAAAATTTATCGATGGTATGCGTGCCGGCATTGTAGTAATTGATACCTCAGAGATGTCTTTACTCGATAAAGCAAGGATTATGCTAGCGAATCATTCTTTTGAAAAAGTCCCCGTTGAATATGTCGATTCGTTGAGGGAGCGATCTCAATCGATCTATCCGCGTCATATGAAATGCATTAACATTTGTAAGCATAGCAACTTTAACCCACGTATCATTGAGTTTTGTTGCAGGGACGAATTTTGGAAGAATATAGCTCCCTCTAAATATCCCGACGCGATAAAGGACAAGTTGGATCATCCCAACGATGTTTGGCAAAACGAATTTGAAGAACGACTAGAAAAGCCGGAACGCATTCTTGCTTACCAGCTATTTTCACTAGGAGACAATTCCGTCCCCCTTTCCTCGTTGCATGTTGCATATGAGGAAAGACTGTCTCTCGAGTCTCAAACTGACTACTCAATAAATACTTTTGATAAGGCATTAAAGCGTCTACAAGAAACCGTAATCAGAACTGTATACATTGATAGTGAGCCATACGTTTCGATGGCCAACCCCTCTGTTAACGATTATTGCTCCTGGTTTTTAGCCAACAACAATTTGGAGGCTATAGCTATGGCTAAATCGATCGTATTTGTTGATCAACTCGAGAGGATTACTAATGTTAATCACTGTCCTGAAGTCGTTTCAATAATGAGGAACGCATTCATTACAGGGCAGATTTATAATTTTCCCTTTGCAGGCAATAAACTGAGACCCTATGAACTTCCTGGATTTAAATCCATTTCCAATTGTGAGAAAGTGCTTTCAGCATCAGATTTCGACTGGGTTTTTATTTTTATTAAAAATGCCCTTGAGTCATCCGCGCAGGAAGCATGGTCGCTTACCGCTTCATATTTATTATGCAAATTGCATAAGTGGGGAATTCTCGAATCAAAACAAATCGCAGAGCGGCTCTGCGCGAGACCTCTGCTGCGTAGTTTAATCGCAGGTACATCCTATATCACTGCTCCTCGTTTGCTAGAAATTATAACTTTCGGCATTGATAAAGAGCAGGTCGAAGATCTGGCAGATGTGAAGGAGGATCTTTGCTTTCGAAGCAGAGATTGGTTCTGCGATTATGTCACCGACTATTTTGACGACAACTACGAATATGAGCGCGACCTCGATATATGCAAGCGATATGGCCCATGCGATGAAGACGAAGATTGGGAAAACTTAGTTCGCAACGAGATTGAAAAGCAATTGAAATCCGAATTCACTGAATCGACTTTAAAAGAGTATTTCGTTGAATATCTTGATGCCGATATCGCAAACATATTCCTCGCTGAAAACTATAGCGATGAAATGGATGATGCCATTGATAACTACATTTGGAACCTAGATATTCCTGATCAAGAATCGGTATTTGAACCCTATAGCAAATCAGCCCAGCCATCGGACGAGGCTCACGAAAGCCTGATTGTTGAGAAATTATTTAATGATTATCATTTACTTGTTGATTAAGGTTACGACATGTACGTCAACAACATTCAAATACCTGATGCGCTAAATCAGGCGCTCTTGAAGCATGAGCTTGTAATATTTGCTGGTTCCGGCGTTTCAATGCAAGGAGATTGTGCTCTTCCCGATTTTAGGGGTCTTGTTAAGCAGATTGCGGAAGTCGTTGCTTCTCCGGATTCCACAAACGTAGACGAGCTATTGGAAGAGTCCTGCGAGACAGCGCTTGGTCATTTAGATCAAATTGGGAATATACACCAAGCATGTGCTCGAGCTATTGGAAAAGGACTTGATGGGTATTCTGACCTGCATATCGGCATATTAAAGTTATTTGGCAACAAAAGAAAAGTACGCGTAGTTACAACCAACTTCGACCGCAGGTTTGAAGGCGCCGCCGAATCACTAGGCATTTCACCTCAGACGTACATCGGCCCCGCATTGCCTCTGGGCGACGATTTTGAAGGAATCGTCTATTTACACGGAAACGTATTGTGTCCAGAACAGACCGTCTTAACAGATGTTGATTTTGGAAAGGCATATATCACCAACGCATGGGCATCGCGCTTTCTGCTTGATATGTTCACGCGGTATACCGTGCTATTTGTTGGCTATAGCTGCAGCGATATGATGGTTAAATATCTTACTCGATCTATTTCGGCAGATATGAATGGGCGCATTTTCGCGCTTGAGCGCGGCGCAGGCAGAGATGATGAGTGGAATTCACTTGGTGTCATCCCAGTCCATTTTAATGACTTTAACGAGTTGGCACCTCTATTTATGGGGTGGGAAAAACTAAGCAATGAGTCTCTAAGCGTACGTCGCTCTGCTGTTGCATCGTATGCAGAATTAACATCCCAGCTGTCTTATATGGAATACGAGAACCTTGCCTCTTTCTTTACCAATCCTGAAGATGGTGATGAAGAAAGAAATGCTCTTGCTACCGCTTTTTGCACAAATGCGAATAGTATTGAGTCATTGAAGAACCTCGTTGATTGCGGGCTCGATTCATTCTTAACAAAAGACGAGCTGGATGGTTGGGAATGGACCTTTCTCGATTGGTCGGTTGGCTCTTTTTCGCTAAATCAATACGTAGATGTCTATCAGATTGCCTCGAGCAAAGATCTAGCCCTGTCGTCGGTCTATGTCTGTGAATCCCTTAGGCACATTGCCGATTCACAGGATTCTACGGACACCTGCATTTCCTTCTGGCTTTCATTCTTAATTCTTGATGAGACGGACCAGCTATGGATGGAGTTCACGTTTCCAAAGCTATTGTCCAAAATTGAAAGTCCCGAGCTGGCGCTTAGATTAATTGACATTATGCTCTCTTACCAAGCGGAGTGGGTTAAGGGATTCGCCGGCACCGAAGGCAGTTTTCACCCTCGATTTAGATTAAATTTTTCCGATAACGTCGAAACTGTCACCAAAGCAATCGTTGCCTGGGCGGATCGTCTTGGCGTGAGGCTGCTTTCATTGCTCTGTAATCGTTTGAGTGACATTGCTAATCTTGAAGCTGGCTATACCGATCTAAGTGAATGGATAGACTCATCGAGTTTTATCCGCCATGCAATTGAAGACCATGAGCAGGATATGCCTAAGGAGGGCACTTTTTGCGTAATGATTGATTGCGCAAGGGAGGTTGGTCGCAAACTTTTCTTGGCGAATAAACTTGAGGCAAATACGGTTCTTGCTTTAATAGATTCAAAGTGCAGTCTCATAAAACGCTTGGGCCTCTATTTATATTGCCTGAACTTATCTGACGCTGACCAGGCTTTAGCTCTCGCGGTTAAATGTGGGGCTCTTAAAGATCCAGCCGCTAAATTCGAGATATACCATCTTGTCCTCACGGCGTACCCCAAAGCAGGTAAAGTGGCTAGGAAAGAGTTTATTGAGGGGGGTAATTTAACATTCGCCAAAGATGCGAACGATCACCACTGCTCGTATGCCCGTTTCAACTTATATCAGTGGCTTGTGGACAATAATGAAATGGACGATCTATTGCAGCAACAACTTGAACAGATCGCGGTCGACCATCCCAACTTTAAGCTAACCGATTTTCCGGACTTATCATCTTTTGCTACCTGCGGGTTTCCGCAAATTATCCCATTGACCGCATCGGAATTTACAGCAGAAAATGTAATCCAACTGTTTGAAAGGGCAGGCGATGTAGGTCATGATGACTTTGAAACGGTTGAGATAGTTAGGGCCAGCTGTAACGCCAACCCTAACTCAGTGATTAAAGTCATTTCAGACATAGCCAACAGAATTGAATCCGAGTCTGAAATGCTCGCAGCCAAATACATGCTCCATAGCATTCCGTGGGAATCGCTAGATTCCGACAAACTTGCATCGCTAGTTCCCGTTTTCAACAAAACAGCAACAAATCACGAGTCCTACGCGGCAACGATTCGTGCTCTTGAGTACTTGGCTGGAAAAATTGACAATGCTCATGTCGCGGAATGCGTCCAGCTTACTCTCAGCTCGGTCGCACCTGAAAGAATACTTGCAAGCATCTCACACGAAGGTATTTCGAATAGCGTAAAGGTGGATTGGTTCTCCAGGGCGCTCAATAGCTCGTTGGGTCAAGCTGTCAATGCACAAATTTGCTTGCTGGCCAAATGCGAAGAACTGGAGTTCAGTGACGGAAGCACTTCGTTGCTCCACTCAATTGAGCAGCTCATTAAGGCCTCATGCGACGACGAGGCCTCGTCAAACATTATATTTGCAGCACTATTCTCGCAATTAAATTATTTGGCTACGAATCACATGCCTTTCTATAAGGAATGTATGGAGCCGGTAGTATTAAACAACGATGCTTTTGGGCACATCGGCAGTGTTTGGGGGCTTAGCAATCTGAATATTGCTAATCGCCAAACATGGCACTCCCTTGGCGAAGCGTGCCTTAAGTTTACGGTCGTGCCTTGTCAAGAGCTCAGCAAGCCTTACGAACGTATTAGGAAGTACTGCCTATTCTCATCAATTCGTTTTGACGAAAAGGAAAGCCGCTCTAAACTGCTTTCCCATTTTGGTTGCACTCCGGCCCTAGTCTCAGAGGCTGTTTCCGCAATTGTTCGCTACTTAAATGGTCTCGACCCAACAGATACCGTAGAAGTTTGGAACGAATGGGCAAAAGATGATCTATTTAACTTGATTGAAAACGAGTCAAACTTCGAACAAGGGACGCCTTTACTCAGAAGAGTAATGACTTTAAATGAGGATATCACCTCGGATTGCATTGAGTTCATGGCACAAAGATGTAAATGGAAGCTGGATCGCACCATCCTGACCGACAAACAGCTCGATGCGGTAATTACCTGTAGTAATGCGAGTAAAGCCGATATTTTTAAAGTCATTCTAATGCAACTAAAATGGGGAAGGCCGCTTCAAAAGGCTCAGCAAGCATGCGTTGAATATATTAATTCAAAAGTCGAGGCTGGCGGTCTTGAAGAGGAGCTGATCGATATGGCAAAGGACGTGTACGCTTATAAGAGCATTCCCGTTCCGCAAACACCCAACTGGCAAACCGCCAGAGGAGACTAGGGCTTGGCTCGACAGCTGCATCCACGCTAAACTTCTTGATTATTGGCCGTAGCAGAAGATTTTAATAGCTTTTGCGTTTGAATGCTAAAGATATTTGGGATAATACCTATACAGCCTTAGTAAGGGTTGACTTGGGAAGGGTAAAAGCTGGGTTCCCGAATGGGAGTAGATCCTTTGGATTTAGAATTCCTTTGCTCCTGGGGTCATCCCTTACTAAGGCTGTTTTATTTGTTCGCAGCCTTTAATCTCAAATCTTCGATGATTCCATCCGGATTTTGTTTAACCAGCTCATAGATATCATCGATTGCTTGTTGTGAATAGACATACCTCGGCTGTTCGCCTTTCATCGAAGTATTAATTGAATAGCGAGGATCATCCTTCATTCCATACATCTTTATGAACAGGTTAAAGGCCCAGCTGTTGATTTCTTGGGGACAGCCGTTTCTTTTTAGTTGGATACTGCTTGCACTTAGCTTGCGCTGAATTTCTTCAACTACAGATTTCGTTCGATAGGGATATTTATCTTCGGGTTTAACAAGCTGTTTGATGATAGAAACTGGCGTATTTCCATTTTTGTCAATACGAACACTCAAGTCCGCATCTTTCTTTTTGGTTAAACGTAGTTCCGTTGTATAGGTATGTGCATATCGGCGATTGCCTTCTTCATCCGCCGAGGTCAACACGCCACTTCTGGCATCGATCATTCGACTTATGACCTCCGGAGAGTAGCGCGCTCGACACTCCTCAATCGTTGCATCTGAACGTCTAACCGAAAGCACGAGATAATTTTCCGGGATGCGGTCGCTTATCTCAATCCCCATGAGCTCGCGAGCTTTTTCATCGTAATTCTCCACGCACGCTTGCAGGATGGGAGCATAAATTCCTTCATACTCTTGAACAACGAAATGGGTGCTAGTATTTCGCAAATCTATTACTTTGCTCAAATTTCGCCGCAAGGGATCTTTGTCATTGGTGAAAACCTTTCTAACACAGTCTTCTAGGGACAAGGTCCGATCGGCTTTGTCGGAATAGTAAATGGCCCTGTTGCCGTCACGCTGAACGAGATATGCTTTCAGAAGCAATTCCCATGCGTTGCAAAGAAAGAAAGCACATCCTTCAACCCTATATTTAAGCGTCGGCCGGTTGTAAAGTTCAATTGACAAGATAAAGGCTTCTTGCGACTTGTCGCAAAGTCTTTGAACGGTTAACGAGTCGATGTCATTCATGTTGATCCAATCGGCAGCTCGTATTTTGAGATTAGTTTAACGCAATTACGAACATTAGATCGCTTGCTATTAAGTTTCAGGGCAGCAGCGCGCCTGTTCGACTAGCATTAGTTGGGCTTCAACTACCTCCATGCGACATTTATCCTGAGCATTACAAATTTCTGCGAAATCCGAAAGCGTAGCTACTGAAGAAAAAGACCTATACTTGGCAGCGCTCTCCCTTTCACCGACTGGCAAAACGATTTACACCTAATTTCGGGGTTCGATCACTGGTTTCTTTATCTTCCCTTGCTTGATCTCGCTACACTAATAACTGCTGCTACCAGGTGCTTTCCTGGCGCAGTTTCCATTGGCTCTAGCGAAGATCGGAGCGGTTATGTTTGCTGCCGCGTTCCACACTAGCCATCACCACATCCTGTTTGCTGCTATGACCTGCCTATGCGTTTTGCTGGGCGGGCCTTCTTATGCCGCGGGCGCGGAGAGCCTGATCATCGCGGGCGCCACGTACTACGAGCCGGGCGTGTCGGGCCCCGGGTGGTCCTGGACCGATGCCGACCATCTGGAGCTTAACGGCTACGCGGGCGAGGTCATCGGCGCCGACGGTGACCTGGTGGTGACGCTGACCGGACAGAACGCTGTTGTCGAGACGAGCGCGCCCGACGTGGACATCTCGCGGTGCGGCATGGAGGTGTGGGGCGATCTGACGCTCCGCGGCTCCGGGTCGCTGGTGGCCACGGGCTCGCAGTGCGGGATCTACGCGTTTGGGACGCTCGCGGTGGACGGTTGCGAAGTCGACGCGCGGGCCGACGGCGCCGGCATTGCGGACGCGCTGGTGGCCGGCGTGATCGCGGGCGGTCTTGCCGATCGCGGCGGTGGGCGTGTTGTCGCCGCGGGCGCGGGCTCCGAGGCGGGCGTGTGCGCCTATGGCGTGTGCCTGTTGGACGGGGCTGTCGGTAGCGCGGCCGGGCTGCTTTCTGTTGATGCGTCCTGGCTGGATGCGTTGGGCACCGACGGCGGCGTCGCCTGCCTGGGCGGGTCGCTTGCGTCCGCGCGCCTTG
>CALEDY010000039.1 GCA_937949355.1 uncultured Collinsella sp. | reverse complement strand
CCGCGTCGGCCGCAACCAACGTGTGCGGCCACCAGGGCGAGGTCGCGTAATGTATGTGTCTCGTGTCTAGCCGCGTCGAGGCCCCTGCCCGTCCACGGTGACCCAAAGCTGTTTAGCTTCGGACAAATCCCATCTTGCCACGGAGGGCGTCCTCTTTCAAGGGCGCCCTCCGTAAACGTGTTTGAATTGTAGGCTAAAGGCCGAGCGCGCTCACTAGCGCTCGCGAGCGACGATGAGTTGGTCCATCTCCTCGACATGCTCGCCAATAGAGCCCTTGATGCTCGAGAACTCAACGGAGTTGCACACCAAGATAGGAACCGTCACATCGTAGCCCTCGGCAGCGATTGCCTCGCGATCGAACTCTATGAGCACATCGCCCTTATGGACGATGTCGCCCACTTGCGCATGCACGGTAAAGTGCTTGCCCTCAAGCTGAACAGTGTCCAAACCAACGTGGATGAGCACGTCTAGGCCATCGACCGTGTTGAGCGCAACGGCGTGTCCAGTGGGAAAAATGGCCTCGACCTTGGCGTCTGCCGGCGCAATCACGCGCGTGCCAGTAGGCTGAATCGCCACGCCCTGGCCCAAAAGGCCGGTGGCAAACGTCTGGTCATTGACCTCGGACAACGGAATGACATCGCCCGAGATGGGAGCATCCAGCGTAAGGACTCGACCACGCATACCAAAAGACCTTAGGACTTTAGTGAACATGCTCCCCCTCGGACATACCAATCAATCAAAATAACCTTGTCAGTTTACCACTTGGCACCCGTTTTTGGCCATTAGGGAAGTTCGCGCTTGACAACCTCGACGATATCGTCAACAACGCGCTGGGTCAGCTCATGCGTCTCCGCCTCGGCCATAACGCGAACCAGCGGCTCGGTACCGCTCGGGCGCACCAAGATGCGGCCGCGACCGTTAAGCTCCTTCTCGGCGGCAGCGACGGCGTCCCAAATGGGCTGGCAATCGTCCAGGCCGGCCTTGTTGTCCGAATGCACGTTGACGAGCACCTGCGGGTACTTCTTCATGATGCCGGCAAGGTCGGTAAGGGTGCGGCCGGTGCGCTTGAGCACGGCCAGCAGCTGCAGAGCCGTCACCAGACCGTCGCCGGTGGTGTTGTGCTCCAGGAAGATGATGTGGCCGGACTGCTCGCCACCGATAACAGCACCGTCCTCGAGCATGCGCTCAAGAACATAGCGGTCGCCCACGGCGGTCTGGACCATCTCAAAGCCCTGCTCCTTCATTGCGATGGAGAAGCCCAGGTTGCACATGACGGTCGAGACGATCTCGGAGTTGGCGAGCTTGCCGCGAGCAGCAAGGTCGGAGCCGCAGATAGCCAGGATGTAGTCGCCATCAATCTCGTTGCCCTCGCTGTCCACGAACAGCACGCGATCGGCGTCGCCGTCGTGGGCAAGGCCGATATCGGCGTGGGTGCGCAGCACGAGCTCGCGCAGGGGCTCAAGGTGCGTGGAGCCACACTCAACGTTAATGTCAGTGCCGCAGTAATCGGTGTTGATGGCATGGACCGTGGCGCCCAGGCGCTGCAGCGCGGCGGGCGTGGTCTGGCAGGAAGCACCGTGACCGCAGTCGACGGCAACAACCAGGCCGTCGAGCTTAAGGCCGTCGAGCGTGCTGATGGCATGATCGACATATGCCTTGCGGGCGTCCTTCATCTTGATGATGTGACCCACACCGGCGCCGGTCGGCAGCGTGTCGGCAGCCATGGCCTCCTCGGACATGACCCAGGCGCTGATCTCTTCCTCAACCGCGTCGGGAAGCTTCATGCCCTTGCGGCTAAAGAACTTGATGCCGTTGAACTCCGGCGGATTATGCGAAGCAGAAATGACGATGCCGCCATCGAGCTCGTTTTGGACGGTGAGCAGCGCCACGGCCGGCGTAGGGATAACGCCGCAGCAGTGCGGGCGGCCGCCCTCGGCCATAATGCCGGCGGTCAGAGCACTCTCGAGCATGGTGCCCGAAAGACGCGTGTCGCGGCCGATGCAAATGTCCGGACCAAGGAACTTGGTCGCCGCACGGCCAAGGCGAAATGCGAGGTCGCACGAAAGGTCGGCGTTGGCGACGCCACGGACGCCGTCGGTACCGAAGATGTTCTGGGGCATAGGATCGCTCCTTCCCAAGTGGGCAAAACGCAGCCGCCCACCCTAGTCGAAAAAGAAAAGCGGGACCCGCCGAGCAATCGGCAGGCCCCGCTTGTACATTGTATCTCGAAAGGAGATAAAACCTTAGCGCTTGGAGAACTGGGGAGCGCGGCGGGCCTTCTTGAGGCCGTACTTCTTGCGCTCGACCACGCGAGCATCGCGCGTAAGGAAACCGGCCTTCTTGAGGTCAGCACGGTAATCGCCAGCGTTCAGAAGAGCGCGAGCGATGCCCAGGCGCAGAGCGCCGGACTGACCGGAGATGCCGCCGCCATCGCACAGAGCGATAACGTCGAACTGACCGGCGGTGTCGGTCACCTTGAAGGGAGCAAGGGCGTTCTCAACGAGCTGATGACGGCCGAAATACTGCTCGGCGTCACGCTTGTTGATGGTCACCTTGCCGGTGCCGGGGACGAGACGGACGCGGGCGACGGCGTTCTTACGACGGCCGGTACCCTGGTAGACAACGGTGTTCTCAGCCATCTTTAAGCCTCCAGCTCAATCTTCGTGGGGTTCTGGGCAGCATGCGGATGCTCGGCACCAGCGTAGACCTTAAGCTTGGTCATCTGGGCACGGCCGAGGGTGGTCTTGGGCAGCATACCGCGAACGGCGCGCTCGATGACCTTCTCCGGGTGCTTCTCCATAGCCTGGCGGAAGCTCTCAGCCTTGAGGCCGCCGTTGTAGCCGCTGTGGCGATAATAGGTCTTCGTGTCGGCCTTGTTACCGGTAAGCTGGACCTTATCGGCGTTGATGACGACAACGAAGTCGCCGCAGTCACTGTTGGGCGTGAACTGGGGCTTGTTCTTACCGCGCAGGATCATTGCGATCTGGGTGGCAAGACGGCCCAGGACAGCACCATCGGCGTCGACGAGAACCCAGTTGCGCTGGACCTCGCCCTGCTTGGCGTAGTGAGTCGATTTCGAAATCACTTAGACTCCTCCATGTACAGTACGTGTTGTTACAGAGATTCACGGGGCTCTGCAAGTAACCCGTCCATATTACCCCGCTCGCCGCCCGAGTCAACAGGTATTTTGGCTCCGACCAGAGTTTCTGCACATGTCGTCCATGGGTCATGACGTTGCGACACTAGCGCTCGACAAATGCCTCGATATCACTCAATAGACGCTTTGCCTCCTGGCGGCCCTGAATATACAGGTCGAGCAGCTTTGCCGGATCGTGCTCAACGTGGCCGACCTCGACCGGCTTTTGCGGAGCAACGACCAGCGCGCGACCCTCGCGCTCATACTTCCACAGATGCATGCGCTGGATGTTGTAGCGGTCGTGGCGCGTCTCGATAGCCTCGAGCAGGTAGGGGTAGTCGGCATAGCGAGCGCGTGCGGCTGGCATAAACTCGTAGGGCTTTTTCTCGTACGAGCGGTCCTGCGTGACAATGACAACTGCGCGATCGAAGCCCGCCTCCTCCAGCACGTGCTCGATGGGGACCGAATCGGCTACGCCGCCGTCGACGTATTTGTGCCCATCGATCTCGACCGGCGGCGTCACCAGCGGCAGCGACGTCGATGCGCGCACGGCGTCGAGGTCAAGTACGGCGCTTTTGACCGGCAGGCACGCGGCAGTTCCAAAGAGCATGTCCGTCGCGACGGCGTACATCTCGATGGGGCTCGCGTCGAACGTCTCGTTGTCAAAGGGGTCCAGGCGGTCCTGGACATCGTTGAAAATAAAGTCGTAACCCACAATAGAGCCCGTGGACGCAAACGATGCGGCGCCCATGAAGCGGCTGTCGTTGCAGAAAGCCAGGTTGATGCGGTTGGCACGGCCGATCTGGTGCGACTTGTAGTTCACGCCGTTGAGGGCGCCGGCCGATACGCCATATACCGCCGGAATCTCGACGCCGGCCTCCATGAGAACGTCGAGCACGCCGGCGGTAAATTGCCCGCGGAAGCTGCCGCCCTCCAGAACGAGCGCGACCTTGCCGGCGTTCTTTGCCTTATCTTCTGCAGTCATATTGACCTCCTGCGATTGCGTTTTGGCTTTCTTCTACCCAGTTTTGGGATGGCGAGCGCGCAGGTTTTGGAGTTAAGGGGTCGGGGCAGCCAGGCCAACCCCCAGAGCATGAGTTGCCGCCGGGAAACTGCATCCCATTCCGAATGAGGATTCCGGGATGTACTTTCCGCTTGATGTGTCATCCGGAAACTACGTCCCAGTCTGAGTGCGGATTCCGGGATGCGCTTTCCGCCTGGGCCGCCATTGGGAAAACGCGTCCCACCCTGCGTCACTGAAGCGTTTTCTTTACGCTCGCGCCCTGCACAGAGTTCGATTCTCCGCGGTACGGGGGATCCGTTGATGCGGGGCTTGGCCAGCTGAAATTCGATAAACATCGCATCCGTTTTGAGTCGAAAGTTTGCGCGGAGAATCCGCGTGTTCGCCTCGCGAACCCGCACCGGCTTCGGCCGCCTGCCGGCGTCCTCGCCCGCGGGCTAAAAACGCTCACGCGTTTTCTTTACGCCCGCGCCCTGCACAGAGTTCGATTCTCCGCGGTATCTATATGTAATAAAAAAGCAGGTAGAGACACTTCTCTACCTGCCTGTAACTATTGGTGGAGGCGCGGAGAATCGAACTCCGGTCCACGAAAGCCCCCTGATCGGCATCTCCAAGCTCAGTCGCTGGTTTTGTCTCGGACGCTTTGCGCGCAGCGACACGCTCGCGGCGTCCTAACCGGTTCGGTCTTAGCCTGCGCCATACCGATTACGTGCGCAGGAGCATTCCCCTAAAATGACGTCGCACCGGTGTCGGGGAAATCACCAGGTTGACGCGCCGCTATAAATTAAGCAGCGAGAGCCATAGGCTCAAAAGAAGAGTTGTTGTCAATTCAATTTGACGGTACCCCTGTTTAACGAGGCGAGGAGACCTCGGCTTGCTTCCTCTCTCAGAGCTATCGTGTCGAAACCAGTCGCCCCCGAATGTTGGGAAAGTCTGGATGGTATCGGGCCTGCAAACACCCGATAACCGTCGACTTTTCAAGGAACATACGGGGCGAGCCCCGCTTGTGGAGTGTTATCTTACCACGTTCTGAAAGCGGACAGCTGTTCTATGCACGAGCTGTGAAGACCCCAATGTGCGCCGCACTTCGCACTTTTGTTACCGATCGCGTCACGTATATTTTCGCCAAGCAAAATTGACCCGTCGAAAGGACCGTTATGGATACCAAGCAGCAACTCGTCAATGCCCTCGCAGGCCTGGGCTCAACCATTACCGAAGCTATGGATGTCATCGAGGGCTTTGTCCCCTGCGGACATCCCGCCCTCACGGTATCGAACGCACTCGTCGCGCTGGACGTTGACGATGATGCAGCTCTCACTCAGCAGCTTGAGACCGTCGAGGGCTTTATCGACCACGTGAGTGAGAACCGCGGCGTGGCCGCCTACCACGGTATCGAGGTCGAGCTCGCGGGTCCCAAAGCCGGTCTGCTCGCAGCAATCCGCGAGGTAGGCGCCCTTATGCAGACCGCAGGCGTCAAGAACACCCAGGTCAACGAGTGGGTCTACCGCAGTCTGGCGGCACTCGACAGCTCCGACGAAAAGGCAGCCGAGCAGCTCGCAGAAAGTCCCGCCATTAAGGCCGAGCTTTTGTAAATAGCAAACGCGGGCCCCTTGGCGCATCGTCGTCCAAGAGGTCCGCAAACCGTTCGCGTCAACCGATAGCCGCGCCGCCGCGTTCGGCCAAAGCAAGAATCGGCATCATTTGACGAGGTGTCTTTGCTGCAAGATCGGCATGTTCGAGCAGCTTGCGATCGTTGGTCACCAAGTAATCGACCTGTGCGCGCTTGCACGCGGCGAGCACCAAGTTGTCCTCGTAATCGCGATGGAGCGATAAGTATTTGTCGGCCAACCAAAGGTCCGACGAATCTGCACCCACGGCCGTGGCGTTTTCGGTCATGTTCCGAACAAACGCCAACGCCGCATCGCCAATTGCACGGGCAGATGCCTCGTCGAGCGCTCCCCCGCTGGCAAGAACGCTACGCTTCAGTTCGTGCTGGACAACGTACAGCACGTCCTTGGCGATATGCACCGGAAAGAGCAGCAACGCCCCCATCTCCGTCGCCTGCCCAATAAACGCACGCGCGGCAATCGACTCGGCATGGTCGACGCAAAACGAATCAACCCATACGTTGGCGTCCACCATGATCTTGAGAGGCGCCCCACTCACAGGATCATCCCCTTTTGGCGATAATGCTCATCCATGGCGTCGGAATAGATTGCGTCCCAATCGCGATCGTCGGATACGGGCGACGTAGCGATGCCCAGGTCCGCGTAAAGCTGATCCGCCGCCGCCCATGATGCGGCGAACGGCGTATCGGACGCGATGGTCTGCTGCCGGTCATCGACGGCCGCAAGCACTTCCTCGCACTGCCCGCCACCCTGCGCGACCTTGGCCACCACCTTTTTGATGAGCTCGGGCAGCGACCCGCCCGAAAGCCGCAGCGCCTCCTCGGCACGGTTCTTGACCTGGCGATCCACGCGAACGTTCACCTGCGCCATGCCGCTAACAGAACCCACGTTGATCCTGCTCCCTTCAATTGCTAGCATCGCTAGCAACACTATATAGAGAAGCTAGCAAATGGTCAAATGCAAAAGGCCTGCGCCCGGACGACACCGATGCCGTCTGGGCGCAGGCCAGATAACGTGGGCGAACGCGTCTGCTAACGCAGATACGCTTTCGCGTTGCCCAAGCTGTACGCAATCGTCGAGCCGTTGTGCAGCAGCGATGACGCTTGCGGGGTAATCGCGCCGGTAATGCCCAGTGCCAGGAGCGCCGAGTTGGTGAGCATCACCTTAGAATAGGAGCTCGTCAGACGATCAACGAGGCCCTGGCTCATGCGGCGCAGACGCACGATCGCGGCAAGATCCGTATCGGTCAGGATGATATCGGCGACCTCCTTGGCGATGTCGCTTCCGCCACCCATGGCCAGACCCACGTCAGCCAAGCCGAGCGCCGGTGAGTCGTTGACGCCGTCGCCCACCATGGCAACATGGCGCCCCTCGCTCTTAATGTGCTCCACATAGGCGTACTTGTCCTCGGGCAGCAGTTCGGCCTTAAACTCGTCGACACCCGCCTCGCGCGCAATGCGCTCGGCCGTGCGCTCCGAATCGCCCGTAAGCATAACGACATGCTTGACGCCCAGCGCATGCAGGTCGGCAATGGCCTCGCGCACGCCGGGCTTGAGCGGATCCTCGATGCCGAGCACGCCCACGACCGTGCCGTCGACCGCCAGGTACAGCGGCGACAAGCCCTGCATCTGAGACTCGATGCGCTCCTTGATGTCGGATTCGAGCTGTGCGCCCTCATCCTCGAATACAAAGTGCGCGGAACCGATGATGGCGCGACGCCCTTCAATGGACGAAGCGATGCCGTGCGCCACGATGTACTCGACGGCGGCGTGGCGCTCGCGATGCTCGAGCTCGCGCTCGCGTGCCGCATTGACCACGGCGCGTGCCACTGGATGCGGGAAATGCTCCTCTAAGCAGGCGGAAAGGCGCAGAACCTCGTCCTCACTCCAGCCATCGGTCGTCAGCACGCAAGCCAGGCGCGGCTGCGCCTCGGTCAGCGTGCCGGTCTTATCAAAGACAATGGTATCGGCCTTGGCAAACGACTCAAAGTACTTGGCGCCCTTGACCATCACGCCCATCTTGGCAGCATCGCTCATAGCGGTCATGACGGCAACGGAACCCGTGAGCTTGAGTGCGCACGAGTAGTCGACCATCAGCGCCGCCGAGGTCTTGATGAGGCTACGCGTGGTGAGCGCAACCAGGCCCGCGAGCAGGAAGTTCCACGGGACGATCTTGTTGGCGAGGTCTTCCATGTGCGACTGGCCCTCGGACTTGAGCGAGTCGGCCGCCTGCACGAGCGAGACGATCGAGCGCAGCTTGGTCTGAGCCGTGTTGGCGCGCACACGCACCAAGATGCTGCCGTCTTCCACGACGGTGCCGGCGAACACATCGTCGCCTGCGCTGCGCTCGACGGCAAGCGGCTCGCCGGTCAGGGTCGCCTGGTTAACCATGGCGCTCCCCTGCTCAACCACACCGTCGATGCAGATGGACATGCCGGTGCGAACGGCGACCAAGTCGCCGGGCTCAAGCTCGGTGGCGGCAACGCTCACCTCGGTGTCGCCGACGACCTTTTGCGCCTTGTCGGGCACATCGAGCAGCGAGTTGATGAGCTCGTTTTCGCTCATGGCGCGGGTGTAGTCCTCGAGCAGCTCGCCCACATTGAGCAGGAACATCGTCTGCCCCGCGGTATCGACATCACGTTTGACAAACGAGATACCGATGGCCGAAGCGTCGAGCACGGGAACGGTCAGACGCGGCTGCGAGAGCTCGTGGAGAGCGGCGCGCAAAAATGCCATGTAACCGGCCACGACAAAGATGGCACGCAGCGGCGTAGGCAGGAACCAGCGGCGCGCGTAGTGGGCACCGATGAGTGTCGCCAGGTCCATAACGAGTTTGTGCTTGCGTGGCTCAAGCTGCATCACGTAACCCGTCTTTGCGTCGGCAATGGCCTGGGCATCGAGCGCACCCAGGGCGTCGAGCACGCCTGCACGACACTGCTCGTCATATTCGAGCGCCATCTGGCCAATACGGCCATATACGCGCACTTTGCGCACGCCGTCGATTTCACCGCCAAGCTTAAGAAGTGCATCGAGATCGCTCTCTGGCACAGGACCCGCCAATTGAAGACGGGTCCTGCCGGGGATCTCGCTAATAATCGAGAATCTCATAGTTTGTGCCCGGGAGCGTTACTCGGCTGCCTCGTCAGCAGCGGCCTCGCTCTGGGTGATGTAGGCAGCCTCGGCAACCATGTCGTCGACATTAGCCTTGGCCTGCTCGACCATGTCCTGGTAGCAGTTCTTGACGCGCATGCCGCACGCGATGCCCTGCACGCAGGCATTCTTTACCGGAGCGCTGGTGAGCAGTTTGATGCCGGCCGTGCCGAGCAGAAAACCGCCACCAACAAGCAGGGTGTTAAACGTGGACTTCTTCATGATGTCTCTCCCTTTTCCGCAACAACTGCGGCACGGTGCCTTAGCACCCGAGTAAACAAGTTTGCTCGAGCACACTTTTGGAAAATAGTTTAGTTTATCTAACTATTAAGTTCAACAAAGGTTAACTTTTTGGAAATCTTGAGGCGCGGAACAGCCGACTTCTGGCGATCCGCCTGCCGCGATGTACATCCCCGGCATCCAAGAAAGGCTCTCCCCCGACCCAACAAATCGAGGTCTAATACTTTTCCGCGAAGTGAACGAGTGAAATCGGACCCCCGAAACATCTGCATTTTTCACCAGCAAAACCGCAGGAAAAACTCGACAAAACCGCAGGAAACAGAGCCAGAAAAGTGTTGATGTTTCAGGGGTCCAAAATAGGTCGTTCACTTCGCGGAAAAGTATTCACCTTCGTTTTCAACATCCATAAAGAATGAGGGCGCCAACGGCGCCCTCATCACCAAATTCCATTCAGCCCGCCTGACCCGAACGGCCGAGTCGTCTGGCCGGGGAAGCCCCGAGTCGCCGGGGTGTTTGCTCCAAATGAGTTCCGCATGCAAAGAAGGCCACTAAATGTGGCCTTCGTCTTGTATAGGACTGTTTGAAATTTGGAGGAAATACCCCGGCGACTCGGGGCTTCCCCGGCCTCGCAGCTACGAGAGCGACGTTCTCAGCAACTCGTTGAAGAGCTTCGGGTTGCCCTTGCCGCGGCTCGCCTTCATGCACTGGCCCACCAAAAAGCCGATGACCTTCTGGTTGCCGTCGCGGTACTGCTGCGCCTGCTCGGCACAGTTTGCCAGCACCTCGTCCACAATCGGCTGCAGCGCGCCGGCATCGCTCACCTGGCGCATACCGCGCTCGTCGACGATCTTGTTGGGGTCATCACCGGTCTGGGCCATGGCCTCAAACACCTCGTGCGCCTGATTGGAGCTAATGGCATCGGTCGCCAGCAGCTTGGCAAGGGCTGCCACCTGAGCCGGTGCGATGCCGGACTCGGCGAGCGACACGCCTGCGCCCTTAAGGTAGGCGATCATCTCGTTGACCAGCAGATTCGCGACCGTCTGGGCCTCCTTGCCAGCCATACCGGCAGCGGCCGCCTCAAAGAAGTCGGCAAACTCGGGGTCGCCGGCAATTTGCTCGGCGTCGGCTGCCTTAATGCCAAAGTCGGCCTCAAAACGGGCGCGCTTGGCATCGGGAAGCTCGGGAATCTCGCCACGGCAGCGATCAATGAACTCGTCGTCCAGATCGAACGGCGCCAGGTCGGGATCGGGGAACAGGCGATAATCGTCGGCCGTCTCCTTCACGCGCATGACCACGGTGCGCTTGCGGCTGGGCTCCCAGTGGCGGGTCTCCTGGTAGATGATGCCGCCCTCCTCGAGCACCTCGGCCTGGCGGCAGATCTCGTAGGCAAGGCCGTCGTGCAGGCTCTTAAACGAGTTGAGGTTCTTGAGCTCTGTCTTGATGCCCAGCTTGGTCTCGCCGCGGCGACGCAGCGACACGTTACCGTCGCAGCGCATGGAGCCCTTCTCCATGGAGCAGTCGGAAATGCCCAGCGTCACAAAGATGCGACGAAGCTTCTCCATAAACAGGCGTGCCTCCTCGGGCGTGCGCAGGTCGGGCTCGGTAACAAGCTCGATCAGCGGCGTGCCGCAGCGGTTGTAGTCGACGAGCGACTCGGCCGCGGCGGTAATGCGGCCCTCGGCACCGCCCACGTGCACCATCTTGGCGGCGTCTTCCTCCATGTGGATGCGCAGGATGCGGATGGGTACCGTGTAGGAACCGTCCTCGCGGCGCTCGGGCATCTGCAGGTTGGACGCGTCGTAGCTGGCCAGGTGGCCGGCACGCTGGTTGCCCTCGCGCATGGTCGACGTCATAGACGTGGACAGGCCCTCGGCGTTGGCAGAGGCGCTCGCCAGGCTCTGAGCCTCGGCCTCGCCAAACGCGCAGTCGGGGCGCTCGGCGGCGCCGCGACCGGTCACGTCAAGATCCAGGTGACCGTACATGGCAAAGGCGACCGGACCCTGCGTGGTCTGGAAGTTCTTGGCCATGTCGGGATAGAAGTAGTGCTTGCGGTAGAACATCGAGTGGCGCTGGATCTCGCAGTTGGTGGCGAGACCTGCCTTGACGATACTCTCGATTGCCTTCTTGTTGGGCACCGGTAGGGCGCCGGGCAGGCCCAGGCACACCGGACACACGTTGGCGTTGGGCTCGTCATCGTGGCTGAGCTTGCAGTTGCAGAACATCTTGGTGTCGAGTGCGGTGAGCTCGGTATGGATCTCCAGGCCGATCACGGCCTCCCAATCCTGCAGGACCTCGGAAAGCTCCTTCATTACAGCTCGCCTCCCTTCCCGGCAAAATCGGGCGCGACGGAAAGCGCGGGCGCACCCGTGGCGGCATCGGCAAAGCCGCGCTCCAGAGCGCGGGCAAACGTGAGCAGCTGACGGTCCTTAAAGGCAGGTCCCACCAGCTGGGCAGAAACGGGCAGCTTGCTGTCCTCGCCCAGGCCCAGCGGCACCGAGATACCACCGTTGCCGCAAATGTTGAGCGAAATGGTGTACAGGTCGGACAGATACATCTGCGTGGGGTCGCTGATCTCGCCAAACTTAAAGGCCGTGCGCGGCGAGGCGGGCATGAGGATGGTGTCCACCTTGGCATACGCGGCGTCGTAGTCCTGCGTGATAAGCGTGCGGGCCTTCTGCGCGGCGTAGTAATACTTGTCGTACACGCCCGAGCTCAGCAGGTAGGCGCCGAGCATCTGACGGCGCTTGGCCTCGGCACCAAAGCCGTGGGCGCGCGAGAGCGAGCTCTGGTCGGACAGGTTGGCGCAGCCCTCCTCCTGATAGCCATAGCGAATGCCGTCGAAGCGTGCCAGGTTGGAGAATGCCTCGGCCGGGCCGATGACATAGTAGGCGGCGATGGCGGCGTCCAGGTGCGGCAGGTCGACCTCGACCAGCTCGGCACCCTGGTTCTGCAGCTCCTGAGCGGCGCGCTGGACAGCGGCCTTGACCTCGGGCGTCAGACCCTCGGCCTCCATAAACGCGGGGATGATGCCCACGCGCTTGCCCTCGATGCTGTCATCGAGGTGCTCGGTAAAGTCGACGGCGCAGTCCTGGCTGGTGCAGTCGTACGGATCGTGGCCCGCACCGGTGAGCGCGTTCATGGCCAGCGCGACGTCCTCGACCGTGCGGCCGAAGGGGCCAACCTGGTCGAGCGACGAGCCAAAGGCCACCACGCCGTAGCGGCTCACGGCGCCGTACGTGGGCTTAAAGCCCACCACGCCGCACAGCGACGCCGGCTGGCGGATGGAGCCGCCGGTGTCCGAACCCAGCGAGAGCGCGACCTCGCCCGCAGCGACGGCGGCAGCAGAGCCGCCCGAGGAGCCGCCGGGCACGCGCTCGGTATCCCAGGGGTTGTTGGTGCGGTGGAAGGCCGAGCTCTCGGTAGAGCTACCGAAGGCGAACTCGTCCATGTTGACCTTGCCCATAGGCAGGCAGCCGGCGTCGAGCATGCGCTGAACGCAGGTGGCAGTGTAGACGCTCTGGTAGTTCTCGAGCATGCGGGAAGCGCAGGTGGTGCGCGTGCCCACGAGGTTCATGTTGTCCTTGATGGCCAGCGGCACGCCCGCGAGCGGGGGCAGCGGCTTTCCGGCGGCACGGTCGGCATCCACGCGCGCGGCGGCCTCGAGCGCAAGCTCGGACGACACCTGCAGGAATGCCTGGACCCCGCCCTCGCGCGCCTCGATGGCGGCAAGGGAGGCATGGGCCACCTCGGTAGCGGTAAAGTCGCCGGCGGCAACGCCCGCGGCGATCCGAGCGGCGGTAAGGGAATCGAAGCTCTGCACCATTACTCGCTCTCCCCCTCTCCCAAAATGGACGGCACGCGGAAGTAGCGGTCACGCGCGCTGCCGGCGTTCTCCAGCGCAACGTCGAGCGGCAGATCGCGCTCGGGTTCGCGCAGGTCGTCGCCCATCACGTTGGACAGGCTTCCGATGGGATGGAACGTGGGCTCCACGTCGGGCAAGTCATATTGCAAGACGGGCTCGAGCATCTGGACGGCGTCGTTCATGTAGGACGTCATCTGGGTGAGCTCGTCATCGGTCAGTGCGATCTTTGCGTACTCGGCGATGCCGCGCACATCTTTCTCGCTGAGTGCCATAGGCGCTCCCTTCCGCATAACAGTTAAACCGCTCTAGTATACAGGGCAACGCCGGCTTGGAGCAGGCGCTTTACCCAAATGCAGCGAAAACGTAACGAGGGTGGCGGTTGGAAGGACGCGACCCGGCGGACCTGCAGCGAAAACCGTCCCGCCCACAACGAAAACCATCACAACATTCGATGCTTTTCGCCAAAATCGCGATTTTTGTTGAATGTTGTGATGGTTTGGAAGCCCGACCGCCACAAAGGTGTCTGTCCCCCTTGCGATGGCTCTCGCTCGATCGCTACAGCAGATGCTCCTCGATAAAGATCGCGATACCGTCTTCGTCGTTACTCGCGGTTACAAAGTCGGCGGCGGCACGGGTGGCGTCGCTGCCGTTTGCCATGGCCACGCCCACGCCGGCGTCGGCCACCATGCAGGTGTCGTTATCGGCATCGCCAAACACGCAGATGTTCTGGAGCTCCATGTCATTGAGCTCCGCCACGCGCACAAGGCCGCGCGTCTTGGACACGCGCGGGTCCATGAACTCGTAGAGGCGCTGCGTGGTTTGCAGGGCGGCTGCCTTAACGGTGTCGTCGACGAACGTCGATGCTCGCTCGATGACCTGCGGCATCACCTCGGGCGCCATGGTAAACATCACCTTGGGCTGCGGTTCGCGCAAGAACTCGGCAAAATCGACCACCATATAGGGCACACCGTCGACCTGCGACAGGTGCTCCACGCACGCGTTGGTCTCGGGAACGTAGAACACGCCGTCTCGGGGGCAAACGGGCGTTGCCGGAAGGTCCGCCATGTGTTTGCAGATGCGCGCGATGGTTTCGCCCGGCAGCGGGTAGCTCAGCTCGTTGATGCCGTGCGCGCGGTCGATGACCTCGGCGCCGCCACAGCCCACCATCACGTCTACCAGACCGTCGATGCCCCAGAGCTCATACATGGCCTCGGTCGCGTGGGCGTCGCGCCCGGTGCACAGGCCAAAGAGCACGCCACGCTCGCGCAGAGCGCGGATCGCCGCCGCAGTGCGCGGGGACACCGTGTGCTCGCTCGTGAGCAGCGTGCCGTCGATATCGCAGAACACGGCTTTGATGTTGCTGAATGTGGCGTCCATGGGGGCCTTTCTGGGTAGTGTGGCGATGTTGGATGCAATCGGAAATGGAGTACATGGTATACCAAGGCACGAGCACGGCTCGCCAAAGCAAAAACCACCACAAAGGTGCCTGTCCCCTTTGTGGTGGAAATGACGTTTGCCCAGATAAAACCTGCCAAAATAAACCTGTCCCTTTTTGGCAGGTTAGCGATCCAAATGCCTACGTCCAAACAGCAGCAGCGCCGCGGGGACCGCCGTTACGACTATGCCCGCTCCTACGAGCGTCTGCCGCACGCCAAATGTCGCCGCCAGCCACGGGGCAATCGCCAGCGGAGCCACGCCGGCGAACATGTTTCCAAAGCCCATGACCGAGTTGACGCGGCCGAGCTGCTCGAGCGGGGCCGTCGTTTGCACAATGGTGTTGTGGAGCGGGTTGACGACGCCCCAGGCCACGCCCAGGGCGATCTGGCCGATAAGGGCCACTCCCACGTACGGCGTGCCCACGTAGAGCAGGCTTCCCAGGCCTACGGTCATAAGCGCCACGAGCAACGTTTTAAGGCTGACGAAGCGCGGCGGCATGCGAAGCGCGACCACGGCGCCCAGCACCGCGCCCACGCCGCAGGCCGACGAAAGCCAGCCCATCCATTCGACGCCGACGTGCAGGACGTCGCGATAGAAGAACGACTCCAGCGGATCGAAGGCGCCGTAGCCAAAGTTCGAAAGGAAGATGATGCAGAAGAGCAGGGCGAGGACGCTGTTGGTGAAGACCGTCTTGATGCTGGTCGCGAAGGTGGCGCGGGCGGACGTGTTGGGGTTGGGGCTTTGGCCAGCACGCTTCCCCTCCTCCGCCGAATCGGCATCTGCATGTCCAGCGGTGGAAACCGCCTGCGGCTTGAACCCCCAGCCGGCAATGAGCGCAAGCAGGGTGAACAGCATCATGAGCACGAACACCGCGCGCGACGATGAAGCCGCCGCAACAAAGCCGCCCAGCGTGGGGCCAACGATAATGCTCACGTTGGAAAACATGGTGATGGTCGAGTTGATGTCTTTGAGCTCGACGGGGTCGTCGGTGAGATAGGCCGGGTAGGACGTGGCGATGGGCTGGGCGAACCCCATCACAAAACCCAGGAGCGCCGCGCCGGCAAGGACTGTTCCGGTCGCGCTGCCAAAGGCGATGATTGCCGCGCCCGTTGCCAGCGTGCCGACGATGCTCAACAGAAAATGGTGGCGCGGGCCCCAAGCGTCGAGCGCGGCGCCGCCCGCAAAGGATCCCAGGATCACGAAGACGTTCATAAACAGGACGGCCAGCGACGTCGCGACGACCGAAGCGCCATCCGCGTAGGTAAGCGTTCCGATGACGCCGATAAAGTAGCTGGATTGGAAGCCGGTGTAGATAAGAAATCGCATCGCCACCAGACGCTTGGCCTGTGCGGACAGCGACGGCCGGGATTTTGAGATTAGAGATAGGGACATGGGCGCTCCTTGTTGCATACGAATGCGGGCCGCGGGCATTGACCGCCGACCATCGACTCAATCTTTCTGTATGCCACGTTAAGGACGCATCGGGCCCCTTCTCTCCGTCTTCGCCCGGATGAACTACTTGGTAGATTTTAAGGCATGTCCCAAAAATCCACCAAAGCAAAAACCACCACAAAGGTGTCTGCCTGTGGTGGCCCAATGATATGGCAGCGTAGCGAGCCGGTTCCAAGTGCCCCAGGTCGCCCCGAAAGAGGAGCGACGCGTACTTTGGTAAGCGAGCGACGGCTTGAGGGGCGAGATGGGGTGCTTGGGGCCGGCGCAGCGTCAAGCCTGAAGGTGGTCTTGGATCAGGTCGCAGATGGCTCGGGCGTCGTTGATGTTGATGGCTCGGGTCGCGAAGCCCGCATCGAAGGCCTGGCGCGCCAGGGCCTCGTTGCAGGCGAGGGCCAGCGTGCGGCCGTCGACCAGGTCGAGCGAGCTCTTGCCGCGCAGGCGATCGACACCGGAGCGCGCAACCACGATATTGTCGAAGCCCTCGGTCTTGTAGCCCTCGATGATCACCACGTCGACGTCGTTGTAGCGCGACAGCAGCTCGCGCGCGGGCATCTCGTCCTCCTCGCGCGTGTCGGCATACTCCGCCCAGCGTGTGGCGCAAATAAGGCCCACGTGCTTGGATCCGGCCTGGTGATGGCGCCAGGTGTCCTTGGCGGGCACATCGATATCGAAGCCGTGATGTCCGTGATGTTTGAGCGAACCCACGCGCAGACCACGGCGGGTGAGCTCGGCGATAACCTTCTCGACGAGCGTAGTCTTGCCCGAGTTTTGGTAGCCGATAAACGCGATTGCGGGGACCGCCGGGGCGGGCGCCGCAGACGCAACGGCGGCGGGCACGGTAACGGG
>CALEDY010000038.1 GCA_937949355.1 uncultured Collinsella sp. | reverse complement strand
CTCTGAGCTGCGAACATTTGGTGGGCGTTAGAAGATTTGAACTTCTGACCTCTTCCGTGTCAGGGAAGCGCTCTCCCCCTGAGCTAAACGCCCGATCAAGGGTGCGCGAGTGCGCAGGGAATAATATAACGGAGCTCCCACCCGGTGGCAAGAACTATTTTAAAAAACTGGTGAATTGTGGCCCCATCGGAGCCCGCCGCAGCGCGAACAGCACGCGGAAAGTCACGTTTGTACCCCCGATGAACTGCACGTTCGCGTAAAATGGTTCCATTATGGGCAAATCGTGCCTAGGCAGTTTACAACGCGGCAAATGGGGGAGGGGCATGTCGGACGCGCGCTCGCTGCGAAAACAGTTCAATCGCATGCTCGCCACGTTGCTGGTGGCCCTTGCTGCTGCCGGAGCCGTAACGTACGCCTGGTACATCTACAACGCCAACCGTCATATCACCGACGTCAAGATGGCCGCGGGCACGGGCGTGACCTTCCTTATCTCCAACGAATACGACGGCGAGTACAAGACCAACGCCGGTCTAAGCTTTGCGGGCCTGCTCGATCCCGTCTCGACCGACAACGTACTCAACGGCTTCCAAAAGGTAACGGGCTTTACCGGCGGAACCACCCAGGACTCGCTGTTTGCCAGTATGTTTGGCGCGGCCGAGCATTCCGACTACTACAAGACCTCCCTGTACCTGGCCACCAACTCGGCTGCAACCGACGTGTACCTGTCGGGCATCGATTTTACCGAGCAGGATCCGGCAAACCCCATTTCCACCGCCCTGCGCGTGGGGCTGGTTGCCTATGCTCCAGGGCAGGGCGACACCGTTACGGGTCAGTACGTCTTTGAGGTCTCGGGCGAGCACAACCCCCAGGCGCGCTACAACACGTTCGACGGCAAGGATGCCGGCGAGAACGAGCAGAACCACCTGGTGCTCGATAGCACCCGCTCCGATGGCGCCACGGTCCACTTTGACCAGCTGACCAGCGCAAGCTTTTGCGATTACAACGAAGACACCGGCGTGGTGGGCCTCAAGGAGGCCACGACCAAGATCTGCAGCCTGCCCGCCGCTGCCAAGGGCGCCGACCGTAGCACGCCCGTGCGCGTGGATGTGTACGTGTGGCTGGAAGGCTGCGACCCCGACTGCACCAACAACCTGGCCGCCACCAGCTTGCAATCGCTGGCGCTGCGCTTTGCCGGTAAGCGTTCGTAAGGGGGCTGGGTATGAGTGCATCGAACATCAAAGACATCCTGGGCTCGCGCCGCCGCATGGTTGCCGCGGCCGCATGGATGCTGGTGCTGGTAGCCGCCCTGAGCGCCGCCACTTACGCCTGGTTTAGCAACTCGCGCTATACCAACGTGACGCCCGTGGCGCACACGGTAAGCGACGAGGACTCCGACCTGCAGATTGGCCTTTCGGCTAACGGGCCCTGGGACACGACGGCCACGCTTGCCGCCGCCGACAAGACGCTCTATCCCATCTCGACGTCAGACCTTTCCCGCTTTTGGCGCGGCACGTTCCAAAACGCCGCGGGTATTACGACCGACTACGCCGACTGCACCGCACAGCTGGACGACTACGCCCTCTCGGGCACGCTGTACCTCAAGGGCAGCGATAGCGCGCTCAACGTGTATCTGTATCAGGGCCAGATGAGCGTGACGAGTGATCCGCAGCTGCTGGCCGCGCTGCGCCTGGGTCTGGTAATTACGACCCAGTCGGGTACGCAAACGCATATCTTTACCTGCGACGACCTGGGCAGCACCGCGGGTGCCACCAGCAAGCGCACCACCGCGCAAGACGGCGTGGTCGTGGCAGCGGGCGCCTCGGGCTGGACCTACACCGCCGACCCTGCGCGCGCCATAAGCGCTTACAGCATGGACGGCACCGGCGACACGCCCACGGCGTGCGCGGGCGCCACGCCCATCTGCACGCTGGCCGCCAACGAGGTAGCAAGCGTTCGCTACGTTGTGTACATGGAAGGCTGCGACGCCAATTGCATCGACGAGGCCCAGGCCCGCGATGTGGTGCTGCAGCTTGCCTTTGCCGCGGCCAAGGCATAAGGGGGCGAGCGACATGGAAGATCAGAAGCACATGCCAGCAGATAGCTGCGAGGCCAAAACCCAGAATACGGACCCCGCGGTATCCTCCAGCGCCGCCGCCCGCCGTCACGTCCGTCGCGCGCGTGCCTACATCGCACTCGTTATGGTGGCGCTTGCCGCCACCTTGGGCGCCGCGACCTACGCCTGGTTTACCAGCAACATGAAGGTCAACACCAACTCGGTGAGCGTGCACAGCGACACGTCTAAGTTGGTACTGGAGCTGGGCGACGCCGATCGCGGCAGCTGGTCGCAACAAGGCGACGTTTCCCTGGCTTCCAACGCGAACGGCGCCGTGACGCTCTACCCGGTCTCGACTTTTGACCTCAACGGCTTTGCTGCCTGCGCACAAAACAACTCAGCCGGCGATGCCACGGTGTTTGAACAGGCAAAAGACAACGGCTCCACCTACTATCACGGCTGGATCGACCTGCGTCCCACCATCACGGGCACGGGCGCCAGCAAGGTTAAGGGCAGGGTGAGCCTGTATCTGGCCGAGTCGCTGGTCCCGCAGGGTGCCGACGCCGAGCTGCTGCGCGCGGCCCGCGTGGGCATCAAGATCTCGAGCGGCGGCCAGGTGCTCGCCACCAACATCTTTGAGCTCGACAGTTCCGACAGCGGCCATCGCGGCGAGCATCCCACGACCGCCCCGGCTGGCCTTGCCGGCTATGCCGATGGCATGCTGCTGGGCTGGCAAAACGGCCAGCTCGCTTGCGGTGCCAACGTCACGCAGGACCCGGCCGCCTTTACGCTGGACACGAGCGAGACGGCCACGCGTCCGCAAAACACGCTTGCCACGCTGGGGCTTGGCCAGACCTATCGTCTGGATATCTATTACTACATCGAGGGCACCGACCCCGATAGCGCTGACTACCTGCATCAAGACCCGGGTACCCTGCACCTGGCCCTCTTTGCGACCTTGGACGGTGAGTAGCCATGACGCGTAAGCAACCCGCCGCCAACTGTGCGTCCGCCACCGGTAAGCTCAACGCCCCCGCCGACACCGACCTGCGCCGCAAGCTCACCACCACCGTGGTGCTGGTACTGTTTGCGCTGGTGGCGATAGCCATGGCAACGTTTGCCTGGTTCTCCATCGCCGATAGCGCCAAGACCCGCATGCTCATGATCGACGCCAACGCCGACGGCTCGCTGCGCTTTGACCTGGACGGGCACGCCACGTTCGACGAATACGTGCACAGCCTGGGCTTTGACCAGATCTCGGCGCGTATCGCCAGCGAAAAGGGCGTGGACATCGATGCGTCCAAGCTCAAGCCCGTCACCACGAGCGACTACCAGACCTTCACCTTCGAGGACGGCTCCACTGCCGATCCCGCCACCGGCGCCTACCTGGAGTTTGCGCTGCACTTTATGAGCAGCACGGACCTGCGCGTGCGCCTGACCGGCCAGGACGGCGACAACGGCGCATCCGGCACGCGGTTTAGCTCCGACACGCAGGGCATGGCCAGCGCCATGCGCATGAGTTTTACCGCCGACGGCCGTACCTGGGTCTACAACCCCAACGGGGGCGGGGGCTCATCCGGCGCGGCCACCGTCTTTGAGCTCGATTCAGGCACGGCCACCTCGGCCAGCGATATGTTCGACCTCATAAAAGATACGGATAAGCCAGTAACCGTTCGCATATGGCTCGAGGGAACGGACCCAAATTGCACTAATATGCTAAAGGGAGCTAACTATTCGGTTTCGATGCGCTTTGAGGGCATCGAGGAACAGTAGATACGCACGGCGGCCGCCCGGCCGCGCACGACCTAGTCAGACACGGTAGTAAGGGACATCATGCAATCTGTTAAAAAAGTCGCATCCATCGCGCTGAGCGTCGTCATGTGGATCATCATCCTGGTGGCGGCCCTGTATGCGTTTACCACGCTCGCCACGCGCGAGGACGGCAGCGTGTCCGACATCGCCGGCTTCACCCCGCTCGCCGTGCAGTCCGACTCCATGGCGCCTACGTTTAACAAGGGCGACCTCATCATCATCCAAAAGTGCGACACCTCAAAGCTCGAGGTGGGCGACATCGTGACGTTCCACACCATCATCGACAACGAATACGCGCTCAACACGCACCGTATCGCCGCGATCGACGAGGTCAACGGCATGCGCAGCTTTACCACCAAGGGCGACAACAACGACGTGGCCGATACGCACATCATCAGTGACGGTGACATCGTGGGTAAGTACGTGTTCGCGCTGCCGCAGATGGGTAAGGTCATGGACTTCCTGTCCAGCTCCATGGGCTTCCTCATTGTGATTGTCCTGCCCATGCTGCTGTTCTTTATCTACCAGGTGTATCACCTCATCGTGGTGGGCATGAACCTTAAGCGCGCTATGGCCGAGGAGGACCGCCTTGCCGCCGCGGCCGCCATCGTGGACGCCGAGGGCAAGGGCGACACCGCCGTCACGGCCGATAACGCCGCCGAGCAGCTCGCCCAGGCCGAGGCCAAGCTCGAGGAAGCCCGTCGTCTGAAGGCCGAGGCCGAGGCGGCGATGAACGCGACCAAGCAGGAGGGTACCGACGGTGAGTGAGTTTCTGGGATTTGCCTGGGAGCTGTTGGCAAAGGTCGTCTACAACGTCGTTGCCGTCGTGAGCTCTATCCTTAACCTGCTGGTATTTGGCTGGGTTGAGTACTTCAACATCTTTATGACCTACTTCACCACGTTTGACATCGTGGGCAAGATCGGCGCGGTCATTCTGTTTGCCATGCTCATCGCGGTTCCCGTGCTGATCATGGCCATCCTGGTCCACCGCTACCGCATCAACCGCCGCCTGCATCGCGACGACACGTCCAACAAGGCGCTCTATCGCGAGATCGGCCGCCTCAACAAGCAGGTGCTCGACCTCATGGACGAGAAGAACAAGCTGCTTGCGCTCAAGGTCAATGCCATGGGCGGCACCAAGCAGATTCCGTACGTGGGCGCCTCGGCCCTGGCCAACGATCACCTGCCCACGGTGGGCAACGTGGTGGGCGCCGCTGCGGGTGCGCCTGCGGGCGAGGGCGCCGCGGCTGCCGTGGTGTCGGGCAACGCGTCGCTCGCGCTCGATGGCGAGGGCGTCAAGGACGCCGCGGCCGCCATGGCCAAGGCCACCGTCGAGGCCAAGACCCTTGCCGAGGAAAAAGAAATCGCCCAGGCCAACCGCTTCCCCAAGCTGTCGCTCGTGGACCTCAAGTACCGCGACTGGGAGTCGCCGGTCTACGACGACGCCATCTCGCTGGAGGACTTTGTCGACAGCTTCCGCGCGTTCGCCTGCAGCCAGATGAAGCTCTACTACACACCCGAGATCATCCGCCGCTTTGTGGCCGGCATGGCCGCCTCCAAGCTGCTGATCCTGGAGGGCATCTCGGGTACCGGTAAGACATCGCTGCCCTACAGCTTTAGCCGCTACCTGGACAACCCCGCGACCATCGTGTCGGTGCAGCCGAGCTTCCGCGACCGCACCGAGGTGCTCGGCTACTTTAACGAGTTCTCCAAGCGCTTCAACGAGACCGAGTTCCTCCGCGCCGTGTACGAGGCGGGTCTGCGCCAGGACCCGTCCATGATCGTGCTCGACGAGATGAACCTCGCCCGCGTGGAGTATTACTTCGCCGAGATCCTGTCGGTGCTCGAGATGCCCAGCCACGACGAGTGGGTGCTCGACCTGGTTCCCACTCAGTGGGCCGCCGATCCCAAGGCGCTTCACGACGGCAAGCTCACCATCCCTGACAGCCTGTGGTTCATTGGCACGGCCAACAACGACGACTCCACCTTTACCATCACGGACAAGGTGTACGACCGCGCGATCCCCATCGAGCTCAACGAGCGCGCCGACGCGTTTGAGTGCGAGCCGCACGAGCGCGTGCACGTGACGGCTGAGCATCTGCAGTATTTGTTCCAGAAGGCAAAGGTCGAGTACGTGATCGACGACGAGCTGCTCGAGAAGATGCACAAGCTGGACCAGTACCTGCAGACCCGCTTTAAGCTGGCCTTTGGTAACCGTATCATCAAGCAGATGTACGACTTTATTCCCGTGTACGTGGCGTGCGGCGGTACCGAGCTGGGCGGCATGGACTACATCATCGCCCGCAAGGTGCTCAAGAAGTTTGAGTCCATGAACGTGAGCTTTGTGCGCGACGAGATGAAGGGCCTGATCGAGTATATCGAGAAGACCTTTGGCGAGGGCGGCCTGCCCGATTCCGTCATGTACCTGCAGCGGATCCAGAACTTCTACTAAGCGCGTGCGAGCGCGGGGCGTGGGACAAGGTAATCAGTAGTGTTTGTCCCACGCGGCGTTCTTCCCGATCGATCCAACCTATGGAGTAACCCATGTCCGAGACCATTCAGGACCTCTATACCAGCTTCTCCGAGCAGATGGAGCCCATCCAGGAGGACAGCCGCTACTTCCGCTATCTCTTTGAGATGGCGCAGGCCTCGGGCACCACGATCGAGCAGCAGCGCGAGGAGCTCGTCAAGGTGGTGGACGAGGAGTGGATCAGCATGATCGAGGACTCGCTCGACGCCATCAACACCATTATCGAAAAGCCGCGCCGCTTCATCACCACCGAGGAAGAAGTGGTGCCGGTTTCGCTCGCCAAAAAGATCAGCGCCGACAGCGTCCGTCACCTCAGCCAGAACACGCAGTTTTTGGCACCGAGCGACGATGGCGGCGTCCACCCCACGCGCATCCTCAACGTTAACACCGTCGAGACGTACGACCTGTACGAGAACCGCTTTATCTACCACCTGATTCAGCGCCTGCTGACGTTTGTGGACAAGCGCACCGACGTGATCTTTTGGTCGACGGGCAACGAGATCCGCAACCGCTTTAAGATGCACAGCAAGATCGACGACGCGTACGAGGAGATTGAGTACAACGTCGAGATGACGGTCAAGAACCGTCAGAGCTTTGCCGAGAACGACGCCGACAACATGGACGTCTTTATGCGCATCGACCGCGTGCGCCGCCTGGTCATGGCGCTGCGCGGCGCGTCGTTCTGCCAGATCATGAGCGGCTGCAGCGCGGTCCGCAGCCCCATCCAGCGCACCAACCTCATCATGAAGGACCCCAACTACCGCAAGTGCTACCAGCTGTGGCAGTTTATGGAGCGCTACGACAAGGTTGGCTACAACATCGACGTGCAGCAGCAGTCGCTGGCGTTCGATGACGAGTACATGGTGCAGATGTACACCAACCTCATCAACAACTACACCGTCTTTAAGAGCCTGACCGACGACGAGCGCAACCTGCAGGAGCTCGAGAGCGTGCATCCCGAGCCGGTGGCGCCCAAGTTTATTAAGGAGATTAAGGAGGTGCAGGTCGATAGCCCCGACCTGCCCGATGTTGAGGTCCGTCGCGTGTTTGTGGAGGAGGTCACGCAGGCTCAGCTCGATGCCGAGCAAGCGCTGGCCGAGGCCCGCGAGCAGATTGAGGAGCTGCAGGGGCAGGTCAAGTCTTGGAAGGTCCAGGCCCATGCGCTGACCGACGAGCGCGACGACCTGGCCGACGAGCTGGACGAGGCAAAGACGCGCGAACTGGCGTTGACGCAGCGCGCTCAGATGGCCGAGGCTGATGTTGAGGAGCTGCGGGGTTCGCTGGAGGATGTCGAGGCGGGCAAGAAGGCTGCCGAGGATGCTGCGGCAGAGGCACGCTCGACCGCGGCGGCGCAGCTTGAGCAGATGCGTGCCGAGACCGATGCCGAGGTGGTTGCCGCCCGTGCCGACGCGGACGCCAAGGTTGCTGCCGCCGAGCAGGCCGCTGCCGCTCAGGTCGCGCAGGTTAAGAGCGACGCTACTGCGGCCCTGGCCGCCAAGACGGCCGCCGATGCTGCTGAGCTGCAGGCTACCAAGGAAGCTGCCGCGACAGAGCTCGCCTCTGTGCGCGAGGCCTCTGCCAAGGAGGCTGCTGCACTGCATGCCAAGCTGGATGCCGCCGAGCTGCGCATTGAGGAAGTGCAGCTGACGGCCGAGCGCGATGCCCGAGCCGCGCAGGAGGCAGCCGATGCCGCCGCTGCCGCCGCGGACCAGAAACTCGCCGACACCGTTGCCGCGGCCGAGGCGAAAGTCACCGCCGCCCAGCAGGCTGCCGACGCTGCGATTGACGCCGCCCGCGCGGCCGCCGATTCTGCCGTGGAGCAGGCTGCGGTGGATGCCAACGAGAAGATCGCCGCCGCTGCCGCCGAGCGCGACGCTGCCACGCGTGCCGCCGAGGAAGCCCGCGCCGATGCCGACAAGCGCATTACCGCCGTCGAGCTCGAGGCTGGGGAGCGCATTGAGCAGGAAGTCGCCGCCGCCCGCGCCGCTTGCGAGCGCGAGGTCGAAGCCGCTCGCGCGGCGATGCAGCAGCGCCTGGATTCGCTGGCGCACGAGCTGGAGC
>CALEDY010000037.1 GCA_937949355.1 uncultured Collinsella sp. | reverse complement strand
CCGTTCTGGGCCGACGAGCTGTGGCACGAGGCACTCGGCTGCGAGGGCAACGCCTACACCGCCGCCTGGCCCGAGTTCGACCTGGCCGAGTCCATCGAGGACACGGTGCAGATCGTCGTACAGGTGCTCGGCAAGGTCCGTGGCCGCATCGACGTCGCCCGCGACGCCTCCAACGAGGAGATGCAGGCTGCCGCCGAGGAAGCCGTTACCAAGTGGCTCGAGGGCAAGACGGTCGTCAAGGCCATCTGCGTGCCCGGCAAGCTGGTTAACCTGGTGGTCAAGTAAGCGCTGCGCGCATAGCTGACATCAAAAAGCGAGGGACGATTCTGCAGGGAGTCGCCCCTCTATTTGGTTAAGGATACTTACGACAACACCCAATTATCCATTTCTTGTGGAGAACCTGTGCTCACGCTGACCTGCGGGTTTGTGTTGTGGTTGCACGTTTGTGCAGGTATTGGTATAGTTTGCTTGCAAATGAAGTTGTAATTGAAAGAAGTGGGGTTTCGGCCCCGCTTCTTTTTTGTATGGATGGAGGTGCCGCAATGGTCAAGACCAAGACCGAACAGGCGATCATCGACGCGCTCGAGGCCGTCGCTCCCCAGCACGATGTCGACATCGTCGACGTTGAGCTCGTGGGTGCCACCAAGGCCCCCTGCGTGCGTGTGCGTATCGAGGGTGCCGAGGGTCAGAGCCTGTCGCTCAACGACGTCACGGCCAACACCAAGTGGGTCGGCGACGTGATTGAGGAGCTCGATCCCATCTCTTCGAGCTATACACTCGAGGTTTCGAGCCCCGGCATGGCGCGCCCGCTGCGCCGTCCGAGCGACTTTGCCCGCTTTGTGGGCGAGGACTGCGAGCTCACCTCCACCGCCACCGAGGGCCGTCGCAAGTACACCGGCAAGATTGCCGCCGCGACCGAGACGAACGTTACCCTCGAGCTCGAGGACGGCGAGTCTGTAACCCTTGATTTCTCTGATGTTAAAAAGTGCAAGTTGAAGCCCACCTATGACTTCAAGCCCGCGAAGGAAGGAAAGTAAGATGGCAGCATCCGACATGATGTCCGCCCTGATGGAGCTTTGCCAGGATAAGCATATCGATCAGCTCTACCTCATCGACCGCCTGGAGCAGTCGCTCGCCAAGAGCTATGCCGAGATCCTGCATCTTGAGTGGGGCGCCAAGGTGACCATCGACCGCACCACCGGCAAGATCTACGTCTACCGCCTGGAGCCGATCGACGATTCCATGGACGAGGAAGGCAACTTCACCGAGTTCGAGGAGATCGACGTCACTCCCAAGAACACGAGCCGCATCGCCGCCCAGCACGCCAAGGCCGAGATCAACGCCATCGTGCGCAACTCCGCCCGCGAGCAGATCTACGAGGAGTTCTCCGGCCGCATCGGTGATCTCATCAGCGGTACCGTGCTTCAGTCCACGCCCGACTTCACGATCGTCAAGATTCGCGAGGGCGTCGAGGCCGAGCTTCCGCACTTCGACCAGCGCCGTTACGAGAACGAGCGCAACGAGCGTCCGATGGGCGAGCGCTACCTGCACAACCAGCACATCAAGGCCGTGATCATCGACGTTCGCGACCCCAACTCCAACCTGCAGCCGGTCCGTGGCGAGCACAGCCGTCCGCCGATTGTCATCTCCCGTACCCACCCCGAGCTCATGCGTCGTCTGTTTGAGCAGGAGGTGCCCGAGATCTATGAGGGCACCGTCCAGATCAAGTCGATCGCCCGTGAGCCCGGCCAGCGCTCCAAGGTCGCCGTCCACTCGCTCGACGACCGCCTGGACCCCGTGGGCGCCTGCGTCGGCCCCAAGGGCAGCCGTGTGCGCGCCGTCGTGGGCGAGCTCCGTGGCGAGCGCGTCGACGTCATCCTGTGGGATGCCGACCCGGCCGTCTACGTCGCCAACGCCCTGTCGCCCGCCAAGGTCACCCGCGTCCTCATTGACGAGGAGAAGGCCTACGCCGGCGTTATCGTGCCCGACGACCAGCTGTCGCTGGCCATTGGCAAGGAGGGCCAGAACGCCCGCCTCGCCGCGCGCCTGACCGGCTGGCACATCGACATCAAGTCCGAGACCCTTGCCGCCGACATCCTCAAGAACGTTCCCGTTCACGAGGAACCCGCCGCCGACCTGATCGGTGACGAGGAGGACGAGGACGTCCGTCGCTGCGAGTACGTGTCCGAGGACGGCGTCCAGTGCCGTAACCAGGCCCGTCCCGGCTCCCGTTTCTGCGGTGTCCACGACACCGACGCCTTCGATGATGCGGAGGACCTGATCTAGCGCGCGGTCGCGCCGGGCAGGTCCCAGCGCACACCCCACGCTCGTTCAGTCTCTAGGCACCAAGGTGCCAGAAAGGGTAGGTGAAGTCATATGGCAAAAGTCCGTGTGTCCACCCTGGCCAAAGAGTTCGGCATGACCTCCAAGGAACTGATGGGTCATCTCGCCGAAATGAAGATTCCCGCTAAGTCCGCTTCCTCCGCCCTGGAGGACGCCTACGTCGCCATGGTCCGCAAGCAGCTCGCCTCGGTGATCGAGGCCCGCGCGAAGGAGGTCGAGGCCGCCAAGCAG
>CALEDY010000036.1 GCA_937949355.1 uncultured Collinsella sp. | reverse complement strand
GATTACTTCTTGGTGTTGGCCCATGCCTTGGCCTGAGCAACGGCGTTGGCGGCAGGAGTAGCTTCCTCGCCCTTCTGGTCGGCACCGAAGATGTAGGCGGAAACCGTCATCTTGGGGGTCTCGGCAACCTTGGAGCCCTCCAGCGTGCTAGGGAACATAACCTTGCTAAAGAGCTCGCCGGTGTAGACGTCCGCAGCAGCGCTCTTGGCGCCTAGAACGGCGGGACCATCCGCGGCGTCCTTGGCATACATGAACAGGCCGCTTACGTACTGGCCCTCGGTACCGTTGTTTACGGTCTCCCGAGCAACCGGCTTCCAGTTGTTGTTAAGGGTGAAGTACGGGGTGTTCGCGACAGCGGTACCACTCTTAACCATTGCGTTCTTCACATAGATGAACACGTAGGCGTCGTCGGAACCCTTCTTGATGCCAACGTTGGGGTTCTTGTCGGTGGTGGCGCCAGGAACGATCTTGGAGTTTTCAACCCACTTGGTCTCGAACAGGTAGGCTTTGCCGTCATTCTCTTCGGTGCCGGGCTTCTCGGGATCGGTCGGATCAGGTTTTTTGTCCGTAGGGCCAAAGCTGCCCACCGTAAACACGTTCTCCAGGTCCTGCGTAGCCGTCAGCCATGCATAGGTGCCAACGCCGGCGGCCAGCACCAACAGCAGCAGGGCGGCAACGATGCCGTAGCGCTTTTTCTTCTTGTTTTCCATCGTTCTCTTCCTTTCGAGAATCGCCTTCCCCGGCAACGGCCCTTACCGCTGCCGACACTTCTCCCTGCCGCTATGAACGCCGCTCCCTCGCATGCACGCGGGTATGCTTGCCCGCAGGCTCGTCGGGAACCATCCGATCGAGCACTATCGACGCCGCGACCAGCAGCGCCAGAACGGCCACCACAACAAGCAAACCGGGCATCGTCGTGCAATATGCGTTGACGAAGCCCAGGTAAGGGACACAAAAAGAGACAGTGCCGATCACGCGCGAAAAAGGTGTCTGCTCGGCATCGTGCATGATGCTTCCATCTGCATTTTTGTTCGCAATTCCCTGCGTGCCGATCATCTGCGCCACAGGGTCGACCTCGTACACCTGGTGCGTCACCACGGCGCCGTCCGATCGGTAAAACGTTGCATTGTCGCCCACGGCAATATCCGTTGGCTCAACCTGGCGAACAAACACCATGGAGCCAACGGGAAGCTCGGGCTCCATAGAGCCCGAGAGCACAGCAAAAGGCATGTATCCAAATGCACGAGGAACAAAAGAAACGACGGCAAGGGCCATGACGAGCACAAGCACCATGCTACTAATAAGCGCAATAAATCGTTTGAGTCCGCGCGCCGCCATAATAATTAATTCATCCCCATCGAGGCCTTAATTCGACCAATCCAAGGGTCAGCAAGTTTCAGCAGAAACCACAAGGCGCTTGAATAGCGAGTCCGAAATAAGCCAATTTGGAATCTTTTCGTAAGAAAAACATAGCGATGTGCTACACATTTTTCAATGTTTTGTCGCTAAATGCTACTTATTTTGGCGTAAGTGGTCATTTATCCCCATACCGGACTGCCATATCCAATATCTACTACTAACCCCCTACGCATCTTCTTCATAGGGGGTCTGTTTTTTGAATATCTAAAAGAATGCGCCCCCCCCATTAAAACATACTGCCCTATGTCTCATTTATTTTTAACCCCTCCTTGCGGAGTTAAGGCAGCCCAATGTAGTTCGCAGCCCATACCTTCTGGAAGGCGTGACCCGATCTTCAGGTCCGGAGTGGGATGCGGTTTCCGCTTGTGGCCCCGTTGGGAAACTTCATCCCACTCCGATCACAAATTCCGGGTCGCATTTTCCACCAGAACCCTCAACCGAAAACTGCATCCCATTCCAAAGGCAAATTCCGGGATGGACTTTCCGAAACCCCGCCCATCCGGAAAGCCCATCCCACTCTGAACGCATCGGGGCATGGAACTATCAGCCAATTAGGCCTTCCATCAATAAAGGGGCGCCCTCCCGGGCGGCGGGCACGAAGTTCATCGCGAGTTCCGCACGCAAAGAAGGCCACTTAATGTGGCCTTCGTCGTGCGCAGGACTGTAGAGCAGGGAACTTCGTGCCCGCCGCCCGGGAGGGCGTTGCGTTTAGAAGATGGGTCCGATGTGCTCTCCGTGCGAGCAGGACTGTAGAGCAGGGAACCTTATATTCCGCCGTCGGGCAGGCGTCGCAAGCACACCGAACGCTGGGCATCACCTCCTTAACATGAACTCTGTTCACTTTCTTGCCGTAAAAATCCCCGCCTTGCGCGGGGACCGTTAGTAGAGGGTTCGGCGCGTAATCTCGAGCACGGCACTCGGATCAAAATCTTGCCGGATCACGGCAGAGAGCATGAGCGAGAACAGGACCTCGGCAAATTGCTCGACAGAAAACTGATCGGTAAAGGCATCCGGGCGCACCCGAGGGTCGCGCCTGAGCACCATACAAAGCTGATCGAGGATATGCTGCCAGGCATGATGCATGCGACGCTTGCCATCCGCAGTGTCTTGCTGCATAAAACTCAGCGAGTGATGCGTAAAGAAGCCCGGATACGTTTGGCAGCCGTACTCCATCTGGCGATACGTCCAGCGGATGCAGGAGAGCGTGTCTTCCAAGACGGCCTCGTCATCGGGGTGATGGAAAATGTCGCCCCACACGCTTGCCACGGTCGCGCCCACGAGCGCCGTCTTAGAATCAAAGTAGTTGTAGATGCATCCGACCGACACGCCGCATGCCGCGGCAACCGAGCGAATGTTGACGCCGGTCCAACCGTTTTCCTGGATGAGCTTACGGCTCGTCTTCAGGATTTCCTCCTTAGACGTCGCTGTGTTATTCATGCCCTCACCTCCAATATGAACAATGTTCATTTTGCCACGACGCAACCTTGTGCCAAGAAAAAGCCTCGAGAATTTCGAGGCTTTCACACTTGTACTATGGAGCGCTCGACACCACGAGCAGCAAGCTACTCTCCCAGCACGGCCTTCTTGGCCGCTGCAGCCATGTTGTCCAGATCTTCCTTGGTGGGGTGATCCTTTGCGGCGACCCAGTTATCGAGCAGCATCTTAAAGCGGACATTGTCGGGATCTTGCTCGAGCATGGCCTCGTAGCGCTGCTTGACCGCGGGGCCCATCTTGCCCTGGCACATCGCCCAGCCCACAAGCTCGGCATCCTCGGCCAGATTGGAAGTTACGCGGTCGACAATCTGCTGGTAATAGCTCTGGTCGGCCCCAAAGCCGCAGGTGCCAAACAGGAACACGCGCTTGCCGTGCAAGGCAGAGAGCAACGCCGCGACCGAAGGCGTGCACGCGCCCTTGTCGCACCAAAAACCGACGAGCACCGTGTCGGCCGCGCAGGCGCCCTGCGCCTCGAGCGCAACCTGATCTGCATCCGCATCGTCGCTCAACGCCGCGGCATGGACAAACTCAACGCCCGCAGCCTGCAGAGCGCGCTTGATCGCGCCCGAAACCATCCTGGTATTACCGCTCTTGCTGTTAACCACCAAAGAGCACGTCATAGTCACGTTGCCTCGTTTCCCCCAAAATTAAAGCCACTAATGCAATTTATTAGATGAATATCTTAGTACTAACGTGACAGATGTAAACCACCGTCTGTCGATTGATTAATTTGCCCCACGGGCTTCCTCACTGGGCGAATTGGCTGCGGTAGAGCTCGGCGTAGAAGCCGCCTGCCGCGAGCAGTTCATCGTGCGTGCCGCGCTCGTGAATGCCCTCGTCGGTCATGACGATGATCTCATCCGCGCGCTTGACCGTGGAGAGACGGTGCGCCACGACAATGGTGGTG
>CALEDY010000035.1 GCA_937949355.1 uncultured Collinsella sp. | reverse complement strand
GCCAAACCTCGGTGATGTTCTCAAAACGCTTGTCGTCCCAGATCTCCTTGGGAGAAATGTGGCAGTGGTAGTCAACGATGGGCATGCCCTCGGCAAAGTTGTGGAACAGCTCCTCACCGGTTTTGGTGCTCAGCAGGAAATCCTGATCGTCCATGAAGTTTTTCATCAAACAACCCCTTTGTTGGCGGAGCGGGCGCACAATGCGCTCGTTATCCTCTAGGTGAACGTTCACTATACTAATTCATTGCGACTTAAAAGGTGAACGTTCACCTAACCACCATGGGGTGAACGGTCGATTTTGCCCGTTCAACGGTTACTGGAGCCGTGACTTGTATGTATTGCGAATTGGCAGGCGTCCCCGAATACCGAACTTGAGCGCTTTGGCCAGGTGGGTCATGTTCCGCCGTGCATTTTTGGGAGTATTCAGCATCGGAGCGCACCGCGCACCGTCTTCGAAGCCCTATCTGATGCTCATATTGCGCCCAATCGGCATAAATAAATGCCCCCGATGGCGAATTACGCCATCGGGGGCATTTAAAACAGTCGTCCTAACCTCTTTCGGGACACGCCATTGCTGAATACTCCAAAAAATGCACGTCGCAAGAGGGGGTACCTGACTAAACGGCTAAATTCCCGCAAGCTCGCAGTAGCGGTCGACGTTGCTGGCAAACACCATCTCCACAGCACCCTTCTGCACGGGCTCCGCCGGAGTTTTACCCCACAGCAGATACTCGCCCAAGGTCTTGGCGCCACGGTAGGCCAGGCTCACCGGGTCCTTATAGACAATATTGGTAAAGATGCCACGGCGCAAGGCCAAGGCGCTCTCGGGGAACAGGTCGTTGCCGATTACCATGACCTTGCCGGCCTTGCCGCTTGAAACAAGCGCGTCGGCGACCACCTCGGAACCAACGGCAAAAACGCTACAGATGAGCTCGGGAGCATCCGGCGCACTCAAGCGCTGCTCAAGCTCGCGCTCGAGCTGTTTGACTTGCGCATGGGCGCCGGCAAGGTCCTCAACCTGCCATGGAATATCGTGTTCGCGCAGGTAATTATGAAAGGCGCGGGCGGTCAGGTAGTGTGAATCGGTATAGGGGTCGCCCGCCAACAGGAGCACGCGGGCGTCAACCCCAGAAGCGTGGACCAGATTTGCCGCCTGCTCCGCCATAAGACTGCCCGCCGCGGAATAGTCCGCCAGACTGGCACCCAGGCGATCGAGGTGCGGGCGGTCGCCGTCTACGAGCTCGATCGTCACGCCCGCCTCGGCAATCTGCCTCAAGAGCTCGGTTGCGCGGTCATCGCCCGGAACATAGGCAAGCAGGCCGTCAATCTTCTCGCCTACCTGCAGACGCTCATCAATCTGCTCGAGCGCATCGGCGTAGCCACCCACGCCAAATTCAACGCGCTCAACCGTAATGCCCCGGTCGATGACCTCCTGCTCAAAGCGGTTGCAGCCTTCCCAAAGGTAACGGAAAAAGTACGCCCCCTCGCACGATGCGCGGGGCAGGCAAAACACCAGGTTGATATCCTTGCGGCGCAGGCTCGAGGCACTCGTATTGCGATGGTAACCCATGGCCTCGGCCTTAGCATTCACCTTGGAGCGCACGGATTCGCTCACGCCGGCCTTACCCGTCAGGGCCTTGTGCACGGTATTGATGGAAACGCCAAGCTCGGCGGCTATGTCCTTCATGGTTACGCGAGCGCTCATGGGGTTACTCCGTTATAGATAAGTTGCCAATTAACAGTACAGGTAACGATACCCCAAAATGACTCTTCAACTCGCCGCGCTCTCCCCCAAATGTGCAAAGCGCCCCGCGAACGGATGCTCGCGAGGCGCTTGGGTGCCTGGACCTTTATTTGATACTGCGGCCCAAGTCTTCGGCGATTTTGTCCACGCCCTTAAGTGCGGCGCAGGTTTTTTTGTTGGAACAATGTCCCGTGCAAACGCCGCCCTGAGCGCAGTCGGCGCAGGTGCCCTTGCGATAAATGCGCACGCACACGGCGACAAACGCAATGCCGATAACAGCCAGTACAACAATATCGATAGGTGCCATAGCAAGCCTCCTCTAGTTAACCACCACTTACTTTACCCCATTCTCCACCTTCTAAAAAGGGACAGGTATATTTTGGTCGGTTTTATCTGCGGAAACGCCACATCTCCCTCACCAAAAAGCCCGAGTGTCGCTGGGACACCCGGGCTCGTGGAAAGGGGCTGATCCTTATTCGGACTTAAGCGGAAACTGCAGCGGAAGCGGTGTTGGTCTCGTCCTCGTCGGTCCAAGCGTGCTTGGGCATGGGACGGAAGATCTGGAAGAGCATCGCAACCAGCAGAACGATGGCTACAACCGTCCAAATACCAAACTGGCCAAGGACAAGCAGGTTGTAGAACTGGTTGATGAACAGGGCGATCACCCAAGCGAAGGCGCACTCGTAACCGATGGCGATCGCGGTCCACTTGCCGGAGTCCATCTGGTTGCGGATAGTGCCCATGGCGGCAAAGCACGGGGCGCACAGCAGGTTGAATGCGCCAAAGGCAACGCAAGCGCCCATAGTCGGGAACATGCCGGCAAACGCGGTCCACAGGCTCGGGTCGGTCTCGGCGGCGTCGGCAACGGACAGCAGCGAGCCGGCAGTGGCGACGACATTCTCCTTGGCGACAAGTCCAGAGACAGTCAGCGCGGTGGCCTGCCAGGTGCTAAAGCCGAGCGGGGCGAAGATCCAGGCGACCAGGTTGCCCAGCATGGCGAGCACGGAGTAGTCCATAAACTCCTCGGGGATGCCGTCCATCGCAGGCAGGAAGCCGAAGGAACCGTTATAGCTACCAAAGTTGGAAAGGAACCAAACGACGACGGTGGACGCGAAGATGACCGTGCCGGCCTTCTTGATAAAGGCCCAGCAGCGCTCCCACACGTGCAGTGCCCAAGAGCGGATCGCCGGGAAGTGGTAGGCGGGAAGCTCCATAACGAACGGCGTCGGGCGACCGGCGAAGAGCTTGGTCTTCTTGAGCATGAGGCCCGAGGCGATGACGGCAAAGACGCCCAGGAAGTAGAAGAGCGGGCTGATCCACGCGGCGGTGGTGGAAGAATCGCCGATGATGGAGCCCATGAGCAGGGCGATGATCGGCAGCTTGGCACCACAGGGAATAAACGTGGTGGTCATGACCGTCATACGGCGGTCCTTCTCGTTCTCGATGGTCTTGGTAGCCATGACGCCGGGGACGCCGCAGCCCGAGGACACGAGCATGGGGATAAAGGACTTGCCGGACAGGCCGAAGCGGCGGAACACGCGGTCCATGATGAAAGCGACACGGGCCATGTAGCCGCAGTCCTCCAGGAAGGACAGCATCACAAAGAGCAGGAACATCTGCGGAACGAAGCCGAAGATGGCGCCTAAGCCGCCGACGATACCGTCGCAGACCAGCGAATCAACCAGGCCACCGTCCTCGGTACCGCCCGCCACGAGGGCGTCGTGCACCACGGTGGTAATACCCGGGACATAGGGGCCGTACTGCGCCGGGTCGACCGAGTCGGCGTTGTCGCCCGCAGCCTCGACGGCCGCGTCGTAAGCGTCGCGGCCCTGACCGAGCACGTACCAACCGTCGGTACCGAAGAGCTGGTCGTTGGTGAAGTCGGTCACCGTGCCGCCCAGGGTGGAAACGGCGATGTAGTACACGCAGAACATGATGACCACAAAGATCGGCAGGCCCAGGATGCGGTTGGTAACCACACGGTCGATCTTCTCGGAAGTGCTCATCTTGGCAGGAGCCTTGGTGAGGCACTCGTCGATGATGTGGGCAATCACGCCGTAGCGCTCGCCGGTAATGATGGACTCGGCGTCGTCGTCGCAATCCTGCTCGCACTGGGCGACCAGCTGCTCGACGCGAGCGGCCTTCTCCTTAGTGAGGTTGATGAGCTTGCAGGCGTCCGCGTCGCGCTCGAACAGCTTGACGGCGTAGTAGCGACGCTTGTTGGCGGGAACGCTCGCCGGCAGGTTGTTCTCGATGTGGTCCAGAACGTCCTCGATGGAGGAATCGAACTTGTGCTCCGGCACCTGGCCCTTGGAAGCGGCAGACTTCTTGACCTGCTCGAACAGCTCGTTGATGCCCTTGTTCTTAAGGGCCGAGATCATCATGACCGGGCAGCCGAGCTTCTTGGAGAGCTTGTCCGTGTCGATCTTGTCGCCGTTCTTCTCGACCAAGTCGGCCATGTTGAGGGCGACGACCACGGGCAGGCCGGTCTCGATAACCTGAAGCGCCAGGTACAGGTTGCGCTCGAGGTTGGTGGCGTCGACCACCTGGACGACGACATCGGGCTCGCCGCTCATGAGGTAATCGCGCGAGCACTGCTCCTCGGGGCTGTAGGGGGAAAGCGAGTAGATGCCGGGGAGGTCCGTAATCGTGACGCTCTTGTCACTCAGGAGCTTGGCCTCCTTTTTCTCAACCGTGACACCGGGCCAGTTGCCAACATAACCGTTGGCGCCGGTGATCAGGTTGAAAAGCGTGGTCTTGCCGCAGTTGGGGTTACCCGCAAGCGCGACATGGATCTGAGAATCCGCCATTCAATCCTTCTTCCTTGTGTGCCCGCGCTGCTTTCTCCGCGCGAGCTGGATAATGTGCTTCAAAGTTGCTGCATTAAGTTAGAAAAACCTAACTTTATCTGCAGAAATGTACGCCGCGCCCCTTACTGGACCTCGACGACGGCCGCCTCCTCCTTGCGGATGGAAAGCTCGTAGCCGCGCACGTTGATCTCGACCGGATCACCGAGCGGTGCAACCTTCACGACCTTGAACGAAGTGCCCTTGATGAGGCCCAGGTCCATAAGGTGGCGGCGCAGCGCACCCTCACCGTGAAGCTTGACGATGGTAGAGCTCTCGCCCACCTTAACGTCACCCAACGTCTTCATTTACTTGTCCCCCTTTCAGTGCGTACAGAAATACCGTCGACTAACCGACGGTCATGATGTGCATGGCAACCTTGGAATCGATGCCAAAGCGTGCGCCCAGCACGGTGACGATGATATTGGCGCCACTCGAGCTCACCACGTGGATTTCGTTGCCCTCGACAAAGCCGAGGTCCTTGAGGTGGTGCTTCATATCCTCATTGCCCTTTACACGAGACACGCGCACGGTTTCGCCCGCTTTTACCATCGAAAGCGGCATTGCCGGCATCTGCGGTCCGCAAGACATGAGTGGCTCCTAACGTCAGTTCGTCCTCAACATCGACGCGGTAAAAGTTAACCACGCCTATGTTCGCTTTAGTAAACTAACACGTGGTTAACTTTTTGGAAAGGGTCCCCATTCAGATTTCGAAAAAGTTTCCTATATGAAACAAAGAAGGCACCGCAAAGACTGTCTCTTTGCGGTGCCTTGTCATACCAATTTATGCAACAGAGGGGGCTGCCCCTTTGCCACATTATTGCGGTTAAAGCGAGAGGTTTCTGATCGACGTGACGCAGGAGGCCTCATCCACGCCCGAAACGCGGAACACGATGTCTTCGCCACATTCGCCGTAGAGAGCCATGAGCCCCATCACATCGCGGCCGTCGGTATGGCGATCGCCGATGCTGACCGATACGTTGCTACGATGCTTGGCAATAATGTCATAGAGCAGCGCAACCGGGCGGGCATGCAATCCCAACGGATCTTTAATCGTCTTTGTAAACTCGACCATGTCCCCTCCCACGACGTCGCACATTCGGCCGGCAAACCCAGCCACGTGGTAGTTATTGTACGTTACCGGCGCACCCCCGTCCCACAAAAAACGAGGGAAGGCACGCGTCCTTCCCTCGTTGCGGGCACTATGTAGCCGCTTGCCTACATC
>CALEDY010000034.1 GCA_937949355.1 uncultured Collinsella sp. | reverse complement strand
GGTCCGCCGCGTCTCCCGAGGCCTCGCAAAGCGAAGAAGCCCCTTCCAAGTAATCGCTTCCGGACCTCGTCCGGCCGGGGCGGCCGGCGAGGTCTGAGAGGAGCGTCAAAAAAAAATCGCGCGCGGCGCCGAAGACGCCGCTTCAGCCGGAAGACTTCGAGCGGTTCAACCGAACGCACATTCCGACTTTTCCCGCCGCGCTTCAAGCCGCCGGCCGCGGCGCGCGAAATTCCTGCGCTTTCCCCCCGCGCGCTTTTGCTAATCTTCAGAATCCGAAAAAAAATCAATCGCGCGCTTCGCGCGCGGGAAAAGAAGATTCTGAAGGGGAAGACATGACAGGGAAGGCCTGGATGGGCGGCGGCGCCGCCATCGTTGCGCTCGCGGCCGCCGCCGCGTGGTTCGTCCACTGGGAGGGAGGCGCCTATGACGCGCGCCTGGCGGAGGCGGTAGCCAATCCCCCCGAAGGCATCACGCTCGTCGTCGAGGAGCTCGGCCGCACCTGGCGAACGCGCGACTATCGCGTACGCGCGACGGCCGGAGGCGACCGAAGCGGCCTCTCCGCGCTCTGGACCGCGCATGCAGAGATGGGGCTCGGCACGGTCACGACGCTTCACCTGGATCTCTCGGAGGGCGCGGGCGCTCTCATCCGCGATGCGGGCGTCGAAGGGTTCTCCGACGAGCTCCTCGTGAAAACCTCCGCCACGGGCAGGCTCGAGCCCGTCGTCTGGCGCGTCGACGCGCTCTCCTTTCGCGATACTCAAACGGGGCTTCTCTGCAGGACCGAGCCCGCGGAGATCCGCGGCGGCGAGAAGCCCGGCGAAAGCTGGGTGACGGCTTCATTGGGCGGCCTCGTCTGCACGACGCCTGACGGCAAGACCGAAGTCTCCTCGCTCAAGGCGTTGCGCACCGAAGTGCGCGCCGTCGAGGGCCGCCCCTTCGTGGACGCAGCTTTCGAAGGCGGCGCCTTCAGCGCCGACGGGCTCGAAGGCGACGGCTTCCGCGCGACCTTCTCCTCCAAGCGCGAGGCGTCCGGGGAGCGCAAGGATGAGAAGTCCTCCGAGAACGCTCCCGCGCTCTGGGAGGAGCGGCTTGAGCTCTCCGTGAAGCGTCCCCGCATCGAGGGCGAATCGGCCGACGAAATCGGCTTCACGGCGCGCCTCACGGGGCTTACGGAAAAGTTCATCGCGGACGTGTCGGAGGCGTCCGCGCAGGCGTCGACCCATCCTGCGGCCTCTTGGAAGCTTCTCGGCGTCTGGCAGCAGGCCTTCACGAAGGGCGGCGTGAGCCTTGTGCTCGATGACGCGCGCTACGTGCGCGGCGGCGATGCGGCGACGCTCACCGGACGCCTCTCCTATGAGGAGGACGAAACCCTCCCGGCGCCGCGCTTCGGCCTCTTCGAGCTTGCCATTCCGCAGGGCATTGCGGCTCCCGAGAGCGTCGCCGAGCCGCTCTCCCTCGGGGAGGTGAAGCTCGTTGACGGCGTCTACCGCTCGAGAATCGAGATCGACGCCCGGGGCGTCTTCGCCAACGGCGTGCTCATCGAAAGCTTCGGCAGCTTCGGCCTCGCCGTGCGCTGAGTCGAGGCTGCGCCAGACAATTCCGCTGATTGCTTCAACGATTTGCCCGTTTCTCTCGCCATGAGAGAAACGGGCTTCATGCTTTCTGACGCCGGCTATGATTTTCCGAAGGAACAGCGCTGCTGAGGAGAATCACCATGGCCGAATCGAAGACTGAGAAGCTGCTCGAGGAGCTTTCGAGCGAAATCCTTCGCCACATCCATCACGCCGGAACGCTTCGTCTGCAGGCGATCGGCCTGCGGATGCTGCGCCGCGAGGAGAGCAACCGCAGCATCGACTGCGTGGCGCCCGCCTCGGTCGGCATCATCTGCGCGGGCAGCAAGGAGGCGAGGATTCTCAGCCGACGGTTCGCCTACGGCGCCGGAACCTGCGTCGTGATGAGCGTGGATCTGCCCGACTCCTTCGAGGCGGTCGCGGCCACGCACGAGAATCCCTTCCTTGCGCTCTCGCTTGACCTAGAGGAGTCCGTCATGACGACGGTGCTCGCGCGCCTGCGCGAGCAGGCCGAGAGCGGATTCTCCGCGGCTGCGGCGCCCGCAAGCGCGGCTGCGGTCTTCCCTGCGTCCGAAGCGATTCTCTCGGCCTTCCTGAGGCTCCTGCGCCTCGCGGACTCGGGCGATGACGTGCCCTTCGTCGCGCCCCTCGTCAAGGAGGAGCTCTACTATCGGCTCCTGACGAGTCCGGGGGCGGAGGCCTTCAGGGCGCTCTTCCGCTCCGGGACGCCCGAGAGCCGCATCCGTGAGTCCGCGGCTTGGATGCGCGCGAACTACCGCACGGACTTCGACGTCGACGCCGTCGCCTCGCGCGTCGGCATGAGTCCGGCGACTTTCTATCGGCACTTCCGGAACGTCATGGGCTCGAGTCCGCGGCAGTACGTGAAGACGCTTCGTCTCTACGAGGGACGCCGCCTCATGCTCGAGGAGCATTTCGACGCGAACGCCGCGGCCTTTGAGGTGGGCTACGAGAGCCCGGCGTACTTCTCGCGCGAGTTCAAGCGCGCCTTCGGGCTGCCGCCCAAGGCGTACCTTGTGTCGCTTTGCGGCGGTGAGGCGGCCTGACCGACGTCAGGGCGAGGGCGTGGAGCGTCCTTCGCCCCCGTCTGTCGCGGACTGGAGCCCGAGCCGTTCGTTGAGCTCCAGAAAGCCCGTGATGAGCTTGTCGCGGTCGATCAGTGGGTCAGGTTCATTTTTCAGAACGAAATCAACTTGGTCAAGGTCCTTTTCGGCGATGGCGCCCTTGATGTTCTCCACGGTCGCCGGGCTCAGATCATGCATGTGATGCTTGCAGATGAAGCAGATGTCGAAGAGATCCCTGAGCTTGTCGCGGCCGAGGTAGGCGCGAGCCTTCATGTTTGCAAGGGCATCAACGGAATAGACGCGAATGCGGCGGATCATGCGCACGTTTTCCGGAGCGATCCGCGTGTTTCGATAGGAGACCTCCACCTTGAGGGGGTGGTCGGAACGTAACTTCACTATAGTCGCAACGGCCTGATCCAAGGTCGGGAACACTTGGGGCTTTCGAACCCAAGTGGAGATCCCCATGACCATGCAGGCGTGGCGCAGGCTCTATGAGCTCTGGCGCCAGTACGGATTGAGCAAGGCGGCGTTTTACCGTGAGCAGCTTCCGCAGCTCATCGACGGAGAGATGCCCAGCCGCTGGTGCATGTACGGCCGTTTTCACCGGATTCAGCTGCCGCCGAGCAGGCGCCGGTTTCGGTCGCTGAATCGCGAACGGTAGCGGTGGTGACCCTGCCCGCCGAAGACGGCGAGCCCCGACGGGGCCGGCGCAATGGCAGACGCCGCGAATCCAGCGTGGACTCGTTTCTGAGACATCAACAGCCTCGGGATGTCAGGCTTGTCCTGCCCGGAGGAGTCAGGCTCGAATTCACATCAGAATCTCCGGAGCTGCTGGCGATGGCGATGCTCCAGTCTGCCGAAGGTCCGACATGATCATCGACTTCGAATCACGTCGAACCACTTTGGTGGCCACTCCGGTTGACGGACGCTGCGGACTGTCCTCCCTCAAGCAGATCGCCGAGTCGATCCTCGGCATCAAGGTCACGGAGGGCGCTGACTACGTCGTCTTCATCTCGAAGGCGCGCAAGATCTGCAGGATCATCTTCTGGGACGAGCTCGGAGGATGCGTGATCACGCGCAGGCTCAACTCCGGCCGGTTCGCCCGCTATCTGATGCGAGCCACGGGGCCGGCGGCGGCTTCGCTGAGCGCACGGGAGCTTTCGGACTATCTCGACGGGAAGGAACTTCAGGTTTTGAGGACGGGATTGCTAAAAAGTTGATGCATATCAAATAGATGATGCGATGCGAAGGAGGTGGTTTCGAGGATGAGGAAGCCTCGCCTCCTGGGGTTCTTGCCAAGGGCGCCGCCGCACAATCCGTATTTAACCTGACTTCGCGGGGATAAGTTATGAAACGTTCATAATCGATTCGCCCGTAGCCTCTTAACCCCTTGTGTCGCAGGATTTCCTGAACGGCAAGGGGTTAAAAAATTGCCGCGTATGCATAGTTTACGCTATAATGTTGCATATGCATACAACAGGTAGTCACTATGACGATCAGTTTTCAGACTCAGGGCGGTCACACCTATGGCACGCTCTGCACAGTTACGCGCGTCGGGCAAAAGGTTGTCAAAACCTACGGCGAATCCTTGGGACGAGTTGTCGATAAGGAGCGGCTCGTCTTTTACAGCCGCTCACGGGGATTGTTCCAGTACGATCCGGAAACGGAAAGCTATCTCCCCGCTCCGCCTGACGTCGAAATGCCGAAGCGCAAATCCAGATTGAAGGTCCCGGCTCAGTTGGTCTCTTTTGTTTTCGGGGACGTTTATCTGCTGGATCGATTCATGGACAAGCTGGGCTTGTACCCTGTTTTTGAATCTGCATACAAAGATCGGCTTGATGCTCTCAAAGCCATGGTGTGCTTCTACTTGGTCAGCACCCTGAGCAACTGTTATGCCGGTCAGTGGCTGGAGCGAAGCATCGCGCACCGGCTTTTTCCTCAAGCCCATCTTTCAAGCTCGCAAGTCTTCGATCTCTTGAAATACCTTGGAGATCCCTCGCGACAGCAGGTCTTCTTCTTGAATTATCTTCAATGGTTTGTCGACAATTACGCAACCGACAAGCTTGGGAACATTCTGATCGACAGTACCGGCTTGCCCAACAGCATCCACTTCAGTTTGACGGCGATCAGCAACCACAACGGCGACATTAACAATGAGGTGCGGCTAATTTATGTGGTTCAACAAACAACTGGTCTGCCAATCTACATGCGCTGTGTTCCAGCGAATATTATCTACATCAATACTCTCAAGAGAACCATTCTGGAACTCAAGCAGATGGGTGTGGACACCAACTTTGCCATTACCGATGCCGGTTACCTGTTCGAAGAAAACGTCAATACGTTTTACGAGGAACAAGTCTCCTTTCTTGCTAGGCTTCAACCCAATCGCCGCCTGTTCAAGTCCATCGTGAAGGAGCATCTCGCGGACACAAAGGAAAACGGTGTATTAGTCAAGCAAAACAACCGTTTGGTCAGAGTTAAGAAGGTCTCGTGCCAACTCAACGAAAAGGTCGGCAAGAACGGAAAGGTCATTGAGCCCGGTCACTCAGCCTACGCGTATCTTTGCATTGATCTGCAACGATCGGTGCTCGAACAACTGTCTCTGATTGAGAAGGTTGCAGAAGGCTCGCTGAGTACCGAAAGCTACAAAAGCAAGATCGAAAAGGCCGGCATCTTCATGTTGGTCTCCAAGCGAAGCATTGCGCCAAGCAAGGTGCTGGAGATCTACTACACAAGACAGGAAATCGAACAGGTTTTCGATTTGGGTAAGAACTATGCCGGCATGCTGCCGTTGTCTGTACAGACGGAGGAAACATTCCGCGGGCATATGGTGCTAACCTTTATTGCCACCATTGTGGCGAAATTGTTGTCGGATCGCCTGAAGGAAACCAAATATCCGATACAACCGACACTGGCCAATTTGGCAACACACTCATGCTTCGAGATAAAAGGATGCCTGATTACTTCAGAGCCAAACAAGGTAACTCGACTCGCCTATAAAGCGATCGGAGTCGAGTATCCCGTATGCATAGAATAAGTCCGCGAGCTCAGGATTAGTCTCCTTCTCGCAGTTGTTCAACATCCGACGATTAATTAGACAGAAAACGATAGGCTCTGCAAAAAGATATCGAGAGGTTGGCTGGGCGAGCCTTGTCATCGAAAAGATCGGAAAAGAAGGAGACTTGCCCGTCTTTCGAGCTTCGGGCTAAAGTTGAGACGGATTTCTATGCCTGCTTCGTCCATGATGTTTGCTCGAAAACTTCTCGCAGCCGTCGTTCTTCTCAGTCTCAGCGTGACTGCTCAGGCTGCGCTTCGCATTGCCGCGCAGACGCTCGATGAAGCCGAGCCGGTGGTGGAGACTGTTGCCGCGACACTGGACCATCTGCGGGCTCAGGTCTCAGCGGACTTCGAGCTCAACTACTACGCGGCGGACGAAATGGAGAGCGTCGTGCAGGAGGGGAAGGCCGACGCGGTCATTACCGACGCCGCATCCTTTGCGTCTTTCCAGAAGAATTTCGGGCTATGGGCACTCGCTTCGATGAAAAGTCCTTTGGCGAGAGACAGCGCACATACGACGGCCGCAGCCTTCATCGTTCGCGCAGACCGGCAGGATCTGACCTCGCTTGAATCCGTGAAGGACAAGACCGTCGTCGCGACCGCTCCGAGAGCCTTTGAGAGCCGTGTGATTGGCATGGCAGAGCTTCGCCGCATGTTCGGCAACGACCCGATCTTCAAGTCTGAGACTTTCACATACGGTCCGGCCGAACAGGTGGTGCATGCCATCGCAGCGGGGAAGGGGGACGTTGGCATTGTGGACGCCTGCCTGTTGGAAAGAATGGAAGGCACCGGCAGTATTGCGCCCGGCACGCTCAGAGTGCTCGGACAGAAGCACTCGACGGACCTTCGCTGCCGGCATTCGACTGATCTTTATCCCGGATGGGTCTTTGCCGTCGTCCAGCCGCAGGAAAAACTCACGCCGGAAAACCGTGATCTCATCGGCAGCATCTCGTCGGCGCTGCTGACGGTGCCAAAGCTCGCCAATGTCTACGAATGGGCGGCTCCTGCGGATAGTGCCGACCTGCTCGAACTGGATGCCGAAAGCCGCAGGCAGGAGAAAAGCGAATACCGGCTTGCCGATCTCTGGCGGGACTACGGCATATGGCTTCTGGCGCTTTTGGGCGGTCTTCTCGCCATGGGCGTTCACAGCTTTTACGTGAGCTGGCTGGTTCGCCGTCGGACGGCGCAGCTCGTCAATGCCATGAACGAAAACGAGGCCCTGCAGGCCAAGATCGGCTCTGAACGAGAACGCATCGCAGCTCTGGAACGCGCAGGCGTTGCCGGCCAGATGTCGAGCATGATTGCCCCTGAGTGCCGTCGTGAACTTTGGCCGCGGCGTGCGCATACGGCTCGACCGCAGCACGCTCGACGAGGAGACGCTGCGCAAAGCCGTGACTGCCATTATCGATCAGGGGATGCAGGCGGCCGACATCGTGAACCACGTGCGGGCCTACGCCCATATGAAGGAAAGTGAACGGCGGACCGAGAACATCGCCGACCTGGTTCGGCATTCCGTCGAGCGCTTCAAGTCGACCGGCAGAGCGCCGCTAGAAATCAAGCTCGAAGCCCCGAAGGCGATTCTTTGCGAAGTTAATTCCCTTGAGTTCGAGCTCGTCATTCACAACCTGCTTAAGAACGGCTACGAAGCCTGCGCAGCGGTGCCGTCTCCGATGATCGTCATCAGAATCCGCGAAGAAGAAGGACTCTGCACGCTCACGGTCGAGGACAACGGGCCTGATATCAGCGACGAAGCGATTGCCAATCTCTTTGTCCCGCTTCGTTCGGCCAAGACGGGCGGCCTGGGGCTCGGTCTCAGCATCTGCCGAGGGATTGCCGAATCCCACGGCGGGCGTATTGAAGGTGCCCGCGGAGAGAACGGGCATCTGATTTTCTGCGTGCGGCTACCGATCGCACATTCCGGAGGAGCTTCTCATGCTCTTTGAGAAATCCAAGACGAAGACTGGTCATATTGAAACGCCGGCCTTGATCCGTGTCGTCGACGACAATGCAATGACCTGTGAGTCACTCAGGTTCTTCTTTGAGTCGCTCGGCTATCGCGTCAAGACCTGGACGGACCCGGAAGCGTTCCTGAACGAGTATGCGCAGGACAGAGACTGCGGCTGTCTGATGCTCGACATTCGCATGCCGAAGATGTCCGGCCTGGAACTCCTGGACAGACTCAATGCCGACGGCAATCGTCTGCCGATCGTGTTTCTGACCGGTCACGGCGACATTGACATGGCGGTGCAGGCGCTGAAGCAGGGTGCTCTCGACTTTCTGCAGAAACCCCCGGAAGAAGAGAAACTCATGCAGGTGTTGGAAGACGCCGTTGCTTTGAGCCGAAAGATCGCGGCGGAAGATGCCGTAGAAAAGCAGGATCAGGCACTTTGGGATTCGCTTACCGACCGTGAAAAGG
>CALEDY010000033.1 GCA_937949355.1 uncultured Collinsella sp. | reverse complement strand
CTCGGGCGTGCGCCACCGTGCGTGCGACGCGGCCGAGGCACCCGCGGCTGCGCGCGGGGCACTGGACCGCTGAGCGCGGCGCAAGTACAATGCCGACGGGAGTTTCAGGAGGTCGAACATGGCGAGGATACTGGCAGTGGACGATGAACGGGCGATTCTCGACGCGCTCGCGCGCGTCCTCGGCCGCGACGGCCATGAGGTCGTCAGGGCGGCGGACCCGACGGCGGTCCCGGGGATGGACCTCTCGCGCTTCGACCTCGTGCTCTGCGACGTCATGATGCCGGGGCTCGACGGCTTCGAGCTCGTGCGGCAGATCCGCCCGGACTTCGACGGGCCCATCGTCTTCCTGACCGCGCGCGTGGCCGAGGAGGATGCTGTGGCCGCCTACGGCCTGGGCGCCGACGACTACGTCCGCAAGCCCTTCGGGGCCGCGGAACTGCGCGCCAAGGTCGCGGCCCATCTACGCCGTGAGCGCCGGCCGCGCTCGCACGCCCTCTCCTTCGGGGAGGTGCGGATCGACCTCGGGGCGCGCGGCCTCGCCGTGGGCGGCGAGGCCGTGCCGCTCACGCCCACCGAGTACGCCATCTGCGAGTACCTCGCCCGCCACCCCGGGCAGGTCATGAGCCGCGCGCAGATACGCGAGGCGGTGCTAGGCTGGGAGAGCGACGCCGACGATGCGGCCATATCCATGCAGGTCAGCCGCGCCCGGAGGAAACTCTCCGAGGCCGGCGCCGATCCGATTGCGACCGTCTGGGGGATGGGGTACAAGTGGCAGCTCTGAAGATCGGGGCGCGAGGTCGCGGGGGCATGCCGCTCTCCTTCGTCATCGCGCGCTACTTCGCCTACGCGTTCGCGGCGGTCGCCACGGCGTGGCTCGCCTCGTTCATGGTGCTCTCCATGGCGATCAACGCGGGCTTCGTCTACGAGGCAAGCTGGGGGCCGGCCAATGCGCGCGAGGTCGCGGAGGGCCTGGCACGCGACGGCGTCTGCGGGCAGCAGGACGTGCCGACGGCGTACCGCTACCTCATCCTGAACAAGGACGGATACGTGTTGATGACAGACCTCGAGGGCACGCGGCTCGAGGGCGCGGCGGAAATGGCCCGTGCGGCACTCGCCGCGGATCCGGACACAGTGGAGATCGAGGGCGGGGGCTCGGGCCTCACCTACGCCGCGTTCCCGCTCAAGGGCGGCGGGGCCTGCGCACTCGTCAGCGAGTACCTGCCGCAGTGGGTCTCGCGCGATCTCGCCGGCCTGCTTCCCAACCCGCAGAAACTCATGCTCGTCGGCGCCACGGCGGGAAGTGCGCTCGCGCTCGCACTCGTGGCGCGGCGCGCGAGCCGTGTGATCTCGCGCAAGATGGCGCCGCTCGTGGAGGCGGCGGGGCGCGTCGGCGCGGGGGAGCTCGACTTCGCGGTCGGCAGCACCAACGTGCGCGAGGTGAACGACGTCCTCGCCGCGATGGACGCCATGCGGGCCTCCCTCGCCGAGTCGCTCGAGGCCCGCTGGGCCGCGGAGCGGGGGCAGCGCGAGCAGATGGCGTCGCTCGCCCACGACCTCAAGACGCCGCTCACCGTGCTGCGCGCCAACGCCGACTTCGTGGCGGAGGAGCTGGAAGACGAGAAAGACGCCGACCTCGCGGCCGCCGCGCGCGACATAGCCGGCAGTGTCGAAAGGCTCGACGGCTACGTGCGCCTGCTCATCGAGGCCTCGCGCGGGTCCGGCGGGGCGGAGAGGGCCCCCATGCGGCCGGCCGAGCTCTGTGAACAGGTCCTCGCCGAGGCCGCCCAGATTGCCCGGGCGCGAGGCGTGACGCTCAACGCGGCCACGGGCCCCGCTGTCGCGGGCGCGCCCGAGGCCCCACTCGACCGAACCGCCCTGGCGCGAGCCGCCGCGAACCTCGTGGCCAACGCCGCTGAGCACGCGCGCTCGCGCGTGGTGGTCTCCTGCGACGTCGCTGGTGGATACCTCGTCATCGAGGTCGCCGATGACGGACCGGGCTTTTCTCCCGCCGCCCTCGAACGCGGCTGCGAGCGCCTCTTCACAGACGACTCCTCCCGCTCCTCGCGCGACGGAGGCCGCCACTACGGGCTCGGCCTCCACGTCGCCTCCGAGGCCGCGAGCGCCCACGGGGGCTCCGTCTCGCTCGCCAACAGCCCCTCGGGCGGCGCGGTGGCCACCATCGCGGTCCCCCTGTGCGGGGCCTGACGAATCAGGCCCTCACACTGGCATGCCTCGCAACCAAACGCTTCCCGGATAATTCATGAGGCCGTACTCGTATTCGAGCCTGTCTATCTCGGCGGCGATGGCCTCCGTCATGTAGAAGTTTTTCGTGCGGCCCGTCGACTTCGCCAGGCGGTCGTACCTGTTCGCGAGGTCCTCGGGGATTCTCAGGGCTGCGGTGGCGGTTGCCATGATGCGCCTCCCAGTTGGATGCAATACGTGAATTACTTTCTATCACATCACCCGAATCCCGCACCGGCGTACGGCCGCATCTGCTTTTTTACCTTACATTTTGTCGACCGGCCCATGCCCGGCTTATTCAGCCGGGTTAAATCAACCATTGAATAAATCCAGGCCTGTAAGGGGCGGTGGAAATCCCTCGAGGACCGAGGGTGCCGTCCCCAGGTCGGCTCCTCGATGGCCGCGGCTGAATTCCCCTGTCATCGGCTGCGTGGGTTCCGGCACGGGGTTCTGGCGCTGCTCGAACGGGGCGCGAGGCTCGGCCGTCGGTCGTGCCGGATGGTATACGTTTTGAGACCGGCAAGCTGTTGCCGGCTCGAGGACAGCGGCCCGGTGCACCGGGCCGATCGATAGAGGACTCAGGATCACAGCGCAGTTTCTTGGGGCTCGCATATATAGGAAGACTTGATCGGCAATCGATTTTAATGAAGTCGACAGCGCATGTCAGAGCTTTCAACAAACCGCAGGTAAATCCGTGTACCAAAAATTGGTACACGGATTTACCTGCGATGTTCATGCTTGGTCAAAAGCCCATCAAGCGATATAGTCATTATTTTAATGCGCGCGCCTGAGCTTTTGGCTGAAGTGGCAGTCCGACCGCAGGCAGGCGGCCACGCTATGTCCAAAGGCCACGCCTACTCCCAGTGCCCGGCTACGTCGACGACCCAGTGCTGCCCGTCGAGTTCCTGCCGCAGAGCTACATCAGGGACGTCTTATTGGGGGACGACCACATGGAACCCCGGGAGATCAAGCTGTACGGCTGATCCATCCGTCAACAACATGTCAAAGCCCAAAACCCAACAGGATCGCGAACGAGGGGATGAATTGACCGCCCGGGTATTTGCGCCCGGGCGGTCAATTTTATCAACCATGGGTGCGATTCTGTGAGGCCATTTTTCTGGCATCCGCCGTTTGCTCCGGTCTCAACGCACCCATCGACCGTTCAGTTATCTTTGCGAACGCGACCACGTGCGCATTTGCCGAACAATCAAATGTCCGACAATGTCTGACGGAGCTGTCAGACATTCACGCACGAGCAGGTGAGCTTCGCGAGCGATTGTAGGCAACTAGTAGCCCCAGCTGCGTCTTTGGCGCAGGTTCGACGTCTGACATCTTGAATGTCTGACGTCGAACGAAGCTGGTTGATAACAAGCAGGTGGAATAAACATGGAGCCCGACACCTCTCGCGCAATCGGCGCGCGGCAAGGGTCTGGCCCATCTCATATGTTGCCAACGCTAACGGTGAACCTGAGCGCCCGGGCACATTCTTTGTTGGCTGAAACCGGCATAGCAACTAGCGGAAGGCATCATCGAAGGAGTGTGCTGGAAAGCACCCGTCTCCTTAACTGTTAGAAATGCAAGTTAATAATCTATGTGGTCAATATAATACCGTTGAACCCGCATATCGATACCGCTCAGCCATTCGCCTCGCCCCCGTCGC
>CALEDY010000032.1 GCA_937949355.1 uncultured Collinsella sp. | reverse complement strand
CTCAAAAGCTCGTCGTCCGCGACCCCGGCTTCTACACTTTCGACCAGGTCATGTTTGCCTAACCAGTTATCAACCGTTCCCACGCAAAGGAGAAACAAGATATGAGCAACGCCGCCGAGATGGATGCACAGGAGATTATCAACTACATCGCCACCGCGCCCAAGAAGACGCCCGTCAAACTGTATGTGCGCGAGAAGCCCGGTATGAAGGTTGCCTGGGGCGATGCGCACGTCTACGGCGGCCGTCGTGGCAAGACCGTCTTTGGTGACTGGGATGAGCTCAAGGCCATCCTCGATGCCAATGCCGACTCCATCGACTACTACGACGTCGAGAACGACTGCCGCAACTCCGCCGTTCCCATGCTCGACCTTAAGGGCATCAACGCCCGCATCGAGCCGGGCGCGATCATCCGCGACCGCGTCGAGATCGGCGACCGCGCCGTCATCATGATGGGTGCCATCATCAACATCGGCTCCGTTATCGGCGAGGGTTCCATGATCGACATGGGCGCCGTGCTGGGCGGCCGCGCCACCGTGGGCAAGAACTGCCACATCGGCGCCGGTACCGTGCTTGCAGGCGTCGTTGAGCCCGCGAGCGCCACGCCCGTCATCATCGAGGACGATGTCATGATTGGCGCCAACGCCGTAGTCCTGGAGGGCGTACGCGTGGGCAAGGGCGCCGTTGTGGCTGCCGGCGCTGTATGCGTTGAGGATGTCCCCGCCGGCGCCGTCGTGGCCGGCGTTCCCGCCCGCGTCATCAAGATGCGCGACGCCCAGACCGACAGCAAGACCGGCCTCGAGGAAGGCTTGCGTCAACTCTAATGGTTACGGCGTTTTACCAAACGCCGTAACGGCTCGACGCTGCACCTTTGGTTCCGTCGTTCTAACGAACGACGGACCGGTCGACGCTGCAAACGTCCCTAAGCGAGCAATCTGACGTTCAATCGTCGGTCGCGTACCAAAGTACGCTTCCCTCCTCTTTCACGTCACCTTGCTCGCTTAGGGACGTTTTCGCTGACGTATGCTCAACCTGTAGAGTAATTCAACTCCAAACAAGAAGGCCGAGGTCCCTGCTGGGACTTCGGCCTTCTTGTTTTTCTGCAGCGTCTAAGCGCGGCTTATCGGTTCTCGATGCTTCCGATGTTCTTGAGTTCGATGGAGATGAGGCCGTTGGGCTCGTTGACGAACTCGATGTACTCGGAGTTCGAGCCCATCTCGGCCGGGAAGCTGATCTCGATGCCCGTATCGGTACGAATCTTGTGATTGCGCACGGCCGCACGTTCAACCTGCTTACGCTCCACGGGCACGCGCTCGGGCACCTTCTCCTCGGTCAGTGCCGCACGCACGCTCTCCTTGATGACCGGCTCGTCCTCAAAGACCTCGTCGACGATATCCCAGGGCGGCAGCTCCTCGTCGTCCTCAACCTTCTCGGCAACAGCGGCCTTGACCTTGGCGAGCGCCACGGCCGTGTTGGCACCGTGTTCCTCGGCGACCTCCTCGACCACGCGAGTCACGGTGTCGATAATCTCCTTGCCCGACACGCCCGTATCGCACTGCAGCAGACCGTCGGGAATGAGCATGCGGTCCTCGCCGGCGATCTTGCGCTTCTTGTCCACGTAGCCGATCTCCATGGTGCTCGCGCGCACGATCGCGTAGCTCGACACCTTTTGGGAAGGGTTCGGGAGGATAGCGTAATGACGCGCGATGTCGTTGCGCACCTCGCCCTCCTCGCGGCCTACCTCGTGCATAAAGGCCTGCTTGGAACCCAACAGCATAACGGCAAACCAGCGAGCGTCCTCGTCATCGTCAAAGTCCGCTACAAGCACGTCGGTGGACTCGGCCTTCTCTGCCTTGGTAAGCTCGGAGGAGATGAACTCCGCGATCTGCTGCGACAGGTCCACAAACTCGCGCTCGCCAAAGAAATAGCCCTTGAGCTCGCCGCCGAATGCGGAGTTCTCGGCAAACGTGGCACGCTTGTTATCGGCAGACGTGCGAGCGCGGCGCAGGTGCGTAGTCACAAAATTGCGCACGGTACGGCTCTCGATATCGAGCTCGCGTTGGCTCATAACGTTGACGGCCGAGTCAAAGTCCAGGATATGCAAGATCGCGTGATTGATTTTCATATACGGCATTCCGTTCTAGATCGATTTCAGCACGAATCAGTATAGCGGTCGAGGCCGCCCTAGACGCATCGGAGATTGGTGCAAGGGGGTCAGGTTACCTTGCACCAATGGCTAGTGCAGAAGCTCGGACTGCCATGCCTCGAGCTGCTCCGCTAGGCTCTTGCCAGCGGTGGGAACATTGAGCTCGGGGCGCTTGGGCAGCAGCGCACACTTAAGGATCGCTGCGATAGTCTGCGAAATAAAACGGCGAGTATCCTTATCAAAGCCCTGAGCCGTCTGGAGCATCACCGGCAGGCTCTCACGTAGATTCCCTGCGATATCCGCAAACCGTTCGGCGCCCGTGGCCTCAAACACGGAGAACAGCGCGTCCACAAAGCGCTCGCGCTCGGCAGGCCCCACTGCAAGCAGCATCTCACGAATAGAACCATCGACGTATCGGGCGCCGGCAGACAGTCGCTCGCAATACACAAAGTCGCAGCCGTCGACAACCCAGCTAAAGGGATTGTGCTGCAGCAAGCTGAACTCGGTGCTCTCGACAATGGCATAGTCTTCCTGCGCCTCGAACATCATTCCAAAGATCGACGACTGGGGCAGTGTCTTGTCGATGCGACCGGACAGGCCCGCAAAGGCGTCGCCACTCAGGAACTCCTCGACAAAGCCGGGGCCATCATGCGAGAAGGTCCTCTCGATTCGGTCACCAGCAGCGTCAGAGCACATCGCCGCGCCATACACCGCCAAGTTTCCGCCCTTGGAATGGACTCCGCACAAGAGCGGCCCGTCTATTCGGCTGCCGCCTCGTCCACATAGCGCGCCGCAGATTCCTGAGAAGGCACGGGGCACCGGAACGCCATGTTAAAGTCCTCTTTCCAGCCCACGATCGTGCTGTCGGTCCCACGGAAGGAAAGGTAGCTAAATCCTGCCGGAAATCTGAACGTCATGGCTGCAAACTGCTCCGTCATCGACGCATCGTTCACGGCACGATAGCCGCACACGCGCACGCCGCGGTAGCGCGGGCTTGCCGTCACGGCCTCCAGCAAGGCGCGGCTCCCCTCCGGATCCCACAGGTCGCCAATCATGTCCCGGTAGCACTCGGCGCGCAGTAGCTCACGCACGTCCAGTCCCTGCCAGCCGGCAAGCTCCGACATATCCCCCGGCAAGCGCAAATACGACAGCCATGCAAACACCAGGCTGTCCACCGCGCAGAACGGCCGCACTTCAAACGAATCGAACGCCGTCTGGGCATACGTCAAAAAGTTAGGCGATTCCGACATGGCTCTCCCATCAACAATGGTGCATTGGGGTCAGGTTTGTTTGCACCAATCGCGCCCCATTTGGTGCAAATTAACCTGACCCCAATGCACCAAAAAAGGCGCCCGGGCCGTGGGGCCTGGACGCCTTCATTGTAGCTTGCTAGCAAACGAGCTGGATTTAGCAGGAGAAATCGACGCTGTCGATGATGTCCTTGAGAGCCTTGGCAGAAGCGGTGAGCTCGCCCTGCTCGGACTCGTTCAGCGGCACGGGAACGCGGCAGACGACGCCGTCGCGGCCGACGACGGTCGGCATGGAGATGGCCAGATCGGACAGGCCATACTCGCCCACCATGAGCGAGGAGACGGGCAGAACGGTCTGCTCGTCACGCATGACAGCGGTGCAGATGCGCTTAACGGCCATGGCGACGCCGTAGTAGGTGGCGTGCTTCTTCTCGATGATGGTGTAGGCGGAGTTCTTGACGTCCTCGGCGATACGCTTCTCGGCAGCCTCATGTTCCAGATGGCCGTGAAGCTCGCAGAAGGTGCTCAGCGGCACGCCGGCAACCTGAGCGCTGGACCAGGCGACGAACTCGGAGTCGCCGTGCTCGCCCATGACGTAAGCCTGGACGTCGCGCGGGTCGACCTCGACGTGGGCGCCGAGCATCTGCTGCAGACGACCGGTGTCGAGCACGGTGCCGGAACCGATGACGTGGCCCTCGGGCAGGCCGGACATCTTGATGGCGGCATAGGTCAGAACGTCGACCGGGTTGGAGACGATCAGCAGAATGCCGTCAAAGCCGGACTTCTTAATCTCGGGAATGATGGACTTGAAGATGTTGACGTTCTTGTTGACCAGGTCCAGGCGGGTCTCGCCGGGCTTCTGGGCAGCGCCTGCGGTGACGACGATCATGGCGGCGTCGGCGACATCGGAATAATCGCCAGCGTAGATCTTCATCGGCTCGGCAAACGTCATGCCGTGCGCAATGTCCAGGGCCTCGCCCTCGGCGCGGTTCTTGTCCACGTCGATGAGAACCATCTCGGAGAACAGACCGCTCTGCATCAGTGCGAACGCCGAAGACGAACCGACGAAACCGCAGCCGACAATAGCGACCTTCTTCTCGTTAACCATTACAAACTCCCATCTCTCTCCACAAACAAACCGCCCAGGGCGACCCGAGCGGCTTGCCGTAATCCCAATACATCCAATCGGGACTTTGATTATGCTCCTATTGCAGTCAAATATCGACCGTTTACCGAAATTGTTTGCAGAATTCGTATAATAACTGCACGAAATCGGTTTCGAGCTATTGACTCGCAGAAACGAATCCCTAATACAGGCCCGCTTCGCGAATAGCCTCAACAGCCAAAGCGATCTGGTCGGGCGGCAGCACCAGCGCCATGCGCACGTGCCCTTCGCCCGAAGGGCCAAAGCTCGCGCCCGGCGTCACGACGACACCGGCCTTCTCCATGAGCTCCTCGCAAAACGCCATCGAGTCGGTGCGGCCGCCGGGGAGCTTGGCCCACACGAACATGGAGCCATGCGCGTTGGGGCGCTCCCAGCCCAGGCCCTCAAGACCGTCGCACAGGGCATCACGGCGCTCCTGGTACTTCAGGCGCTGCGCCTCGACCTCATCGCGCGGACCGTTGAGGCAGGCGATAGCGGCCTTCTGGATCGGGAAGAACATGCCAAAGTCGATCTGGCTGCGCAACTTGGCAAAGGCCGAGACCACATCCTCGCGACCGACCAAAAAACCGATGCGGGCGCCGGTGACGTTAAACGACTTGGAGAGCGAGAAGAACTCCACGCCCACCTCGAGCGCACCGGGATACTGCAGGAAGCTGCCGCCCGGCTCGCCGTCGAACACGATGTCCGAATAGGCGTTGTCGTGGACGATCAGCAGGTCGTGCTCGCGGGCGAAGGCGATGATCTCCTCGTAGACCTCGGGCGTGCCCACCGAACCCACCGGGTTGGCGGGCAGCGACACGATCATGTACTTGGCGCGGTCGGCGACCTCGGGATCAATGCCCGCCACGTAGGGCAGATAGTTGTGCTCGGCGACCAGCGGGTAGTACTCGAGCTTGGCATCAGCGATCTTGGCACCCGCCTCAAAGACCGGGTAGCACGGATCGGGCACCAGAATCGTATCGCCCGGGTCGAGCAGCGCCAGACCCAAGTGGCCCACGCCCTCCTGCGTGCCGTTGCACGACTGCACCATGGACGGCGTAATGCCCGAAACGCCAAAGCGGCGCTCGTAGTAATCGCACACGGCCTGCTTAAGCTCGGGCAGATCGCGCAGGGCATACTTCCACATCTCCGGGTCCTGCGCGGCCTGGGTCAGCGCCTCGACCACGTGGTCGTACGGTTTAAAGTCGGGCGTGCCCACACTCATGTTGTAAATGGTCTTGCCCTGGGCCTTCAATGCAAGAAGCTTGTTGTTGAGCGAGGCGAAAACCTCCGCGCCAAAGCGGTCGAGACGCTGCGATGCCTGCATGGTGCCACCTTTCGATACAAAAAACGCGGCGCTCCGACAAGAGCGCCGCGCGATACGGGCCATCAGATTGCAAAAGTGTAACGCTTGCATCCCCTGTTTTGGTTCAATTTAGCCAACCTGAGCCAATCGGGGCGCGGTGTTACTCGGCCGGGCGCAGCGCGTCGATCTGAGCAAGCCACAGACGTGAGCTGGCATCGCTCGGCATGCGCCAGTCACCGCGCGGGCTGAGCGTGACCGAGCCCACCTTGGGACCGTCGGGCAGGCAACTGCGCTTAAACTGCTGGGCAAAGAAGCGACGGTAGAACGTACGCAGCCACGTGTGGATGGTTGGCTCGTCGTAGACGCCCTCAAAGCTCTTGAGCGCCATGCGGTAGATCTTGCCCGGCTCAAAGCCAAAACGCAGCAGGTAGTAGAGGAAATAGTCGTGCAGCTCGTACGGACCCACCAGGTCCTCAGTCTTCTGGGCGATCTCGCCATCGCCCGTCGGCGGCAAAAGCTCGGGCGACACCGGCGTGTCGAGAATATCGAGCAGCGTGGTGGCGATGCGACCGCCAAAGACATCGGCAGCATAACGAACCAGATGGCGCACGAGCGTCTTGGGCACGCTTGCGTTGACGGCATACATGCTCATATGGTCACCGTTGTAGGTAGCCCAGCCGAGCGCCAGCTCGGACAGATCGCCCGTGCCGATGACAAAACCGCCGGCCTGGTTGGCCAGATCCATCAGAATCTGTGTGCGCTCGCGCGCCTGGCTGTTCTCGTAGGTCACGTCCTGGACCGCCGGGTCGTGCTCGATGTCCTTAAAATGCTGCTCCACAGCCGCGTGAATCGAGACCTCGCGGAAGCTCACACCCAGGTCGCGGGCAAGTGACTCGGCATTGGACTTGGTACGATGTGTCGTTCCAAAGCCCGGCATGGAGACAGCCGTAATGCCCGTGCGTGGCAGGCCAAGGGCGTCGAACGCGCGAACGGTCACGAGCAGCGCCAGCGTGGAATCGAGGCCGCCCGAAAGGCCGATGACGGCAGCCTTAGTGCCCGTGTGGGCAAGGCGGGTCTTAAGGCCGGCGGTCTGCAGGTCGAGGATGGTCTCGCAGCGCTCGGCCAGGTCGCCGTGGTCTGCCGGGACGAAAGGCGCGCGCGGGAAGACGCGGTCGATGTCGCAGGCATCGCGCAGCGCGGGTTCCTCTGCGAGCGTGCCCTCAAACGAGAACTCAACGGTCGTGGCCTCCGGTGCATCATCCGGGCGCGTCCACGTCGTCGAGCGGCGACGCTCGGCCACCAAGCGGTCAAGATCAACATCGGCCACCGCCATGTCGCAGGTGAGCAGCTTGGTCGCGGCGAGCTTGGAGCCGTTTTCGTAGACGAGGTTCTCCCCCGCAAAGACCATATCGGTTGTGGATTCGCCCTCGCTCGCGTCCGCGTAGGCATAGGCGCAGTAGAGGCGCGCACTCTGGTTGGAAATAAGGCTACGGCGGTAGTCTGCCTTGCCGATAATCTCGTCGGAAGCAGAAGGATTGAGGATCACCGTTGCGCCGGCAAGCGCCATCTCGGTCGAAGGGGGCGCCGGCACCCACAGGTCCTCGCAAACCTCAACGCCAAGCACCATGTCCTCGGCACCCTCGTCACAGCAACGGTAAATGAGTCCCGAGCCAAGTGGCACCGGACCCTGACCGGCAAATTCGATCCACATGGGATCGGCGGGGGCCGGAGCAAACCAGCGGTGCTCGTAGAACTCGCCGTAATTGGGCAGATATTTTTTGGCCGTCAGACCCAAAAGCTCGCCCGCGCAGCACACGGCGGCGCAGTTGTAGATGTTCTCGGCTACCGCAACGGGCAAACCAACCGTAAAGACGATCGGCAGCTCGCGGGTTTCATCGAGAACATGCGCCAGCGCAGCCTCACAGGCATGCAACAGCGTGCGGTTATGGAATAGGTCGGCCGCGGTATAGCCGGTCAGGTTAAGCTCGGGCAGCACGAGCGCACGTACGCCGCGCTCGGCAGCCTCGCGAACAGCCGTCAGTGCCACCTCGGCATTGCCCTCGACATCGGCCACGCGAATCCGCGGCGAAGCCGCCGCCACACGCAAAAAGCCATCAGACTGAGAAAGGTGAAGATCCATGAGAACACTCCCGTGCGTAGCCGCCGTTCTAAACATAATTAGCGAGTCCCATTGTAGTTCAATCGCCATGCTCGACCGCATCCCACCGATTTGGTGAGCTATTGATAACTTGATGGTATCTGGCAAACGACATACGCGATTCACATTGAATGGGTACCCTGATGGCTACATGAAACGAAGCAGATTTACACCGGGAGGACCCCGTATGACGACCAAGTACACCGATGCGCCGCGCACGCGCGTCATGACTCCCGCCGCACTCAACAACGGCATCCACGAAAACCAATCCATCGGCCAGACCATGGCCATCGCGCCCAAAAAAGGCCTGTTCGATGATATTTCCATTCCCCAGATCATCGCCGGTGCCGCGGCTGCGGCCACAAGCGTTGCGCTTGCCTCCAAGATTGGCATCGCCGGCTCGGTGATCGGTGCCGCCGTGAGCTCGGTCATCACCGTCGTGTCTTCGCAGGTCTATCGCCACTTTATCTCCGCCAGCGCCGAGGCTATCAAAGGAACGCACGCCGCCGTCGACTATCCCGCCGGTGCCTACGAACCCGTTGAGCCCAATGCCGACGAGCACCTCGGCGGAGCTGCGACCACGCAGGAGATGCGCCAGATTGCGGGACGCGCGACCACGGCCCGCGTCGCCCCCAACAGCCTGCGCGCCAAGGCCGCGGCAGAACGCAGCCAAACGCAAAAGAAGGTCATCATCTTCTCGGTCGCCATTGCGATCGTTACGGTCATTGCCTGCGCCGGTGCCATCCTTATCACCACTGCCGGCGAGGGTTTGGGCGCACGCCCCGACCCGATTCTGTCATCGCGCACGACCGAAAACGATACAAACGGCAACGATCAATCGCAGGACCAGCAGGCACAGTCGGGCGAAACGCAGGACAGCTCCACCTCCGCCGATTCGTCTTCGAACGCGCAAAACCAGTCGCAGGGCACCGATTCCTCCACGACCAACAACGGCACTCAGTCCGGCACAACTGACTCAAGTCAGACGACCGACGGCTCACAGCCGAGCACGGGCGACCAGACGGGCAGCAACGCATCGGGAACGGGCACGGCCGACAGCAGCACCAGCAGCTCAAACGGCACCGCATCTGGCACAACGTCTGACAGTGCAAGCCAGGGCACGGCATCGGGCAACTAGGTGCTCCATCCCACAAATAGACGACCTGCATAGCGGGCGCGAATCGACTACGGTTCGCGCCCGTTTGCCTTGGGCGCCGCCATGGCAGACCCCGGACGATGGTAAGATGCTCTACGTGTGTAAAGAGGAGATTTGCCATGAGCAAGACAATAGTTAAGCCCACGTTGTCGTTGGGCAACCATATCTATCTGTACCGTCTGCTTCGTGACGCGATTGGATGCGGCAAGCAGACGTTTATGACACAGGTCGAAGAAGCGCTCGCCGCCGGCGATATGGCTGCTTGCGACCTGGGTTTTAAGTCCACGCGCGAATTGCTCGAGGAGCTCGACGACTGCATTAAGCTGACCGTCTTTAAAGGTGGTCGCCTGTATGCCACCGTCATCGCCAACGAAGCTTGGGATGCGGTCCTTGCCAAGGGTGAAGACAAGCCCAAGGCCGCCAAGGGTGCCAAGCAGTCCTACAAGAAGAAAAAGCGTGGCGAGAAGGACCTCAAGGCCGTGCGCCCCAAGCACGTCAAGCGTCCCGAGCCTGAGCCTGTTGTTGAGGTCGAGGCCGCGCCGGAACCTGAAGTGGAGATTGAAGTCGTTGTTGAGACAGCGGTAGAAATCGAAGCCGAAATTGCCGCCACGATCGATTCCGAAGCTACGTCCGAGCAGGAAGCCATCGTGGAAACTGGCGAGACTCCTGAATCGGCAATCGAAGAGCCAGCCGACCAGCCCGAAACACCTGTGTTCCAAAACAGTGACATCTTTGGCGACGCTGCCGAGGATGGTCAGCCCGACGAACCCGTTGAGCAGGACACATCCGCAGCGACGCCGGAGCCCGAGGCACCCCAGCCCGCCATTTCGCTCACCGTGGTCTACGACCCCGAGAACGCCAACGCCGGCATCACCACCATGGCATCCACGCCCGTCGAGGCAAAGCCGAGCGTCGAGAACGAGAGCACGATGCAATCTGAGGTTGAAACCGCGGTTGCAGACACGCCCGCTACCGTGGAACCCGCAGATTCCGTAGTCAAGCCGGAAACAACGACTGAGCCCGCACCCACCACCAAACCCGTGCCCGCACCCGCTTGCGACCAGATCCCCGCGCCTGCACCGGCTCCGGTCCTCGCTGCGACCCCAGCCCCCAAGCCCGCAGCACCGGCCATCCCCGAGGATTTCCCCGTAGATTTCGCAACCGAAGTCTTCTGCCCCGGCCCGCTCCTGCACCAGCTGTCGACCTATCTCCCCTACGGCGCCGACACACTCGGCATCGTCGGCGAGTATTACTGGATCGCCCGCGAGCGCGGCACCATCGAGGTCGCACGCAACCGCGCAAGCTTCCCGCTGCGCTACACGCAGGCCGGCGAACGCCGCGAAGTGACCGTTCGCATCCGCCGCAACACCTCCGGTGGCCTCGGCGCCACCTGGACCATCGACAAGGTCGAGGAATCCGAGCAGTAACGACAAACGGCTCAAATCCAAACCCGGATTTGAGCCGTTTTTATTGTGCCAATTAGGCCGCGCTCAGCTGCAAATGGACACAATACCCATGCGCCTATTTACGAATGAGCGCATATCCCTCAAAGGGGCGAAGTGCCTGCAGGTCCTCAACATCCCCATAAGAGCGCAACAGCACGTCCCACTCCCCTTGAGCCAGCAGTTCCCGGACTTCCGGGCCCACTTCGCTCATATCATCGGAGAAATTGGCAACCACAAGCATCGATCCAGGCGCGGACATGTCTTCGATCGTCGCCACCGACGCATCATAGGGCTCTCCGACAGGAAGATTGCCAAATCGCCCATACGCGAGCACAGGCACACTGTCCGCGTCAACAAAACGGACCTTGCCCGTCGCCACCACAGGCAACTCGTGCCGTAGCTCATTCACCTGACGATAGAACTCAAAAATTGAATTCGAAACGCCCACTTCGAGCTCCGCCGTTATCTCATCTTGGCTACAATCCTTCGCATCGCGAGCCATCGGAACCCAAGGCTCAGCGGTCGAAAAACCATGGTGCACCTCGCCATTCCACTGCATAGGCAGGCGGCCGTTATCGCGCGAATGCATGTTGATGATCGCAAGCGCCTCTTCGGGCGCCTTTCCCCGCTCGAGCAAGATGCGGTAATAGTTGCGGCTCTCGACATCGTTGAACTCTTCGATGCTCGTAAAGTGTGCGTTGGTCGAGCCCAGCTCGTCACCTTGATAGATATAGGGCGTGCCGCGCAACAGGTCCATAAAGAGCGCGAGCATCTTTGCCGCGGGAATGCGCAGGGAACCGTCGGTCCCAAAACGCGAGAGGGCGCGTGGCTGGTCGTGATTGTCCCAGAACACGGCATTCCAACCACCGCCCGCCTGCATACCCTCCTGCCAGGCGGCAAGAGTCTTTTGCAACAGCGCGAAGTCAGGAACCTTGTTTACCCACTTCCTCCCGTTCTCAAAATCGACCTTAAGATGATGGAAGTTGAAGGTCATAGCGAGCTCGTGGTTTTGAGGCTGCGTATATCGAATGCAAGCCTCAAGACCCGTCGAATTCATCTCTCCGACCGTCATCATGCCCTCGATGCCGCCCTCACGCACCAGCTCCTGGATGTAGCTGTCCACACGCGCACCGTCCGTGTAAAAGCGGCGACCATCGCCCTCGTAGTCGTCTTCCCATGAATCTGGCTTATCGATTAGATTGATTACGTCGAAGCGAAAGCCGTCAACGCCCTTCTCGCGCCAAAAACGCAAGACATCGGCAACCTCATGCCTCACTTCAGGATTTTTCCAGTTGAGGTCGGGTTGGCTCGGGTCAAATAGGTGCAGGTACCATTTGCCAACATGAGGTTCCCAGGTCCAGGCGGGGCCGCCAAACTTCGAATCCCAGTTGCAGGGAAGCTCACGCGGTGTCCCCTCTTCAAAAATAAAGTAGTCCTGGTAGCGCTTGTCGCCCGCGATGGCTCGCTGAAACCACTCATGTTCGCTCGAAACATGGTTAAATACCATGTCGAGCATAAGGCCGATGCCGCGCGCATGCGCCTCGCGCGAAAGCTCTTCGAACTCCTCCATGGTTCCAAATCGCGGATCGATGCTTCGGTAATCGGCCACATCGTAGCCGTTGTCCTTTTGCGGCGAGACAAAAAATGGGGTTATCCAGAGGTAATCGATGCCAAGCTGCTTGAGGTAGTCGAGCTTTTGCGTGATGCCGGGCAGATCGCCCCAGCCGTCGCCATTAGAATCGTTAAAGCTCTTGGGATAGATTTGGTACACGACCTTATTACTGATATCGAGCATTGCTCGTCCTCGCTCATCACCAGGGAATATGAAATACACGAGCGCCGCTGATGGGCAGAGCCACCGCGGCGCTCGTAGGGCACGTAGGGTTACTTATCCTGAGCGGCCAACTCCGCGCGAATCTCGGCGGCACTGGCCTCGGCCTCCTCGCGAATGCCTTTCTTGGCACCCACGATAACCGTCAGAACAAAAGGAACGACCAGCGCGATGAGCATACAAACCGCAAACATCGCCCAGCTGTCAGGCTGCATCGAAAGGATTCCCGGCAGGCCACCGACGCCAACGGCGTTTGCGGTGCAGCTTGTCACCACGCTCAAAAGACCAGCAAGGGAGGAGCCGATCATGGCACACACAAACGGGAACATGTACTTAAGGTTGACGCCGAACATGGCAGGCTCGGTAACACCCAGGTAGCAAGAGATGATGGCAGGGATATTTACCTGCTGGTCACGATCGTTGGAACGCTGCAGGTACGCCATGCCCAATACGGCCGAGCCTTGTGCGATATTGGAAAGCGCGATCATGGGCCAAAGCATAGTGCCACCAAAATCGGCAATCAGCTGCAGGTCGATGGCGTTAGACATGTGGTGCAGGCCGGTAATAACCAGCGGCGCATAAAACGCACCAAAGACAGCGCCGAACAGGGCACGGAACGGGCCGGTGATGCCGGCGTAAATGATGGCGGAGATACCGCTACCGAGCCACCAGCCAATGGGTCCAAGGACAAAGTGGGCGGCCATGACGGCAAGCAACAAGCTGCAGAATGGAACGACGATCATCGAGACGACCTCGGGCGTGATCTTGCGGAAGAAACGCTCCAAGAAGCCAAGTGTAACTGCGGCGAGAATCGCGGGGATGACCTGCGCCTGATAGCCGATCATATTGACCCGGGCAAAGCCAAAGTCCCACTGCGGAATCTGATCAGCCGGCGTGCCTGCAACGGCATAGGCGTTAAGAAGCTGCCCGGAGATAAGCGTCAGGCCCAAAACGATACCGAGCATAGGCGTGCCACCCATCTTTTTGGTGACCGACCAACAGATGCCTACGGGAATGCCAGTATGGAAGACTGCCTCGCCAATCAACCATAAAAAGCTGTCGAGGCCAGCCCAAAATTGACTCAGCTGCACGAGCGTCTGCGTACCGTCGCCAAACACATACAACGAATCGATGCAATTGCGGAAACCGAGAATGAGGCCACCGACGATAACAGCGGGAATGATAGGTGCAAATACCTCGGCGATAACCGTCATGGCGCGCTGAATGGGATTCTGGTTTTGGACGGCGGCAGCCTTGGCTGCGTCCTTGCTCACGCCCTCGATTCCGGCGATCTCAGTAAACTCCGAATAGTAGGCTTTGACGTCGTTACCAATGATGACCTGGAACTGCCCAGCCTGCGTAAAGCTGCCCTTGGTATATGGAAGCGCCTCGATACCCGGCACATCGGCCTTCGATTCATCGTTGAGCACGAACCTCATGCGCGTCATGCAGTGGCTCACAGCGGCAATATTGTCCTTGCCTCCCACCAGCTCGAGCAGCTTGGTCGCGTCGTCCGCATACTTACCCATGTGTTCCTCCTTTTGCGTTATTCGATAGAAACCGCAGGTGGCCAACCCGTCTATGAATAGGACTTATTTGAATAAGTTGCCTTACAGCAATTAGTTTAGTCAGATTGAATCTATGTTTCTCGACTTATTTGAATAAGTAGATGAACGGTCGTTTTTTCGCGGCAAACGGCAGGCATTATGCTCGAACGGTATACTAAAGCACAACTTATTTAAATGATTCAAAGGACAACTATGAAAGCCATTTGGCAAGGTATTTACAACGATATCAAGGGCTACATTCTTGAGGGGACGTATCCGTTTCAGTCGTTTCTCCCCTCCGAGGCCCAACTCGTCCAAAAATACGAGTGTTCGCATAACACACTTCGGCGCGCGCTCACTGCGCTCGCCGACGAGGGACTGGTGCAACCGATTCACGGCAAGGGCGTCCGCGTCATCTGGCGCCCACGCAGTCGCGCCCTGTTTGAGGTTGGAGGTATCGAAACATACGACGAGTCCGTCAGACGCATGGAGCTTGATTCCGAAACAAAGGTGACGCTCTTTGAGCAAGTCAAAGCCACCGAAAAGGCAGCCCACAGAACGGGGTTTGAAATCGGGTCAGATCTCATTCATCTCGAGCGCGTTCGTTACATAGCCGGTTGCCCAGTCATTCACGATGAAAGCTATTTTTTGGCAAGCGACGTACAGGGGCTCGATGCCGATAAGGCCTCAAGCTCCATTTATCGATATCTCGAGCAGGACCTTGGCCTTAAGATTGCCCAAAGCAGTCGCCAAATAACCGTCGAACCCGCCACCAAGCGTGACTATGAGCTGCTGGACCTTCCCGAAGGCTGTTACATGGCCGTTGTGTCCAACCGAGTCTTTACCGCCGCCGGAGAAATGTTCGAATACACCTGTTCGCGGCACCGCCCCGACTACTTTGTCTTTCACGATATCGCTCGACGCAAGTAGCAGCGAAAACGGCTCAAATCCAAACCCGGATTTGAGCCGTTATTACTACGCATCTGCGATGTTACGCAACCAAACCAGCAATAAACCTAGTCTCGCGTCAGCTTGCGATGGACACGGTGCGGCTGGGCGGCGTCTTCACCCAGGCGCTCAATGCGGTTGGCCTGATAGGCCTCGAAGTTGCCCTCGAACCAGTACCAGTTGCCCGGGTTCTCGTCGGTACCCTCCCATGCCAGGATATGCGTGGCAACACGATCCAGGAACATACGGTCGTGGCTAATGACGACCGAGCAGCCCGGAAACTCGAGCAGCGCGGCCTCGAGCGAGGACAGGGTCTCGACGTCCAGGTCGTTGGTGGGCTCGTCGAGCAGCAGCAGGTTGCCGCCCTGCTTGAGCGTGAGCGCTAGGTTCAGACGGTTGCGCTCGCCGCCGGAAAGCACGCCGGCGCGCTTCTGCTGGTCCTGGCCCTTAAAGCCAAAGCTCGCCACATAGGCGCGGCTCGGGACCTCGGTCTCGCCGACCATCATGTGGTCCAGGCCGTCCGAGACGACCTCCCACAGATTCTTATCGGGGTCGATGCCGGAACGGTTCTGGTCGACGTAGGAAATCTTGACGGTCTCGCCCACCTCGAGCTCACCCGAAGTCAGCGGCTCCAGGCCAACGATGGTCTTGAACAGCGTGGTCTTACCGACGCCGTTGGGGCCGATCACGCCCACGATGCCGTTACGCGGCAGGGTGAACGAAAGGTCGTCGATGAGCACACGACCGTCGAACTCCTTGTGCAGGTGATGAGCCTCCAGAACCTTGTTGCCCAGACGGGGGCCGACGGGGATGCGAATATCGGTCCAGTCGAGCTTCTGGCTGGCACGGGCCTCGGCCTCCATCTCCTCGTAGCGGGCCAGACGGGCCTTGTTCTTGGCCTGACGGGCCTTGGGGCTGGAGCGAACCCACTCGAGCTCGGCCTCCATGCGCTTGGCGAGCTTGGCGTCGCGGTTGCCCTGAGCCTCGATACGGGCGGCCTTGGTCTCCAGATACGTGGAGTAGTTGCCCTTGTAGGGATAGAGGTGACCGCGGTCGACCTCGCAGATCCACTCGGCAACATTGTCCAGGAAGTAGCGGTCGTGCGTGACGGCCAGAACGGCACCCTGGTAGTTGTGTAGGAAGTGCTCGAGCCAGAGGATGGACTCGGCATCCAGGTGGTTCGTAGGCTCGTCGAGCAGCAGCAGGTCGGGGGCCTCGAGCAGCAGCTTGCACAGCGCCACGCGGCGGCGCTCGCCGCCCGAGAGCACGTTAACCGGCATATCGGAATCGGGCAGCTGCAGGGCGTCCATGGCCTGGCCGAGCTTAGAGTCGATATCCCAGCCGTCGGCGGCATCGATCTCGTCTTGGAGCTTGCCCATCTCGGCCATGAGGGCGTCCATGTCGCAGTCCGGGTCGCACATTTCCTCGCCGATCTTATTGAAGCGATCGACCTTGGCGATCATGTCGCCAAATGCCATGCGCACGTTCTCGATGACGGTCTTGTCCTCGTCGAGCGGCGGCTCCTGCTGCAGAATGCCCACAGAATAGCCGGGGGTTAGCCTGGCATCGCCGTTGGAAACCTCTTCGATGCCGGCCATGATCTTGAGCAAGGTCGACTTGCCCATGCCGTTGGGGCCCACGACGCCAATCTTGGCGCCGGGATAGAAGCTCAGGGTCACGTCGTCAAGAATCACCTTGTCGCCATGGGCCTTACGAGCCTGATACATGCTATAGATAAACTCTGCCATGATCACTCCGTTTTCATGCGGAGGGGTCGGCTGCCGCCGCACCCCTATCTGCGGATTTTGGTCATACGCGGGGTATTGTCGCATGACCCATACACACGACGCGGCACCGCCCCCTTCGTCTACCGAAAGACCACGCCCCGCCGCACAAACCCATCACCCCATTCGTGTCTAAATGATGAATTCAGAATATCTCATACTGTTAGATATTTATCCTGAGCATAATACCTAACAGTATTAGCTAGTTAGAAAGGAGGACCGATGGCAGCAGCAACAGAAGCTCAAATCGAGTCGGGCGTCGAATCTACCTATGACGCCGCGAGCCTCCCTGCCGCGATCATAACCCGTGCATTCGGCACTATCAGCAACGTTGGTGGAGCGGAGGCACTCAACGCCTCGCGCGGCGAGATGGGAGTACTCGGCTACCTCGCCTCGCACGACAATGTGACGACCCCTTCAAAGCTCATCGATGCCCTGGGTGTCTCAAGCGCACGCGTCGCCAACGCGCTCAAAACGCTCGAGCGCAAGGGATATATCGTACGCGAGACCAATCCCGACGACGGCCGCAGTGTGATCGTGCGCCTCACGCCCGAGGGCAGAGCATACGGCGATGCCAACTTCGAAGCGGCCGTGGCGCACCTTGGCAAGTTGCTCTCGCCCCTAAGCGACGCCGAGCAGATTGAACTCGCACGGCTCGTCGAAAAAATGGCGCGTCCGCTCGTCCGATAAAACAACCGGCGCCAGGTCTTCGCCACCTCGCTGGCGGCAACCCAGACCATGGTACCGATTTAAACCCGCCCGCCTAACGGCGGGTTTTATCCAGCTATTTATCTAATAGTGAAAGGTAACTTCCATTATGCTCAAAATGCTCAAATACCTTGACGGGCGCCAACGTCGACAGGCGTTGGTCACACTGGTATTTGTCATTGCGCAGGTGTGGCTCGATCTTACCCTGCCCGATTACATGGCAAATATCACATCACTTGCCGAGACACCCGGCTCCACCATGGGCGAAATCTGCGTGCAGGGCCTCTACATGATGCTTTGCGCCGGCGGATCGCTCATCTGCAACGTGATCTGCGTGTACTTTGCGTCACGCGTCGCAACAGGACTTGCTCGCACGCTGCGCGGCAAAGTCTTCAATCAGGCGCTCGTGCTCTCAAAGGGCGATGTCGATCGCATCGGTGCCGCCTCGCTCGTCAACCGCTGCACCAATGACATCACGCAGATCCAGAACCTTGTTTCGATGGGCCTCTCGGTCATCATCAAGGCACCTGTAATGGCGATTTGGGCAATCGTCAAGATTGTCGGCTATGGCTGGGAATGGACCCTTGCAACCGGTGTTGCAGCGCTCAGCATCGTGCTCGCGCTGTCACTCACAGTCGTCGTCTGCATTCCGCGCTTTCAGAAGATTCAAGGCCTCACCGACGTGCTCAACCGCCTGCTGCGCGAGCACCTGACAGGCATCCGCCCCGTTCGCGCCTACAACGCCGAAAGCTATGAGCGCGACCGTTTCGCAAACGCGAACAAGGAGCTTACGGACAACAACCTCACCGCCACCCGTGTGATGGCCATTATGAACCCGGGCATGACGCTCGTTACCTCGGGACTTACGCTCGCGGTCTATTGGATCGGCGCCGTGTTGATCGAGGCCGCGGCCCCCGGCGCGCGCCTTACGCTCTTCTCCCAGATGGTCGTGTTCTCCAACTACGGCATGCAGGTGGTCCTTGCCTTCGTGCTGCTCAACATGGTCTTTGTGCTCTTGCCGCGTGCCCAGGTGGCGGCCGAACGTGTGAGCGAGGTCATCGAGGCCGCGCCCGCCGTATGCGATGGACCGGGCGTCGAGAGCGCCCAAATCGCCCCCGACGAGCGCGGTTGCGTTGAGTTTTGCGATGTCTCCTTCACCTACCCCGACGACGGCACGCCGGGCCTTTCCCACGTGAGCTTTAGGGCGGAACCGGGCCAGACGGTTGCCATTGTGGGCGCCACGGGTTCGGGCAAGACGACGCTTATCCAGCTCGTCGATCGCCTCTTTGACGCAACCGAAGGCCAGGTCCTTATCGATGGGCGCGACGTGCGCGACTTTACGCTCGAGCAGTTGCATGAGCGTATCGGTTATATTCCGCAGACGGCCACGCTCTTTAAGGGCACCGTCGCCAGCAATATCGCCTACGGCAAGACCGATCACGAAATCACCCGCGACGATATCTCGACAGCGCTCACCGTCGCCCAATCTGCCGACTTTGTGAGCCGCATGGACGGCGGCGTCGATGCTGCCATCGAGCAAGGCGGTCGCAACGTCTCCGGCGGCCAGCGTCAACGTCTTGCCATGAGCCGCGCCATCGCACGCAAGCCCGAGATCCTCGTCTTCGACGATTCGTTCAGCGCACTCGACTTCGCAACCGACCGCAAGCTCCGCAAAGCACTCGCCGAGCGTTGCGGCGACGTAACCAAGCTCATTGTCGCGCAACGTGTGAGCACGGTACGCGATGCCGACCTCATCGTCGTGCTCGATGGCGGAGCCTGCGTGGGTGCCGGCACGCACGACGAGCTCATGCGCAGCTGCCAGACCTATCAGGAAATCGTGAGCTCCCAGCTCTCCAAGGAGGAAATCGACCATGCCTAATCCCAGCATGCCCGGCATGGGCGGCGCAAAGACCACTCGTCAGAACGTTGACCTAGGCCATGCCTTCAAACGCCTTGCGCGTTACTGCCATGTCTGGCTTCCCGCCGTCGCCATCGCGAGCGTCCTCGCACTCGCCGGTGCCGTCCTCAACCTTATCGGACCCGGCAAACTCGGCGAAATCAGCGATATCATCACCGCCGGCATCACCGGAACCGTGGATATGGATGCCGTTCAGTCCATCGGCTTCTTCCTCGTTATCCTCTACGCTCTGGGTTTCATCCTCAATTTTGCGCAGGGCTTTCTCATGGCAAACGTCACGCAATACGCCACGGCCAAGATGCGCGCGGACGTATCCGACAAGACCGACCGCCTGCCTCTCAAGTTTTTGGACCGCAAGCCAACTGGCGAGGTGCTGTCGCTTGTCTCCAATGACGTCGACTCCGTTGCGCAGTCGATGAACCAGTCGATCAGCACGCTTGTGAGCTCGCTCGCCCAACTCGTGGGGTCCATCATTATGATGTTCGCCACCAACTGGATCATGGCGGCCGCCGGCATCGGTGCGGCGTTTTTGGGCATGGTGCTCACGAGCGGCATCATTAAGCGCTCGCAGCCTTACTTTGCACGTCAGCAGGCGGCGCTCGGCACTGTCGACAATCAGGTCGAAGAGGTCATGGGCGGCCTCGATGTGGTCAAGGTCTGCAACGGCGAGGCCGGCGAGATGGAGCGTTTCGCCACCAACAACGCCGCGCTCGAAGACGCCGCCTGGAAAAGCGCCTTCCTCTCGGGTGCGATGATGCCCCTCATGATTTTCGTCGGCAACCTGAGCTACGTGATCGTATGCATCGTGGGCGGTTTGCTTGCGCTCTCGGGCGCTATCCCCTTTGGCACCGTGGTCGCGTTCATGCTCTACATCCGCCTCTTTACCCAGCCGCTGCAGAACATCTCGCAGGCAGCGAGCTCGGTTCAGACCATGGCAGCCGCGTGCGAGCGCGTCTTCGATTTCCTGGAAGAGCCCGAGATGGCAGACGAATCCGGCAAGACCGCTCGTATCGAGTCGCCACGCGGCGAGGTCGATTTCCGTCACGTGCGCTTTGGCTACGACGAGGACGTCGACATCATCCACGACTTTAGCGCCAAGGCGCCCGCCGGCAAGAAGGTCGCCATCGTCGGCCCCACGGGCGCCGGCAAAACCACGCTCGTCAATCTCCTCATGCGCTTCTACGAGGTGGGCGGCGGCAACGTCTACATCGACGGCATCGACACGGCAAGTGTCACGCGCGAGAACCTGCACGAGCAGTTTGGTATGGTACTGCAGGACACCTGGTTTTTCCAGGGTACGCTTCGCGAAAACATCGCGTTCGATGCCACCGGCGTCGCCGACGAGCGACTCGATGAGGTCTGCGAGGCATGCGGCCTACTCAAGTGGGTGCGGAGCCTGCCCGCGGGCTACGACACCGAGCTCGAACCCGGCAGCGTTTCGGCCGGCCAGCGCCAGCTCATTACCATCGCGCGCGCCATGGTCAAAGACGCCCCGCTGCTTATCCTTGACGAGGCGACGAGCTCGGTCGATACCCGAACCGAGCTGCGCGTCCAGAGCGCCATGGATACGCTTATGCAAGGCCGCACGAGCTTTGTCATAGCGCACCGCCTCTCGACGATTCGCGATGCCGACCTGATCCTCGTGATGGATCACGGCGATGTGGTCGAGTCCGGCAACCACGAGGAATTGCTGGCGGCAGGCGGCGCCTATGCCAAGCTCTACAACTCGCAGTTTGAGCAGGCGGCGTAGCGCGGCGCGCCCCGTATGCACAATGCGGCCATGTAGGCAATTACGCCACATGGCCGCATCCAAATTCGGATCAACCGCTATGAAGGTGGGAGTAGGGGCTATCCCCTGCTCCCATTTTTCCGCCACAGCAGATACGAGTAGAGGTACATGGCCCCGACTAACCCAAGCGCCAGTACCGTGATTGCCACGGCAACGACCTCGCTCGAAAGCGCAGTGCCCGCCACGCCCATCACGATGAGCCCGACACCCAGCACCATAAAGCAGGCGCCGCCAAAGCGCTGCGTGCGCCGCCAGTTCTCGGGATCGGCGAGTGCCCAAGGTGTCTTAACACCAAGCGTGTAGTTTTGTTTCACGCGCGGCAGGTAGTTTCCCATACCTATAAAGAGCACGCCGATAGCGCCGAGAATCAGCAAGTTGACCGTTCCAGCCGCCGGAACGACACCCCAAACCGTAAGCTCTCCCATCCAGCTGATGGCGCACATGAGCAATGTGAAGGCGATCACAAAGCCCTGATAGAACTTGCCCGAGGTTCGATACGCCTCGCCCTTGGGATCAATGCGCGGCACTACATAGAACATTGCGAGAAACACCAGGGGCAGCGCGCCAAGTACCGAGGCCATCCAACTGGGGCCCCAACCGTTGACGGTGCCGCTCGCTCCCCAGTGTGTGGGAATCTGCGCGGGCAGACTCGGCATCACCAAGAGATGCGCCACAACGTTGATTGCGCACAGTACGACAAGCACGACCCACACGCGCGGCGATACTCCCGTGGCGTGAATATCCTTGTTTTCGTTATTCATTCTTATCACCTTCAACGTTTGTAAACCCCATAAACCAACCGATCAAGTCCTGCATGACGGTGGTATTTAAGCTGTATACGATGTTTTGTCCATGGCGCTCATCAGTCACCAACCCGGCGTTATTGAGCGTCGCCAAATGATGGCTCAGCGAAGGCTTGCTGATATCGAAATGCTCGGCAAGCTCCCCCGCCGTGCAATTGCCCTCGCGCAGCAGCTCCAAAATGCGCCGCCGCGTCGGATCAGCTAACGCCTTAAATCCTTCTCCCGGCATAAGACCTCCTTTCGTCACTTCTCATGACGCGCACACTATACTCGATATTTAGATGTTTGTCTAATTATCTAACTCAGCAATAACTATAGAACACTCGTTCGTTTTTAGTTACAATACCGTTAGAAGCAGATGGGCCAGCTCCCCTCTACCAGAGAAGGAGATGGACTATGAGTATTGACGATGTCCTGACGTTGTTATTGCTTGTAATCGCGGCTGTGGAGCTCGGCATCCACATTGGAGGTCGAATGAAATAGCCGCCCCCGCGTAATGCGAAGACGGCCACTTCTCACGCTACAAACGTGTTTCGGAGTTGGCCACCCGCGGCAACGGGTGCCATCTGCTTCAATCTTATGCGAATCCCGGCCTTATTTCAACAGGCCAACAGGTCCCAAACGGAATCGGGATAATACCTATAATGGCGATAGCTAAACGTGTATTTCACTTCCCCATCGGAGGATATCTATGACCGAAACCGCAGCCGCCGCCCCCGTCGAGACGCGCGACACCAAACTCGAGATCATCATGGGCCGCGAGGCGCTCGATAAGCTAGCCAACGCCACGGTGCTGGTACTCGGCTGTGGCGGCGTCGGCTCCAACTGCTGCGAGGCACTTGCTCGCGGCGGCATCGGACACTTCGTAATTCTGGATAAGGACGTCATCGCACCCAGCAACATCAACCGCCAGGCCATCGCCTTTCACAGCACCATCGGTAAGCGCAAGGTAGACGTCATGGAGGCAATGATCTACGACATCAACCCCACTGCCACCGTCATCAAGCGCACCGAATACCTGTTGAGCGACAACATCGACGATTTCTTCGCGAGCGTTTTGGAGCAGACGGGCGGCAAGCTCGATTACGTCATTGACGCGATCGACACTATCTCGGCCAAACTCACCGTTGCCAAATATGCTCAGGACCACGGCATTCGCCTGGTGAGCTCCATGGGCGGCGGCAACAAGCTGCATCCCGAGTGCTTGCGCTTTGCCGATATCTTTGACACGGTACGCGACCCCATGAGCCGCATCATGCGCAAAGAATGCAAAAAACGCGGCATCAAAAGCCTTCACGTACTGTTTAGCTGCGAGGAGTCGGTCAAGACCCAGCGCCGTGACCCCTCCAACATCCACGAGCGCACCGAACTCGGGACCGCCAGCTTTATGCCGCCCATCATGGGCCAGATGATTGCCGGCGAGGTCATTCGCCAGATCAGCGGACGCGGTACCGAGCACGTGCGTGCCGACGGCCAGCGCCTGGACTAGCAAGGCACACCGCGATGGAGCTGCAGCTCTTTGATGCTCACTGTCATTTGGATCTCATGGCAGGCCCAGACGCCGTTGCCCGCGAAGCTGTAGCGATGGGACTGGGACTCTTTGATTGCAGCGTCGATCCGCGCAATTTCGCACCGGCAGATAAACGCGCCAGCACTAGCCCCAATATCATTGCGGGGGCGGGCCTCCACCCCTGGTGGATTGCCGACGGCCGGTGCGGAACCGCCGAGGTCGATCTGCTTTGTGACCTCACCATCCGGGAACGTTTTATTGGCGAGGTCGGGCTCGACTTCTCGCCGCGCTTCGCGGGTACCGAGGGGATTCAAACGCAGGCATTTGAACGGCTTTGCCAGACGCTGTCGCAGTCTCCACTCCCTAATCGCGCCCTGTCCATTCACGCCGTTCGCGCAGCGGGAGCGGCCTTGGACATTTTGGAGTCGAGCGGCCTTCTAAAGGGCGCTCCCAACTCCCCCGCCATCATCTTCCACTGGTTTAGCGGCACCTCGGACGAGCTCAACCGCGCTCGCAGCGCGGGCTGTTATTTCTCCATCAACGAGCGTATGCTCGCAACCAAACGCGGACGCGAATACGCGCGACAGATTCCGCTCGACCGTTTACTGCTCGAAACCGATGCGCCGGCCGAACCAGGCGCGGAAACATCCGCGCGACAGCTCATCGATTCACTTATAAGAACATCCGAGATCATTGCCTCGCTTAAAAACTGCGCCGCGGAGAGCGTCAAGTCGGTCGTTCTGAGAAATTCCCACTCCATTTTCGACTTCCGCTGACCCCGGTGGGCAAAAAATGCCAAATATGAGTACTGTTGTAAAACTAGTCACATTATTTTGCATTAAAACAACGCCTTGATAATGTACAACTGTTCATTATCAAGGCGTTTCAGTATGCTCAGGGGCATGTTAAACAGCTTCTACTCGCTCACTGACGCTCAACAAGGACCTCAGAAGCCAGATTTTGCTGTTATTAAATTGGTCACAGTACTCATATTTGGCATTTTTTGCCCACAGGGTCCCAGAGAGGCGCCAACGCGCATCCCCGGGGCGACTCAACTACTCGGAAATCGGAACTCCGTGACCCCAAGAACCCTCCATGCCGCATACGGTCGAGGCAAAACCCGCCGCAAAATCGAGCGCATGCTCAATGGCCTCGGGTCCGCCCTCGCCGCGCTTGGCGAAATCGAGATAGCACATCAAAAAGGAAGTTAGGAACGAGTCACCGGCCCCCATGGTGTCCTTCATGTCGGTTACGGGCTTTGCCAGCTGGCGATAGTAACGCTCGCCGTCATAGGCGATGCAGCCCTCGGCACCCGCCGTCGCAGAGACAAAGCGCGGACCCAGATTTTTAACCCAAGCAAGGCGCTCGCGAATCTCATCTTCGCTCGCGGCATCCGCAGCGCTCAAAAAGGCAAAGTCGACAAACGGAGCAATCTGCTCGTAATACTCGTCGGTGGAATCGTCCGAGAAATCAAACGAAACGGTAATGCCCGCCGCCTTCAGCTTGGGAAGCTCGCGCTCGGTGAAGCAGTAATTGCCCGAATGGACCACATCGAACTGCTTCAAGTACTCCAAATCAAAGCGGTCAAGGACATACCGTGCGTCGCCGCGAACGCCGCCCTCGTTCGACCCGAGGAACACGCGGTCGCCATCGATCACGGTCACACGCGCTGCGCCGTTTGCGCCAATGAGCTGCTTGCACTTGGCGAGCTCAACGTCCTCGTCCTCAAGGCTCGCAATCACATGCTCGGCAGCGGCGTCGTTACCGAAGATGCCCATATAGGCAGCGCGCAAAGCGCCGCACTTCTTGGCATAGACGGCAAAATTCACCGCATTGCCACCCGGATACATCGTGTGGATATGCTCGTAACGGTCGACGACGTTATCGCCAAATCCAAGCGCGTTCACGTTAAATGCCATGACAACGCTCCCCTCTCGTGCGGACAAAACCATTGTAATGGCAGCCGCTCCGCCCTGGTCCTACGCGAGCTCCAGCAAATCCGGCAGCTGGTCGATAATCTTATCTGCCGCATCCTGGCTAAAGCCAAAGCGCTCCTCGCGCTTGGCAATCACCGTCAATCCCGCTCGTTTACCAGCAGTGATGCCATACACCGAGTCCTCCACGCAGCAGCAATGGTCCGCAGGCAGCGCCAAGCGGTCTATAGCATGCAGATAGATATCGGGCTCTGGTTTGCTACGCTCAAACTGCTCGCCCGAAACCAAGAACTCAAAGTAATCACGGATGCCGCAGGTATTCAGCACTTCCTCGATATTGTTGAGGGGCGACGACGAAGCCAGCGCAACGCGGACCCCACGGTCTTTAAGCCCCGCCAGCGTCTCAGAGACGCCGGGATTGAGCAGTTTGCCGTAATCACAGGGATAGGCGCTCGCCCACACTTCATAGCGAGCCTCGGCATCGGCGGGTTCAAGGACACCCTGCCCTGCGCGCTTGTACCACTCTACAAGCACCTGCTGAAAATCTTGATGCGACGAACCAACGATTGCATTAAGCTCATCGCGCGTTACGGAAATCTGCAGGTAGTCGATAAACTTCTCGAGTTCCTTTTGATAGTAAAACTCGGTATCGACCAAAACGCCGTCCATGTCAAAGATAACGGCGTCGAACGGAAATGCGGACACGGCACCCTCCCTAACAAAAAGGCGCCCGCAAGCGGACGCCCGAACCATGCACTATCGGCGATTCTAACCCAGCAGCTGGTCAAGTGCCACCGCGATACCATCTTCGTTGTTATTGGCGGTCACCATCTGGGCCACAGCCTTGACCTCGTCGACGGCGTTGCCCATGGCAACGCCCGTGCCCGCCCACTCGATCATGGACTTGTCATTCTGGCCGTCGCCAAACGAAACGACCTCGCTGGCATCGATGCCCAGCTTGGGCAGAGCGCCCTGCAGCGCGCGGGCTTTATCGATACCGGGCGCCGTATACTCAAAGTACCAATCAGCCGTGAACATGCCCGAAAGCGTCTCGGTAAAGGG
>CALEDY010000031.1 GCA_937949355.1 uncultured Collinsella sp. | reverse complement strand
GTCGATGCGGCTTGCGCTAAGGCCGTTGCCGCCAAGGCCGATTTGGATGCGGCCGCCGCTCCTTACGACGCCGCTGCTGCCAACCAGCAGCAGGCTCAGAGCGCCTGCGATGCGGCCCGTGGCGCAAGCGACGCTGCCGCTTCTGCGGCTTCGGCCGAGCTGGAGCAGCAGATGGGTGCCGCGCAGGATAAGGCCGATGCGGATGTGAAGGCGCTCGAGGACGCTCAGGCCGCACTCGATGCCGCAAAGAAGGATCTGACGGACAAGGGCGAAGCCCTGACTGCTGCCCAGAAGACCGCCGACGATGCCCAGACTGCGCTCGAGGCCGCGCAGGCCGCTACTGCCGATGCCACGCCCGAGGCTGTTGCCGCAGCTAAGGCCGCTGCCGAGCAGGCCGCGAGCGAGCTGGAGCAGGCAAAGCAACAAGCTGCCGACGCGCAGGTCAGGCTTTCGAATGCCCAGGCTGGCGTTGATGCCGCCGCGGTCAAACAGCAGGACGCGCAGAGCAAGCTTTCGGTAGCTCAGCAGGCAAAGGACGCGGCAGATGCGGATGTGAATGCCGCGCAGGCGAGCTATGACGCCGCCAAGGCCGACCTCGACCGTGCCGAGCAGGGTGCCGCGGGCCCGGAGTATGAGGCCGCCAAGGCCAAGGTGGTCGCCGCCGCCATTGCGCTGGACGCCGCCAAGTCGGTCCAAGCGCAGCGCGAGGGCGAGCTCGCTGCTACCTCGCAGGAAGTGACCACTGCTGAGGGCGAGGTGCAGGCTGCTCAGCAGGCGTTCGTCGTCCAGCAGCAGGCTGCGGCTGACGCGCAGTCCAAGTTGGATGATGCCACAGCCGCTGCGACCGCGGCAGACGCCGCTGTTGATCAGGCAAAGGCCGAGCATGCCAATGCGCTTGCGGCACTGGCCGAAGCTCAGGCCAAGCTTTCGACCGCTAAGGACGAGAAGGATGCCGCCGACAAGGCGCTCGATCAGGCGAAGGCTCAAAAGCAGCAGGCCGATCAGGCTGTGGCTCAGGCGCAGGCCAAGCTCGACGCTGCCCAGGCTATGGCGAACGCCTCGGCGGAAAACTACCGCCAGGGCGCCATCGCGTTCTTTAAGAGCGTGGGCGCCGATGACGCCGCGAACCTGATTCTCAACTGCAAATACGCCAGCCTCACCAAGGTGGGCGAGGAGGTTGACGCGACGAGCCTGACCAACATGAAGCAGGCGATTGTGTGGCTTAAGGCGTGCAACGAGTACCGTAAGAGCGTTGGTCTGAACGAGCTCAAGGTGACGTATAACATGATGGCGACTGCCATCGCCGATGCGAACTTCTCGGACACTCAGATTGCCCATGCCCAGCAATTCAACGTGGGCGAAAACGTGGCATGGAACTTTGGAAGCAATCCGTTTGTTCAGTGGGTCGATGAGGAAAAAGCCGTCTTTGATCGCGCCGCGGCTACGCTGGGGGCGACGGGTCTTACGGGAAAAGCTGCTTTCGATTTCTATAGGCAACATGGCAGCGAAGTCAATCGCTACGTGGCTGCGTATGGCGGACGTGTGCAGACGGTCGGTCACTACATGAATGTGATTGATCCCGATTACACCGTGACGGGCATGGGCGTTTGCACGCGCGGATCGATGTCTGGTTGGAAAACCCAGGCGCAGACGTTCTCGATGTCTGGCGGCTGGTATGGAGCGTATGCCGCCAATCCCATGACGGTTGCCGAGTACGAGGCCGCGCTCAACGCGTGGTGCGACTCTCTGGCAAATCCGGGGCAAGGTGTGGACGCGGCTCGTCAGGAGCTTACGGCGGCCCAGGGTGTGGCCGCGGCTGCTGGCAACAAGGTGAACGCTGCGTCGCAGGCCGCTGCCGCGAAGCAGGCCCAGGTCGATGTTGCTGCCGCCGGTGTTGACTCTGCTGCCGCCGGGGTCTCGGATGCTCAGGCTGCCGTGGAGCAGAAGCGCGCCGCCGCCGATGCTGCTGCGCGTGCGGTTGACGATGCTCGCGCCGATATGGATGCTGCCAACGCTGCTGTTGCCGCCGCGCAGGGTGTCGTGACCGCCAAGTCCGGCGAGCTTGATGTTGCCAGGGGCAAGGCCACCGCTGCCCAGCGCGCACTGGATGCCGCCCACGCCGGCGTTGGCGACAAGGAGAGTGCGCTTGCTGATGCCCAGGATGAGCTGGCTGCGTACTCGGCCGACGTTGCCGCTGCTCAGCGTGCACTTGATGCGGCTTCGGCGGCGCTCGAGGGGGCGCGTGCAGTTCAGACCGGGGCTCAGACTGCGCTGGATGCCGCCCAGGATGTGGCGGATTGGGCGGATGCCGACGTTGCTGCCGTCCAGGCCGAGCTTGTTGCTGCTCAGGCTGCCGCGAACGATGCCGGCGCGGCTGTGACCGCAGCGCAGGCCGCATCCGTTGCGACTGTTGCTCGCGCGGCTCAGCTGCGTGATGCCGCCGCGGCGCTTGCTCAGGCGATGGAGGACAAGGCCGCTGCCGGTAGCGCACTCACCGCTGCTGCCACGGCTTTGGCCGATGCCGCCGAGCGTGCCGCCGCCGCGAAGGCGGAACTCGACGCCGCTGCCGCCGCAACCGATGCCGTAGCACCGGCCTACTGGGAGGCACTCGGTGCCTACAACACCGCCAAGGCCGAGCTCGATGCTGCTATCGCCGAGCTCAACGCCGAGATTGCTCGCCGGGAAGCTGCCGAGCGCGGTACCGGCGCGCAAGTTCAGCCTGCAACGCAGGTGACGTATCAGGCCAAGCACATGACCTCGGCGTCCGAGGTCACCACGCAGCGGGCTGTGATGCCTGCCACGGGCGACGCCTCCAATCTGCTGGGTGAGACCTTCGTGATTGGCGGCACGGTCCTGGTCGCCGCCGGCGTCTTCCTCTCCGACAAGCGCCGTCAGTCGATCCGTTAGGGACGGAGGAAAACGGATCATTTTCGGCGCGCACCGCAAGGGACAAGCCCGGCGGCGCGCGCCGTTTTTAATCTTCAGGATTGATTAAGGAGGGACATATGCAAATCAGAGGAGAGGCCGCGATTGCCTGTGGGTTCATAGCGGGCTTGGCAACGGGGTTGCTGTTCGATGGATGCTTCGATAGCTACATTAATCGCTTCCACGATTCTGGTTTTTTGAGCGGAAAATCCAATGAACAAGTTTCGGAGTGCCAAAAGATGGCGATGCCTGGCGAGTCCCGTGGCATGGACGTCTCAACGGTCAATGTGATCGTCACCAAAAGTGGCAAGCGTTATCACAACGCCATGGGATGCAAAGGCCTTCCGCGAACCGCCGTCAGAACAAGTGTGCCACTGGCATCCGCACTCAAACGAGGTAAAACGCCCTGCCCGGTATGCTGCCCGCCAACGGCTTAGATGCTCCTTCGAGGATGTTTCGCAATGCTGCGGGGTCCTGTGGACGCATGGGTCTAAATCGTGTCCGCACGACATGCGACACTTAACATGCCGTCCTGCTCTGCCGCGATGGCATGAACCTAAACAACGACCCTCTAAGGAGTTCGATAGTAATGAGTGACAACGCAAAGCATCTCGTGAAGAAGGGCGTTAAGGGCGCGGGACCGTGCCTCGCGCTGTGCCTGGCCGGCGCGGCGGTCGCGCTGCTGGCTATTCTGGGGCCGTTCGACGTGCTTCGAAGCGCAAGCTCTCCGCACGTCTGCATTGCCCTTGCCGGCGCCATGGCGACCGGCGGCGTGCTCGATCTGATCTTTTGGGTATTTGACCCGTTTGGATGGAAGAACGAGGGGTAAGCCCCAAGGAGCGCAAGGACCGGGGTCGGCCTGCGATTTCTGCTATTGATTTGTCCGGGGTTGAACGGCGCGGAGGTGTTGCTGAATGTCCATTTTCGTTACCGGAGACGTTCACGGTATTGCCGAGTACGGGGCGAGCCGCTTCTCGTCGAGCAGTTGGCTGCTGGGTCGAACGCTGACGCGCGATGACGTGGTGATCGTGGCCGGTGACTTCGGCTTTATATGGGGCGGCTCAAACACCGACAAATACTGGCTCGACTGGTTTGAGTCCAAGCCTTGGACCACGTGCTTTGTCGATGGCAATCACGAGAACCATCATCTGCTGGTGGAGCTGCCGGTGCGGGAGTGGAACGGCGGCCTCGTCCATGAGGCGCGCCCGCATGTGCTGCATCTGATGCGCGGCGAGGTGTTCGACATCGCGGGGACCACGGTTCTTACCATGGGCGGCGCCGCGAGCCACGACAAGCAATGGCGCCAGGAGGGAAAGACTTGGTGGCCCGAGGAAATGCCGAGCGAGAGCGAGATGGAGCATTGCCGCGATACACTCGACCGCGTGGGCTGGAAGGTCGACTATGTGGTGACTCACGAGGCTCCGGTCGATCTGGCGGATGAGCTGTGCATGGAGTGCAACCGCGAGTTCTACGACGACGCACTGCAGAACTTCTTGGGTGAGTTTGACGGCAGGCTCGACTGCCGCACCTGGTTCTTTGGCCATTACCATGACGACGAGTGGCGCGGCGACAGGCATCGCCTCATCTACCAAGATATCGTGCCGATTGAAGTGCAATGCGCCGATGGATTGGGCGAGACGGCGAGCGGCCATTCTAAGCAAGAGCGTTAGGAGTTCCCCATGATTTGGTTTACCAGCGATACGCACTTTGGGCATGAGAACGTGCTGAAGTTCACCGACCGCCCGTGGGACACGATCCGGCAGATGAATGACGCCATCATCGACAGCATTAATAGCAAGGTTGCCGTGGACGATGAGCTCTACATCCTAGGCGACTTCAGTTTCAAGATGACCGCCCAGGATGCCTACGGGCTGCGCAAGCAGATTGCCTGCAGGCGCATCCACCTCGTCCCGGGAAACCACGACAAGGACTGGACCCAGCCGGCGGTCGCGGGCGCGTTCACCGTGGAGTCGCTGATCTGCGTGCTCAAGATCGACGGGCAGAAGATCGTCCTGAGCCATTACCCCATGGCCGACTGGCAGGGCATGAGCCATGGATCGTGGCACCTTCACGGGCACATCCATAGCAGCGGCGGCGCGTACAACGAGTTCAACCGCAAGCAGGGCCTTCTGCGCTACGACGTCGGTTGCGATGCCAACGGGCACTCCCCGGTGAGCCTCGACGAACTGAGGGAATGGTTCGCCGGAGTCGACGAGCCGTGCGGCCGGGTGAAATGGCCCTGGTGGGTCAACGAGACCGGCGACAGGCAGGTCGAGCGCGAGCTGGCGGCGTACAAGCGGAAAGAGGTGGTCCGATGACGGTTTATGTGACGGGCGACGTCCACGGCGGCCTCGACATGCAAAAGCTGCGCGATTGGGGACTTGGGGATGGCCTGACGAGCGACGACTACCTCATCGTTGCCGGTGACTTTGGCTTTCCGTGGGATTTCTCCGCCGAGGAGTGTGCTGACATCGCCTGGCTGGAGTCGCGCCCCTACACGGTGCTGTTCGTCGACGGCAACCACGAGCGCTTCGACCACTGGGCGGAGCGCCCCATGGAGATGTGGCACGGTGGGCTCACGCAGCGCCTGTCGGACACCTCGCCCATTCGGCGCCTGACGCGCGGCGAGGTCTTTGAGCTCGACGGCTCGACGATCTTTACCATGGGCGGCGCCACGAGTGTGGACAAGGAATACCGCATACCGTATTCCAGCTGGTGGCCGCAGGAGCTTCCGGGTGAGCGCAACTTTGAGGAGGCGCGAGCAAAGCTTGACAGTGTGGGCTGGAAGGTCGACTGCGTCATCACCCATACCTGCTCCACGCGTATGTTGTCGCCCACGCTCTACCCGGCGCCCGGCTGGAATTGCCCCGCCGTTGATCGGCTTACGGCATTTTTCGATGAGCTGGAAGACCGCTTGGATTACAAGCGCTGGTACTACGGGCATTTTCATCGGGATGCCAACCCTGCCGAGCGCCATACCGTGCTCTACGACTGCATCGTTCGCCTGGGCGACGAACTCCAGCCCTGGGACGTTGCATAGGGGTGAGTGCGCTTGAGCTTTGTGACGAAGCGGGATTAGCTCGCCAAGGAATCTACTCCCAAGCTGCCTTGCGCTCGAGCAGCTCTTTTGTGGCCTCGGGAATGGGGGAGTCAAGTATTTCGCAAAACGCATCGAACCCCTCTGGTGAAAGGCGGGTTGTCGACGCTTCAACGACACCGTTGTCGAGGCGCTCGTCAAGGTGGGCAGTTGTCTGCTCCATGAATATCCTTTCACTCATAACGATGTTCTCCCTGTGCGCGCGGATGACGTTCCAACTAAAGTGCTCGACCAGTTGCTCGGCCGTGCGCGGCGTGGTGTCCGGTGCGATGCCTGTTTGTCCGGCGAGCCAGCCCAGCAGCGCCTCGGGCGTGCCAAAGCGGGTGCGGAGTTCGCCCAGATCCAGATCGCGGTCTCGCTTGGAAAGGCGGCGACCGTCCGGTGCCATGAGCAGCGGAATGTGTGCGTAGTGCGGCGTGGGCAGTCCCAGCAGGTGCTGCAGATAGATTTGGCGCGGCGTGGACCCCAGCAGATCGCATCCGCGCACGACCTCGGTGACGCCCATGGCGGCATCGTCGACCACCACGGCCAACTGGTAGGCAAACACGCCGTCGCTGCGGCGCACCAAAAAGTCGCCGCACTCGGTGGCGAGCGCCTCGCATTGGGCGCCATACGTACGGTCCACAAACTCGACTACATCCTCTGCGAGGTCGTCGACAGCGGGCACGCGCAGGCGCGTGGCCGGGGCGCGCAGGGCACTGCGGCGGGCGACCTCTTCGGCAGAAAGGCCTCGGCAGGCGCCGCGGTAGATGGGCGTGCCGTCGCTGGCGTGCGGTGCGCTTGCGGCGTGGAGCTCGGCGCGCGTGCAAAAGCAGGGGTAGGTGAGGCCGGCGTCTTGCAGCTGGTGCAGGGCGTCCTCGTACAGGTCCAGGCGATCGTGCTGGTAGTAGGGGCCTTCGTCCCATTCGAGCCCCAGCCAAGCGAGGTCGTCGATGAGCTGGGCGGCGAGTTCCGGGCGCTTGCAGCGATCGTCCAGGTCCTCGATGCGCAGCACAATGCGGCCGCCCTGGCTGCGGGTCGAAAGCCACGCGCACAGGCAGCTGAACACATTGCCCAGGTGCATGCGGCCCGAGGGCGACGGGGCAAAGCGCCCCACGACGGGCGCGGGCGTGCTGGCGGGCGCCGCTGCCGTCGGCGCGCCCGCGGCGGGCGTTGCTATGTTGCATGCGTTGATATCCATGCGGACGAGTATAGCGCGGAGCGCGGTGGGGGAGCCGTTGCCGTGACTCGCAAGTTGCCGAGGGCGCGCATTGTGTGCAGCGGACTGCCGACTCAGCACCTTAATCCCTGCCCGCCAGCTCAACCTCCCAAACGACAGAAACCCCGGCAGCTCTTCGCAACTGCCGGGGTTTCCGCGGAAAAGGGGGACATGATCCTCGAGCGAACGGCAAAGGGGCAAACCGTTTTCGCTCAACTGCTTTATTCCCCTCGTCCGGCGGCTCAATCAGTGCGCGTCACACCCACACAAAGCCGCTACACCTGTGATGGAGGTGTGAAGTGGTATCTATTGCCGGCACAGGTCATGCCAAGGACTGTCCCAGACTGCCGGCAGATAAGGAACGTCCCTAAGCGCCGGGCTTAGGTGGGACTTTTGTCCCGTTTGATGCTCCGCTGGCCTAGATGCTCGTCATGTGCGCCCGTAAACGTGGGACAATGGAGATGTCGGTATCACAGACAAAGGATGTGCCTATGAACGCCCCCGTTGCCAAGACCTGTCGGCAGCGCTGCCTATTCGCGCGATTCGTTTCCGTCTGCGCGTTTGTCGCGCTTGCGTTGTTGCTGCTGCCCGCCGCCGCGCACGCCGACGGCTACTCCATGAGCCAAACCTACATCGGTGCCACGGTCGAGGCCGATGGCTCACTGACCGTTGTCGAGGGGCGCCAGTTCGATTTCGACGACGACATCAACGGCGTGTATTGGGATATCAATACAGGCTCCAACCAGCAAGGCGGCTCGGTGAGCGTCAATGTGCTGAGCGTCGAGGAAGACGACACCGCGTTTAACAAGGTCGACAGCGCAAACAAGGGCGATCGTGGCGTCTATACCGTGGAACAGTCCGACGACGGTGTGAGGATCAAGGTATTCAGCCCCCACGAGAGCGGCGACAGCGCGATCTTTTACGTGAGCTACACCATGACCGGTGCGGTCATGAATTGGGCCGATACCGCCGAGCTCTACTGGAAGTTTGTGGGCGACGGCTGGTCGGCGGATTCCGATGACGTCGAGATGGAAGTCTACTTCGCAAGCGCCGCCGCGGGGACCCCGGCGACCAAGGGCGACAACTTCCGTGCGTGGGGTCACGGCCCACTCACGGGCGATGTGTCGCTCGATGCGGACGAGCCCATGGTCACCTATACCATTCCCTGCGTGCATCAGGGCGAGTTCGCTGAGGCGCGCGTGGTCTTTCCCAGCGACTGGGTGCCGTGGCTTAGCGCCTCGAGCGAGGAGCGCATGCCGACAATTCTGAGCGAGGAGAAGGCGTGGGCCGAGGAGGCCAACGCCCGCCGTGCCCATGCGCGCATGATCGCCAACGTGCTTGCCGTGGTGAGTGTTGTCGCGGCGGTGGCCTTTACCGGCACAATCGTCGTGCTCAAGCTGCGCCGCCGCAAGCCGAAGCCGCTGTTCCAGGACGAGTATTTCCGCGATGTGCCCTCGGCAGACCATCCTGCCGTGCTTTCGGCTCTTATGAGCTGGAACGAGGTGCCCGACCAGGCATATATCGCCACGCTCATGAAGCTCACTGACGACCGCGTGATCAAGCTGGAGCAGGCGACCGTGACCAAGGCCAAGAAGGGCCTGTTGGGGCGCGAGAAAGAGGAGCAGACGTACCGCGTGACAGTGAGTGATGAGGGCTGGAAATCGGCCAAGGGCATCGACCGCATGGTGCTCAAGGTGTTCTTTGCCGGTGTAAAGCCCGACGAGAACGGTGGTCGCTCGCGCACGTTCGATGAGCTGCAGCATTACGTCAAACAGCACGCTACGCCCGTGGGCGACAAACTCGAGGACTACAAGAACAGCGTTAAGGGCAAGCTGGCCGACAGCGAGTACGTTGCCTCGGACGGTATTGTCGCGATGGTGTTTTGCCTGGTCCTTGGCATCTTGGTCGCCTTTATCCCCGTGGGGTCCATCTTCTTTACCGATGGCGCGCAGGCGAACATTGTCGCCGCGGTGATCTCGGTGCCCATCGTGCTGGTGGGCATTGGCGTGGGCCTTACGTTCCGCCGCTTTACGCCGGAGGGTGCCGAGGTGGCAGCACGCTGCAAGGCGCTTAAGCATTGGCTTGAGGACTTCACGCGCCTAAAGGAGGCCGTCCCCAGCGATCTGATTCTGTGGAATAAACTGCTGGTAATGGGCGCGGCACTGGGCGTTTCGAAGGAAGTGCTGCGTCAGCTTGCCGAGGCCGTTCCTCCCGAGGTGCGCGAGGCTGATGGCTTCTACGACAATTACCCCTGCTACTGGTGGTACTACCATCACTACGGCAACCAGTCCCCGCTCGATTCGTTCGATAGCGTGTATCACGAGAGTATCCGCGAGCTGGCATCGAGCTCTGACAGCTCCGGTGGCGGCGGAGGTGGCGGCTTCTCTGGCGG
>CALEDY010000030.1 GCA_937949355.1 uncultured Collinsella sp. | reverse complement strand
CGGTAGCGGCATTGCCGCTTTCTAGTACATCGTTCGTGAAATACGTTAATTAATTGATCGATCCTCTTATCCTTCGTTGTGAGCCTGCAATAAGCGAGGACTACCCTGTGAAAGCAGACTCTATATCCTCAAGCTTCCATTTCCAGCGATAAACCACCCTCTCTTCGTTGGTTCTTTTCAGCCACTCCTCAATTCGTGTAACCAGATCAGCTTTGGACTTAACCCGCAAGCCCCGTAAGGCCTGCTTTGCTAACTTACTGAAGAAACTTTCAACCAAGTTCAACCACGAAGCATGAGTGGGCGTAAAGGTAAATACAAAACGATCCTTTCGTTTGGTAGCCAAATAATCCATCACCGTTTTGGAGCGATGCACGGAATGATTGTCCAATATGATATTGATTTTTAGTTGTTCATCGTATTTTGAATCAAGTTCTTTTAAAAAATCAATAAAGTCATCACTTTTATGAGAATCCCTTACTAACCCTGTAACTTCGCCAGTCAGCAAGTCAATACCGGCCAGTAAAGAGACCGTCCCTAAACGCCGGTACTCATAATCGCGAGATACGTATCCATGTTGCAACGTCGGAGCTTTATCAGGGGCGATATTCCCAATGGCCTGAATACCAGGTTTCTCATCGTAAGAGACAAACACTTCACCGCATAATTCATCAGGGCGACTTTCTGCAGCCACCTCCTGCCGTGTCATTTGAAGAATCCATTCCACTCGCTTGTACAACAGGAGTACCTTCTCCGCCTTGACCTTGAATTCGGGATCCTTCCGAACCAAGTAGTAAGACATTCGATGCGGCTTTATGTCACGTTCATTCAAGATGCTCCAAACGGTAGACTCCTGCACACCTTCAAGTTCAGGAAGTTGCTGTCTGAGACAATTAGAACGCACATACTTCGTAAGAGCCGAGATTGTCCATTGCTGCGTCATAGGGGCACCTGGGATATCCTCAGGCTTGGTACAAGCCAAAGAGATGACCCACGCTTTTGCTTCAATTCGAATCTTGGCTGGACGACCGGTCCGTTGTAAATCTTCGAGTGCTGAGTTAACGCCAAACATTGTCCATTTTTTCAGGATCTTCACCACCGTCGGCTTGGAAATGTGAAGTTTCTCAGCAATTGCAACATTGCTCATTCCTGCGGCGCATCCCAAAATTACTTCTGCGCGTTCAACTCGACGTTTCTCTTCAGTGCGGGAATGTGCAAT
>CALEDY010000029.1 GCA_937949355.1 uncultured Collinsella sp. | reverse complement strand
GTTATAGATAGTGGCAGCAATGGGCTGAAGCGCTATGCTGTGCACTCGCGCACCAAAGTCGTCTACACGCCTGGTAGAAATCCTCGTCCGGTCAATGGACCAGTGATCGGACACATCATCGGCGGCAAGTTTGTCCCTGTGGTCTCGGGGGCAAAATTAGCTCCCAACGGACCGGAGTACGTCTCATATGGCGTAATTAGCCTCGTACATGAAGAACTTCGTGGCCTCGATGACGAACTGTTCCGTATTTTTGATGTCACAGACTCCTGCCTGATCCTGGTTCTGGCCATGCTTCGAATCGAACGAAAGGGAATCAAGCTGTCAAGAATTCGCTCTGCCTACAACAAATCCTTAGTGTCAATCCTTTACCCCGGACTGCCTCTCTCTGCCAATAAGATCAGCGCGTTTTTAGAGAGGCTCGGGCAGGACATAACCAAACAACAGGCCTTTTTCCATGCACGTCTCGAAGCCGTTTGCGAGAACGATCACATCATTATTGATGGCACACTGAAGCAGAACACAAGCAGGGTCAACGATCTGTCAGAGTTTTCAAGAAAGGCAAGAGTCAAAGGCTGTCAAGATATCTCTGTGCTTTATGCCTACAACTTGGAAAAACGAGAACCGCTGTGCGCCCAGGTTTTTCCAGGCAATATGATTGACGCCCGTGCCTATAGCCTTGATATTTCATCCGGCCTCGGAGCTCCGATCTCCGAGGCTGAATTGAGAATCGATCTCATCTAGTCACCATAAATCCGCGCAGCGGGTACAACACCCCCTTACCCCCGAGTTGACAACGAGTCGGGGACGCTCCATCAGGGGCTATTCCATCAGGATTTCAAAACGGCGCTGCCAGGCTTCCGGCATCGGCGGCAGGCCGAAGACAATGCGGGTCTGCAGTTCGCGGATCTTGGCCGGTACGCAGATGAGGAACTGGCGGATGAGTCTGATCGTCGGCCCGTAGCGGCGCTTTTCAGCGCAGTGCGCGCGCGTCGTATTCCGCTTTCGACTGCGCCGCTTCTTCAAGGGCTTATGCGGCTGCTCGCGCCTGAGCAGAGCGTGCCGAAGCTCCTCCATGATCTGCATGACGACGAGCGTGATTGTCATGCGCAGCGAGTTGGCGAAGAAGCCGTTCAGGCTGCAGCGAGCGGCGCAGCAGGAAGACTTCCATTCGCAGTTGAGCCGCTCATCCTCGCCTCGGGAGCAGAAAATTTCTTCATAAATTTCAATGGATGCTTCGGCATTCACCTTGTCCCGCTCGAAGCTTTCATCGGGAAGTGCGCGGTACTTTCTCAGTCCGCGGCCTTTGGCGAAGGTCCGGGCTTCTTCAATCGAAAGGTTGGTTTGGATGAAGCGGGCATCTACCTCCTGGTACTGGTCGCTGAACTGCAGGCGGTACACCACCGTCCGGGGTGTTTTCCATGTCTTGGCCTGATAGTTATGGAAAAAGCCGCAGCAGCGGAACTTGTTGCCCGCCGTCGTGCTGGTGAGTTTGCGGCGGCGCTTTGGAGACTTCACTTCATCAAATAGTCCGGTCAGCGGGATCTCCTTGAGAATTTCCTTCGCCATGCAAATCCTGCTCGTTGGGTCTGCGGCGTATTCCTGAGCAATATGCTCGAAGAGTTTTGCCTTCAGGTCTTTCGGGCGCACGTTGTAGCCCAGGATGTAGCTCACCCCTTCCTCGACAATGATTCTGATGAGCTCGGCGTTGTTGTAGCCGGTATCGCCGCGCACAAGAATTCGTGCGCCGGGGAAGCTTTCCCTGAGCTTTTGAATCAGCCGGCGGATGTGAATCAGGCAGAGCGCGGCGCCATTCGCTGCGCCCGGGGCATTCTGCACAAACGCAGGAACGCCGTTGATCGCCACAAAGATCGGCAGGTATGAGATGCACCGGTAGTGCCCGTCGTAGCTGGCCTCATTCTGATTGCCGAAAAGCTCTACCGGGGTAGAGTCCACATCAATGATGAAGTACTCCTTATCTCCGCGTTTTTTAAGGATTCTTATGGCTTCATTCTCTGTGAAGTCAATCAGATCCATGATTGCCGGCGTTGTGATTCTGAGGGGATCAGTCTTTGTGAGCCTGGAGAGCTCACCCTTGACCTCGGCAAGCGCCATCATCCGATCGTGTTTGCACTTCTCTTCGAACCGGGCGAAGAAGCGGGAGAGCGTCGGTGCGCTGGCTGCGTTCGAGATGCGCAGAGCGCTGACAAAGCTCTTGTCCATGCTGAGCTGTTCGACGTCATTGAAGTCGGGCATGCCGGCCGCCAGTGATGCGAGCACCTGATTGATCAGGTCTTCCGTGTCGTAGACGAAGTTGAAGTGATCCCGGGGTGTGTACTTGTCGATGACCCGGGCAAGCGCCGCAGGAACCCCGGACCGCCGGGCTCGATTCATGAGCGGAGCGAGCCCTCCGAAGCGTGTTACATCTTTTTGATTGACTTCGAATGCAATTGCGCGATTGAGATTGTCCGTGTGGTTGCTATACTGCATGGCGAGGCGTCCGGTTGGTTTTTTCCTGACAATTAAATTATACCGCGATCGCCTCTTTTCATTTGTGCAACAGGCATAAACACTGATTTAGATCATTATTTGATCC
>CALEDY010000028.1 GCA_937949355.1 uncultured Collinsella sp. | reverse complement strand
GGATGAGGGCGGGGATATCTGTGGTCTCTCATATCCCGTACCTCCCCGCGTTCTTCGCTTTCTCCGGGTGCATTTTGTTGTGGCACGCCTCACACAGGCTGATGAGATTGTCTGCGTTATACGCAAGCTCCGGATGCTCATCCGCGTGCTCGATGTGGTGCACGGTCGTCGCTTGACGGCTCCGCCCATACCTCAGGCAATGCCGGCACAGATATCCATCCCGCCTCAGCACAGCCGCTCGCAACCTCCGCCATCTCGGCGCGTTGTAATCAAAGCTCATGGTCATGCTTCCTCGTTGCAGACTTCCGCTTCCCGTCCTCCATCAGCCGTACGATGCTTAACGCATACGGGCAAACCACAAGCATGCATAAATGCTCGCCCGTCCTCGCGTATGTATCCCACACGCAGCCGCTTGGGCGTGGGCACGGACGATATGCTTTTTTGTTCATCTTTTCGCCCTCCTCCTGCGTAGCAAAATCGCCGAGGAACCTAATCCCCGGCGCTTTACCTAATAACTCTATTATTTAGTATATAGATTAAATCGCACCATTTGGTACAAAAACGCCGAAAAGCAAAAATTATTTTTCGCCCCGGCACTCATTTTTGAATAAACCGTAGTATTGGCTTTTGAGCGTGTTGATCGCCGGGGCTTTACCGCCTTTGCTCATCTGTGCCGCTACCTGCTCCCACGCGTAGCCGTGGAATGCCCGCAGCATTACAATGCGACGCAGCCATGAGCTTTTGATGCTAAATACAAATTGCTCTATCTCTTGCTTTTGCGCTTTGAGCTTTGCAATGTGCTCGGCGTATCTCTGAGGCCCAAGCCCGCGCACGGTGATCGGGTGCGCGGTAAACGGAAACTCGTCAGACGATCCTCGCACAATATCGCTTATCACCGTTTTATTCTCGCGCTCCAACTCTTTGATCTCCGCGCAGATATTTGGATACTCCTCAAGCAAATCTTTGGTCATTGCCTGCCTCCTTTATTCGTCCTCCGTCGGAGAAAATCAGGATCATTGAGGTAAAGTGCTTCGCCAAGGGCTCGCGCAAGCATATACCACTGCATGCCCGTAAAGTTCTTCGATTCCATCTGGATGATCTCGCATTCTTCTTCGTTCGGGGCCGGAGCGAAAGTAACTACCAAGCCGCTTTCAATTTCCTTTTCTGTCCCGTCTTCGTATCGGATCGTGATTTTTTCTATCCTGCGTTCTTCTTTTGCCGCCCACTGCTTTTTTACAAGTGCCATTTTTGCTCCTCCTTTTTATACCGCTACGTATGCCAACGCCGCGAGCACTCCAAATATGCCCATCAGCACAATAGCTTTTACACAGCGCTCGAGCCCCGCAACGTCATCCGCTGCATCGTACTGCTGTGCTTTGCGTACTACGGCGCATCCCACAATTACAAACGCAAGTGCAAATATGGCCGTGAGTGCTTTAATTATCATTGTTTTTGCCCTCCTCTATCAACAAGTAAATTAAGTCTATGCTTGCTTTTGTCCACTTTGTAAATTCTGCAACCGCAGTGCCAAGTTTTGCTAAATATTCTTCGTTGGCTTCAAGGTCAGCAAGTCTTTTTTCTAATTCCACGCCCTCACACCTCTTTCGGAATATCCCGATTTTCGCCCGTCTCAAAAGCTTTTATTGCTCTCGCTTTGCTTGAAAAGCTTTCTTTTGTTTCAAGCCCGCATTTTGTGCAATATACAAAATATTCCTTATCCCGTACATTCTCGCAGATTTGAGCATTTTTGTTTTCGCCCTCGCAAAAAGGGAATTTCATTGCCGTCACTTTAAAAAGCGGTTTCTTTTTAGGCTCTTCGGGCGATTTGGCTTTTTCGCTTTCCGGCGGCAGCATCGTATCGAGTTTCCCGCTTAAATAGAGGGTCATCGCCCCAAGCACAATACTGTTTGTGATTACGTCCAGCTCATCAAAACTTACATCCTCGGGCTTGTCTCTCCGTTGTCCCGCTGTTTTCTGCGTCATCATGCGTCGTAAACGCTCGCAGCTATCTTTAAGCAATAAAATATCCGCAGGGCCGAGCTCATAGTTGCCCATTTGCATAAATGCAAACATAACTCCAAGTGCATCGTATTTTACTTTTCGTTTATCCATTTCCATTCTTCTCCATCCACGCCTCGCAAGGCGAGGGCATATAACTTTTTGAGACGCTCTTTATGGTCAGCCACTATTCTACGCCTCCTCTGTCCCATCTCCACTTCTGCCCTCTCGTGCAGACCATGCAGCGCAAGTCGTCCATTCCGCACGGCTTGTCGTAAAGGCATGTGTCACAGTCCCGCTGCTGTTCGAGCACTTTGTACGCCGCTTGGTATAACTTTGCCGTTTTTATTGCCTCCTTGATAACCGCACACCCATGCACGCCGCAGTTATGCTCATGCCCGCACCCAAGGCAACAAAAAGATCGTGAGCCGGTTTCTGGTTTCATACGCTCCAGCGCCTTGATGAGTTCATCTGTTGTCATTTTAACTCCTCAGTTTTGCCTTTGATAAAGGCTTCAATTTTTTTTGCGCACTCCGGGCACACATCATAACAATCATCAAATACGTAAAAAAACGGCCTTTTAATTACAATTACAACGCTATCCGCCTTAATTGCGTAAAAATTTTTGCATATATCGCATTGATTTGCTTTCGCCATTTATTTTGCCTTCCTTTCACTTTTCTTCCGCAGATTTTTACCCACGTCTCGCCAAAATCCAACCTCGTCTATTGCTTTCGCGCGCTGCTTACCCTCAAGCAATTTTGTGAGCTTGTATCTCATGTACCTTTGGCACGTGCTGTGACAAGTCTCATGCTCGTTTACGTACCTGTCCGGGCAGTTCTGCGGGCACGGGCCCAGACGCTGCGTCATTCCTTCAGCACCACCTTTTGCGTTTGCGGTTCCGCCGTCCACTTTTCCACATCCACGCCGATCTGGCGCAGCTTGTAAAGCAAAATAAACTCGGCGTTATCCTGCATATCGTAATGTTTTAGCAATTCCGCCCGATGCACCGCCACGCAGTCCCACACGCGGCGAAGACGGTCGGCGCCGAAACCAAACTCTTCGTGCAATGCCCAAAGCAGCATGGCGCAGATTTCAGCCGAAAACTTTTCATCGAGCTCGTGCACCTGCCTCGCTATTTCCGCTTTCAATGCCGCTTTTTCCGTTTTGCTCATTTGGTATCGCTGTAAAGCTTTCATTGCTTTATCGTTTCCTCCGTTTCTTGTCGCACTTTTCGGGCGGGCATCCGCGTGGGAGGCCCGTATCATAGCAATAGCAGCACACGCTGTATCGGTCGCCGCGCGAACCTATCCCGCGCCGGTATATGCAGCCTCGGCAGCTCGCCCGCCGATTTGTCCCTGAAAGCATTATGTAGTACGGCTCTTTAATGCCTGTTGCGCTAAATTTACGCATGTCCATCGCTTTTGCGCTCCTCTCCCTCTATCGTCACCCAGACGCTCGGTATATCCGACGACCATCGCTTACAGATTTTTGCGTTCACAATCTGCGCGTCGTCTCTGTAAGCAAAACCGTTTAAGGCGTCGCACACAATCTTCATGATATTGTCCAAGTCCGGCTTTTTCTGCGGGAAAAGTGCGCCGCTCGTCATCAACATTTGTTTTTGCTTGCTGGCACTCTTCGGGATACTCAAAAACGCTGTAATGATTATATCTATCGGTGCATCATCGTCAAAGCGCCTACCCTGTGCTTCGGCCAAAAACCGTTGTCTTACAAGCTCTTCATACGCTACGGTTTTATCCGGCGTGTAGCTCATGCTGCGCCCGGATTTCATCCTCACTACATGCGGCCGGGCTTTACCCTGCGGTTCGCCCGGTATAATAAATTTGATTTTCATGCGCCCTCCTCAGAATGGTAAATCATCGTCAGAAATAGCACTGTAATCATCTTCCGTTGGTGTCGGTTTTGCAGCGGCCTCTCGCTTTTCGCCCGTGAAAGCGGCGCTGCTCACAAGCAACTCAGTCGCCTTCCGCTTGTTGCCGTCCTTGTCCGTATAGTTGCGTGTCTGGAGCTCTCCGTCAAGCGCGATCAACCCACCTTTGCTAAAATATTTTGTGATAAACTCCGCCGAGTTGCGCCATGCCACACAATCAATAAAATCCGACTGGTACTCGCCGTTAGCGTCCTTAAAGCTGCGTGTCACCGCCACGCAAAACTGGCACACAGCGGTGCCGCTTTGCGTATGCCGCAGCTCCAAGTCTCTTGTGATACGCCCCATAATATGTACGCCATTACTTGCACTCATTTTAAAATCCTCCTAATCTGTAATTACGGGATATATCCCGCTTAATGTTGTTTGTATGCGCCCGGGCCCGCTCGGCAATACGCGATCCGATCGCATCATCGAGCTGTAAAATTTCCGCCGTTGTCAGCTCGGAAGAAATCACGGTCAGCTTGCGCCCGTTGTATCGGTTGTTGATGATCTCGTATGCAAGGTTTAAATCTCCCTGCGTCGGCGGTGACTTTTTGCCATTGTCTCCCACGCCTGTGCGCAAAAAATCATCTAGGTAAAGGCAGTCTGTTTTCATCAGCTCGTCCATACGTGCAGTATATTCGGGCTCATTGAGGCAGGCTTTTAATTCCGCCGCAATCCTCTTCCATGGCGCATAGATTGCCGATTTGCCGCTTTTGAGCAGCTTGCCTACAATGGCGGTGCAAATATGCGTTTTTCCCGCGCCGACCTGCCCGCCGACAAAAAACCATCCTTCGGGGCTCCGGCAATAATCGCACGCGCTGCGCATGATCTGTTCCTGCCACGGTTCGCGGATTTCGTAGGATTTAAAAGTGTATCGGTTCATGATATCTTTGAGACCGCTTTTCTCTATCCGCTGCCACGATCTGCGCACCGCCATACAGCTGCACTCTTTCGCTACCTCGTAGCCGTCTTCGAGCGCATAGATCACGCCTTTGTTTTTGCACTCCGGGCAGTCCATGCCGGGCAGATCACCCGGCAGTGCATTTATCACATCGATTTGACGCTGACGGTAGTCATCAAACGAGCGTACCGCCGTACTTTTCATACGGATTGACGCCGGTATCATTTCGCGGAAACTCTTCACGTCTTGCCCCTCCTTTGTCCTGCTCGCGCGCCAACCAGCGGTTGATAAACGCCAATGCGCCGCGCTTTGTCTTACGGTTTTGCGGGTTTGCCTCGCTCCAGCCGATCATTTTACGTATTTCTTGCTCTATATCTACTGCCGGATATAGAGCAGCCCATTTGCTTATGTCCTCTTTGCTTATCGGATAATAAGAGCCGTCATGGAGTATCAGTCGGTATACCGGCGCTGAGGCGGACTCGTCCGCGCTCTGCGCATACTCCTTTACTTTACTCTCCTCTCCTTTACTCTCCTTTACTTTCCTTTGTTGTTTTCTGTCAACATTTATACCCAAAATGTTGACATTTAAGCTCGAAATGCTTACATTTGGCGGTAAAAGGTTGTGCGGCAGCAAGAGGTATTCTTTTACAACTTCCACCGTTTTGCGGCGGCGGACTGCCTCAAAATATCTCATCTGTATGCCTTTAGAGGTAAGCACGTTGTATTTGTCCAACAAATCAGCATCAAAAATACCTCTGCGGGTCGCACATTTAATTATCTCGGAGACGGGGCAACAACCCAGCCCGCACGCGCGGGCGAACAGAAGCTCAACCTCCGGTGTCCAATCGCAGTAGTAGCCGCGGCTGTATATCCTTTGATACAGCTTTATCACAACGGCAAACCCCTGCACGCCAAACTCGGCTTCGAGCAGCTCAAACTTTTCATCGAGGCTCGTTTGCAAAGGAAAGTAAGGGATACCCACATCTGTGTTTGGCATTTGCCCTCACCTCTCAAATTTTGAAACATACCCTTTAAGACGGATCAGCAACCCGCTTTCGCGGACGGAAGAACAACCTTAAAGGTAGTTTTTATAAAACTTTCGGCGGAAATCATCGATATTCCAACCGTTTTCCACCATAGCTTTGCGCCGCCCGTATTCGTGCAGCTTTTGCATCGCCTTGGCGTTGTGGTGCACCCCGTAGGGCGGCTCATTGTGACAACTATGGCACAGCGTAACGACCAATCCGTAGCGCTCGCTTTTCTTGCGCAGCGCACCGCCGAATATATGGTGCCGCTCGACCACACCATAGCAACCACAAATAAAGCACTCACCAATCATCTTGCCCACTCATCTTTCAGGGCTTCCAGCTTGTCCGGCGGGAGCGTTTCCACGCCCACTGCCCGGCAGTCCTGTACAATATTATCGATCAGACGCGCCATCTGCGCTCTGTCGTATGTACTGGATCCGTAGTATACAATCACATTTGTGCAGCCCCGCACTTTGCTGGGCAGTACATCCGTTACCCAACCGAGCCCATTATGCTGCCACATCTGCCGCAGCTTGTTCACGGCGGAATTTATCACGCACACCGTATCGCAGTTGCCGCCGATGTTTCGCACCGCTTCGCGGTAGATCAGCTCTTTAGGCTGGTTCGTCGCCTCTGCAAGCTTATCGCAAAGCACCCAAAAATAGGCATTTGCATCCAAGCTGCGCTTTTGCCGGTACTCTTTTACCTCGCACGTATACATGCGCTCGCGCATATTGAGCACAAACTGTCTTGCAGCGGGTACGTTGATAACTTTGAGGCACAACTCTCCGTCTTCGTTCACACGGGCGGCGGTAAAATCAAGCTGTACCATTCAAGCCACCTGCCTTCTCAGCTTTGATCTCTTTGCCCAGGCATTCAAAACACAGTTGACGGTCATACCGCTTTTGCGAGTACAACGCAATATCGCCCGCTTTCCATGTGCTGCCGTCTTTTTTCTTTCCGTCGCGGATCGTTTTGCCGCACTGCGCGCAGGTATATTCTTCATCCTGTTCCGGCGGGGCAGCGTTGTACTTTGTGCGCCCTGCCGCCCAGTAAATGTCCGCGCCGAAGCCTAAAGCTTTGCAGGCTACGGAGATCGCGTCCGTGAGCGCCATTTTGTAGCACTCATCAGATGCACGCAAATTATTGCCCTTTTCCGCAGCCACGAATTTTGATCCGCCTGTGCCTGGAATAGGCTCTGACCAATCTGCGTCCGGCGTGATCTTGTATTGCAGCTCAATATCTACAAATGCGCCTACTTCGCCGGTGCTGGCGCTCTCAAGCCACTCGCGCACAATCTTGTATTTCCAGCCGATGCCGCACGGCCCGAATAGCTCTGTAAGCTCCCGTATACGCCACATGGGGTTGATGTCCGTCATGCCGTTGAGGCGCCCGCCGGTGATCCGTTTTTGTGCGTTATCCGGCACAGCACTTACAGCGTTGTAAATATCCATGTTGCTCATCAGCGCACCGCCAATCTGTATCCGGCTACCAACTTAGCCCCGGGGAGGGTTTCGCCCGCTTTCAGCGCATCGCGCACGGCAACTTTGTTGATTTCCGGCGCTTTCTGGCGGATAAACTCCTCATGCTCCAGCGTAGCCCATGCGATAAAGTCATCGGCGTTTTCAATTTCCAGCGCCGGTGCTTTTTTTGCTACGGAGATCACGCTGCGCGCCGTCTCAATCTTGTTTTTGCCTGCCGCCTGCATCTGCTGCATGGTGTAGGCTTTAAGCTGCTCTGCTGTTAATTCATGGCGCTTCATGCGTGCGGTCAGCGCATCGATCTCCTTTTTGATCGCGTCTGCCGTTGCCAGCTCATCTTTGATGATGCACGCAATGCTGTCCACTTTTGTTTCAAACTCATCATCGATGCTTTCAAGCGTGTCTGCGAGCGCTTCGGGGGAGAGATTTTCGTCCTCCGCCAACTGTCTTAAAGCTTCGTACTGCTCTGCAATTTCATACAGTTTCATTTGCTTCCACCTCCTCTGGCATTTCTTCGAGCACCGTAATGCGGATTTTACCGCGCTCAATGCCTTCTGTTCGTAGGCATTTCCCGATCATGTCCATTACATCGCCGCCGTTTACGGTGACATCGTTAAATGTTGTTCGCTCGATTTTGCCGCAAAGGCTCACTTGCATGATCTGCTTATACTTTACCATTGACTTTTCCTCCCGTTTTTGCTAAAATAATAGCGGTAAATTTGTCTTTGTGCCCCTGTGACTGTTCCCGCAGCCCGGGGCACTTTCCTTTTGTCCTCATGTGTCTGCCTCGACAAATTCGCCGCCTTTGAGCGTATACCACGTATCAGCTTTGATCCGCACGCCGTCAACAACGTCTGCCTTTACGGCTACGGGGACATAATTGTCGTCTGCATCGTATTTCCATTCCGTCAAAACAATCACAGAGTGGATCCCGCCTTTTGCTTTGCACTTGTTCCGGCCCACGATCAATGATGAGCTGCCGCCTACGAGGTTGCTCCTGTCTCCGCCTACGAGGTTGCTCCAGCTGCCGCCTACGAGGTTGCTCCAGCTGCCGCCTACGAGGTTGCTCCTGTCTCCGCCTACGAGGTTGCTCCCGTTGCCTCCTACGATGTTGCTCCCGTCTCCGCCTACGAGGTTGCTCCAGCCTCCGCCTATGAGGTTGCTCCCGTTGCCTCCTACGATGTTGCTCCCGTCTCCGCCTACGAGGTTGCTCCAGCCTCCGCCTATGAGGTTGCTCCCGCTTCCGCCTGCGATTCCGCTTTCGGCTTTTTTGCGGGTGTACTCTATTTGCGCCTTTACAAGCCCCGCAAAACCGATTTCGCTTTTGAGTGTTAATTCTGATGATGCTAATTTGGTATCATCATTTTCAGCTTTATCGATTGTGCCACCCGCTTCTGCCTCAAAAAAGCGGTTGCCGTTGATATTGGGATAATGCCGCAGCACATCAAACGGGGCCTCGCACGAGTGATATCCTTTATCCCCGCAGCGGATTGCGCCGTCATCGATCTCTTTTTTGCCGAGCTCATATTGCTTGCCTCGGCATTGCATGTTTTTGTCTGTGCCCTTATAAACTTTCACGCTTGTCTTTCCTCTCTATCCGTTGTCACTGTCTCATACACGCGCACGGCGTCGCGCCAGCTGCGGTATTTGCCGAGGTCGATGATCTCCGCACCGGGGTGGGCGGCTCTTTTCCTTCTCCTTGGCGGCTTTACGGCGCTTTCGAGGATTTTCTCCGCGCCGTAGGCCAGCGTGATGAGCGCGCATCCGGCAGCGATACTGCCGCACAAAACTAAAATCATGTTGTTGCCTCCTTTCCTACGTCAATTTTTAAACAGCGTCTCGATGTCGCTTTGCGAGAAACGCAGTTTTTTAAAGATGTTGCACAAGTCTTCATACGACCACGCTGAAAGGTTGCGCATACGGTAGCTATAAAGCTGCGGGGATATACCCAAGTATTTTGCAGTCTTTTCGTCGGTCGTCAGGCCCATGCGGTCGGCGTTGTAACGCATAATCGACCTAAATGTCTGTCTCCGCTGTTCTGCGGGCGATGGTTTTAATCTTGGCATTGTTTACCTCCTCTTTCTTTATTTGTGTTTTTGTCCCCAGCCCTACCACCTGCCGCCCAAAGCAAAAATTATGCAGTATCTATGTTTGTTAGGACGAAAGGAGTGTACATCCATGGTTTTCAGGGGAGGATTAGTTTTCGGGCGGCATGTGGTAAAACTGGGGCGGTGCGATTACGATCCGCCGCGGCGAACCGTCTTTTTGCCGTTGGCGGCAAATTTGTCCCGTGCCGGATCGCGTGAATTTACAACTTTAGTCAGCATCGCCTCCGAAGCTGCAAACCTGCAAAGCTTGTCACCGCTTTTTATCCGCGCCGCTACGTCTTCCAACGCCGCACACGCGCAATCGTAATCGGTGTACGTGCCGACCCTGACCATCTTTGCGCCGTCCATAATGGCTTTTACGCAGTTGTCCTCGCCGACATACAAGTAACTACATCGCTCGACGTTTAACAGCATATCGGCTTTTTGATTGAGCACGAAAGTCATGCTTTTACCTCCGTGATCTGCAAGTGCTCAAACATTGCACGCCCTACGGAGTGCTTTGCTCCGCCTTTGCAGTCCCTAAAGGTCACGGCTTTTTCGTTCGCTGCCGTCACCTCAATTTCCCAATCGTTCACAATGCCCTTAAAGTGCATACCGGGTTCGATTCTCATTCCGCTTCCTCCTTTATCTCCTTAACTCACACCGCTTTCGGGTTGGTCGCGTCTGCGTCTTTGCGCTCGGTGCGCATTGTTACCAGTTCCACGCCGTCCGCAAGGCCTGCGGCGTAAATCTCTGCCATTTTCACGGCAAGAGCGCGTTTGTCCGCAGGCACAGCTTTAACGATCTGGATAGCTTTTTCTGCTTCATGCGTTAAGACCTCGTACATTAAATTTACCTCCTTTTTTTGCTCTCTGTTATTTGTTACCTATATAATGCCATAGGTGGGCTATATTGTCAAGCTTTATTTTATTGGTGGCAAATATTTTTTCGTTGACTTTATTTCGGATTATGGTATAATACTATATAAGGAGGTGAACGAATGGAGACAATAAACGAGCGTGTGCAAAAGGTCTTAAAAGCTTCGTCCCTTACGCAGTCTGAGTTTGCGGAAAAGATAGGAATAAAACAAGGTAGTTTGAGCCTTATTTGTTCTGGAAAATCAGGAATTGGAGATCGCACAATCGCCGATATTTGCCGTGTTTTTGGTGTCGATCTAATCTGGTTGCGTACCGGTGCAGGCGAAATGTTTAAGCAGAAAACACGTGAGGAAGCATTGGCGGAGATTTTTGCCAGAGCACAAATCGATGATGACGACCGAAGCCGACTGCTTCGCGCTATGGCGCAGCTACCCGATGAGTATCTGCCGATTTTTGTAAAAGGGCTTGAGAAGATTTGCGAGATATTGTCGGAAGACAAATAAAAAAGGCGAGAACCGAATTTTTAACGGTCCTCGCCTTTTGCTTTGTGCGCCTACATTTTCCCCGCCCATATTGATACAGATATGTAAATCTTTCGCAAAGTATCTACGGGGAGATCCAGCAGCATTTCTGAAATTGCGTCTATTAAGTTTTTTCGGATTCTGTTTTCTTCCCTTGTTTCTACCGTCTTCATTTGTTCAACTCCGTTCTTTTTATAAAAAAATTTTTTATTTATTTGTTGACTACGTGCGTTTTTAGTGATATGATACAGTTAAATTATGAGGTAAATATACGAAATGAGGTAAAATATTATGGCTTTGTTCTCAGGAAACCAAAAAAACACCGCACAAAATGTCTATACAAATATGCGCCCATATCTAGCTCAAAAAGATGGTGCGGTTCACGTCGTGCTGATAAACAGTTTTTCCCAGCTTGCCAATCAGGTCTTTAAGTGCGATGAAAAATACACAACGGAAATTGACTATGTTTTAAACTGCATGCAAAGAGAAGGCTACGAAATCTTGGACATAAAATTTAATTCTATTCCCAATCAGGGGATGACGGGAAACCGGACGGGATTTAACACGCTTATCACCTACAGATAAGCCTTTCGTTTGATTAAATAATAGGCCTCTCAAACGGTGGTGTAAATATTCAATTTTGCATAACAGTACTTTATATATGACTTAAATTACAAATTAGGTGCTTCTTATGGATTTTTCGACAATCAATTTAGACGCGCTTGTGCCTAAACTGGAAGCTCGACGCGTCGCGCTCAACTTATCTTATCAAAACGTTGCGGACGCTTGTAATGTCTCCCAAAGTACAATCATTCGCATTTTTAAGCGGCAGGCCGACCCGAGCATCGTTGTGCTTAGATCTATCCTTGCCGCCGTCAAATATGACATCGTTACACCGCCGATGCCGGACGAAGGCTCCGAGAACGAGCAGATCGAGTACCTGAAGAAAAGCATTGAGTTTGAACGCGAAGATAAGATTGTGCGACTCGCGCAGCAAGAAGCACAATTTATGCGCCAGCACAACGAAGATCGGCGGCTGATTCGGATTTGCTTGATTATCTGCATTATCCTTGTGCTTTTCGTCTGCTTCCTTTTTGGCTACGACATCGTAAACTTAGATCGCGGCTGGATACAGGCTCGCTCCGCTTCCGGCGGTTTGCTCAAATAACAAAATCCCGTGGATACAAAATGTATCTACGGGATTTTTAAAATAGGAGGTTGTACAATGGCAAAAGCTAAAAAACTGCCCTCCGGTAACTGGCGCGTAAATCTATACGATTACACGGACCCCGCCACCGGAAAGCGAATTTACAAATCATTTACCGCCACGACAAAAAAAGAAGCCGAATACATGGCGGCAGAATACAAATTGGACGGCAAGCAGCGCACCGCATCCGCCGGAGACATGACCTTGAAAGAGGCATACACGCGCTATATCGACAGCAAAACCAACGTGCTCTCGCCCTCTACGATACGCGAGTACCGCCGAAGCGCCCGGAATGACCTGCAAGACATTATGCCGCTAAAGCTGCGTGACATTACGCATGAGGCCGTGCAGCGCTCCATAAACCAGTTCGCGGCAAATCATGCGCCAAAGACCGTGCGCAATGCCCATGGGCTTTTATCTGCCGTGCTGGGCGTATATTATCCCTCTTTCCAGCTCTCCACGGGCTTGCCGCAGAAGCAAAAGGCAAGAATCACCATCCCGACCGAAGCGGAGGTAAAGGCATTGCTGGAGGCTGCCGAGGGCACTAATATGCACCAAGCTATTTTATTGGCTGCCGTAGGCACCCTGCGCCGCTCCGAAATATGTGCACTGACGCAAAGCGACGTGCATGATAACGGCGTCATGGTTAACAAGGCTATGGTCTGTGACGATAATCACGAGTATGTTATTAAGTCTACCAAGACAACCGCCGGCACTCGATTTGTGGAGCTGCCGAAATTTATCATTGATGAGCTGCGCAGCATAGATAATGAGCGCGTATGCCCGTACTCGCCTATCACAATATCAAACCTCTTCCGTACGCTCTCCATGCGCGTATTGGGTAAACCGTACCGCTTTCACGATCTGCGCCACCATTCCGCTTCCGTCCTGCACGCTATGGGCGTGCCGGATCTCTATATTATGCAGCGCGGCGGCTGGGAGAATCGCGAAGTCCTCGACAAAATCTACGAGCACGTTTTATCCGATGAGCAAAAGGACTTTAACGCAAAAATCGTTGACCGATTTACAAAATCTTACGGATAAAAGCAAAATGCAACACGAAAAGCAACACATGTTTCAAAATATATAGAATTTATGCGGGTTTTGCGTGTATATATTACGGGTTCAAGTCCTGTTACCTGCACCAAACTCAAATCCCGCATGAAGTCTAAAAAGCTTAGATTTCATGCGGGTTTTTCTTTGTTTTTTCTCAAAAATATTTTTATGTTTTAAAACTAATTTTGATGAAATTAAGCCGTTTTTTATCAAAATGCAACACGATATGCAACACGCTTTTCACCCGTCTGTTAAATCGAGATTTTAAAAAAGTTTGAAAAAACGCTTGACATTATAACACTATAGTGTTATAATATAGATGTAAAAAGGAAAGAAAAACAAAATCAATTCAAACAAACGGAGGAAATTAAGATGATGAACACAATGTTTAAGTTTGTCGGCAGCGAAAAGCAAATCGAATGGGCAAAGAAAATTGTAAGCGGCCCGTATGATTTTTTGATGTATATTGCATCTGATTCCGAAGAAAAAATAAAAGCGCACGGCGAAGTAAGCACATATTGCGAGGAGGTTAAGTTTTACAGCGAGGCCGCTAAGCGCTATGAGGCCGAAATCAAAAAGCTTGTGCAGGCAATGCCGGAAGTCAAAGCAAGCTTAGTCATTGATCGCCGCGAAAGCTATGGAAAGTTAGCAGACCTGATCCTCGGGGAAGTGCTCAAGGAGAACGGAAAGCGCGGAATTGTTGACGCCGGTTGGCGCCCGACGTGGAACATGAAAAAAATGGGATTTTAAGGAGGTGGGAACAATGAAAAAAACTTACATTACCAATAGCGAAGGCACTTTTAGGCTTTTTCGAGACATTGAAGGACTTTACGGAGATTGGTTGCTTGAAACAGAAGAAGAGCCTTTAACGCTTAGCGATCTCGAAGACTGGGGAGATCAAGATCAGATTGATTATTTTTCGGAGGAAATCCTCAACGATCCGGCGACGCTGTGGGAAGAGTGCGACGAGGATGACCAAAAGTATGTAAATAAGTGGCTCGATATTTGGGGCATTACAGCTCTTCGGAGGGCTTGACCGTGGCTAAAAAAATCTCGTTGGAGCCGCAAAAACTCCTCAACTACACCGCCCAACAGTTTCCCGGAATTTTCCGGGAGCTGGACGAGGTGCAAGCCGCTTCGGGGTTGCCGGTGCTTGCCTCTGCGTATGTATCCAATACGCTCGGAGGAAAGTACAAAGTCCCCACGGCAAAGGCGCAAGAGGAAATCGTCCCCCGTGTACACGCGCTGGCCGCATGGGCTAAAAATAAAAGCATCTATGATTTTGATGCAAATATCGCCGAAGAGCTCATAGACAGTTTTGACAGCGCCGCGGATTTGCCGGTTGAAGCATTGGACGCGATGCCGTATGACGGCGTTTACATCTCCGTGCGGAATACACCAATAGCGTTTTTTGCCACGAAAGATAGAGAGTTTACGCCCACTCGTGATGCAGTGCCGAGCATTAAATTTTACATACCGGCGCAGCAACGCTCTTTGCATCTGACACTCCGGCGGGCAACGCTTGAGAGGTGTATGCGAGCGGATTACATGGAGCTGATGCGGGCGCTGGATGATCCCGAGGTAACAGATGCACTTTTGCTCTCTTATCCTCATTTAGACAAAGAGCAGTATATGCGCCAAACCGAAGAGATTTATAAAAAAGAGTATGAGGCAAACAAAATAGTGCTTGAGCATTGTTTATCACTTTTGCTATATCTCTGCTCACAAAACGCAGAGATAGAATATACAAGCCCGGCCCCAGAGGAAGTTGACGCGGAGAAAGAAAAAGCTGAAGCAACGCCGCAACCCACAAAAAAAGTAAAATCGCGGACAGCGCAAGTAGGCTACCGCATAGGGCAGGCGATCCGCTACCACAAGCAGGAGGAGGCGCGCGAACGCAAAAAGTCCGGCAGCACGCACACCGGCACGCGCACGAAAGTCGCCGCCCATGTACGCCGCGGGCACTACCACCATTTTTGGCAGGGCAGCCGCAAAGACGGTACGCGTAAGCTGATCCTTAAATGGGTAGCGCCGATTTTTGTAAATGCGGGCAATGCGGATAATATGTTTCCCACAATCCACCGAATAAAGTAAAGGAGCTAAAAAATGACAAATTTACAACGGATAAGATTAGAGCGCGGATTGTCTCAATCTCAATTAGCCAACGCAGCAAACGTAAAGCTGCGATCAATCCAAGCTTACGAGCAAAAAACGAAAGATATAAACAAAGCTCAACTCCAAAGCGCATGCAAGCTGGCGAAAGTTTTATCTATTCGCCCCGAAGAGCTGCTTGAAGATGACGAAGAGTAAAGCAAAAGCCCCGGTAGCTGATCCGCATATCGGGGCTTTTGCCTGTTTGTGCCGAAATTGTCAAAAGGACTGCAGAAACATTTTATTAATTCCGCGCCCCCGAAAGGGGCGACGTTCGGAGGAAATCCGAACGCATATAGTATAGCTTGTGTTCCGAAAAAAATCAAGATTTTTTGAAAAAAGTTTGAAAAAACGCTTGACTTTATAACACCATGGTGATATAATATAGATATCAAAAGGACAAAGACAGAAAATAAAAACAATCCAAACGGAGAAAATCAAAATGGAAAAAGCAGAACTTTTATTAAAACTTATGTACGGGACGAAGGTCAGTACAAATTCTGGCCCATCCGAAACGAAAACCTTTGTTGTGTTGCACCAAGACGTATATTCAGCGCACCGCATGCCTAACGGGTGGCGTCAAGGCAGTCCGTGTCACGCAAGCCATATGCGAGTAACAATTGAACTGCCTGAGCATGTCCATAACGGATTTTATGAAATGGCTAACCTTAATCGGTTAGGATTATATTGTGACTACAGCAACGATCTAAACGGTCATGGCTGTGAAGTCTTAGCGTGGTGTGATGTTTTACCTGTCGCGGAGAGAAATTACAAGGAAGCTTTTGATGCTGCTGCGCGAACCATCAAGTTAGAAATACCTCAAAAAGACGGAAAGCATAGCATTATTGTTCCCACGAAAGTTGTGAAAACAGAAATCTTAGAATCTTAAAACCAAACAACTATAAATAAAAAAGCCGCAGAGCCCATCAAAAAGATGAAGCCCTGCGGCTTTTGCTTTGCTTGCAACTTGCTTATAGTTTGCTTTTTTAGCAAATCGTTTGCTAAAAAAGTTGACAGATGAACGGGAGCCTATTTTGCATTTTTACGAATAATTTGTAAATCGCAACTACAATTTAGCTTGATTTTGTCAACTTACTCCATCTGGATTGCATCAATGGCCGAGCCGATGACGCCCGCGTAGCCGTTTGCTTAAACCTTCTTCACCCAGTCCATCGCGACCCAGCCGCCGGCCTTTAGTCTGCCCCAGCCTTTGGCGGAGCCGGGGCCGCTGCGCTCTTCGACGATCGTGTAGCGCAAGGTGTCCTTGATCTGGCCCTGTACGCCGTAATTGGTGCCCGGGCCCTTGCGGATGTTCAGCGGGTCGCGGCAGTTTTTGCGGATGAGATAGGGGGTAAACTTGCTTGCGGCGGGCTTTTTTGCCGGTTCCATATAGCTTTTCACCATATTCAAAAAGCGCTGCCAGCCCTTGTCAAGCGTGCGGTGCGGACAATATTTGCCGTCAAAGTCCTGATGCTTCTTCACGTGCGAAACGTCCCATTTGCGCTCTGTAAGCAGCTTTGCAATATATTCCGCCGCGTTCTTCTCGGCCTTATCGAAGCGTGTCCCGCCCGAAAGCGAATAGCAAATTTCAATGTGAATGCCGTGCGCGTTGCCGTCGCGCTGTCCCGCGGCGAATGCGCCCTTGTCGAGCGGTATGCCGATGACAATCTCCTTGTCATCCACCGCCGCATTAAACGAGGTTGAGCTGTCGTTGCGAATCATATAGGCAATTTCATTCGCGGCGGAAGCATCGTTCGCCGTGTTATGCACGACGATATACTTCATGTCCTTTGCGCAGGATTCCACCGGCACTTTCAAGTCATATTTGCTCGGGCTAAGTAAGTTTTGTTTGATTGGTACCATTTATTTATCCTCCTTTAGGTGGTAGTCATGGACGCAATGGCGTCCTCAAGGTTTTTGACGACGAGATTTACGTCCCGCTGGTAGTCCAGCTTAACTCCCGCGCCGTCGCTGGCTTGCACCACGGTGTCAGGCGCGTAGGTAGTCAGCGCTTTGTAAGCGGCGAGTTCGGCAGGGGTGAGAGGGGTTTCGATGGGGGTGGCAAGGATCGCATTTTGTTCGGCAAGCGGTTTTGTGTCGTCGAGAGCCGCCTTATCAATCCTCTGCACCATAACCTCTCTTGCCAAATCCACTTCATCGCACACCCACTGCTGGCCGCTTGAGTCAGTGTAGTTGCCGCCAGAGGTGACAGGAACGCCGAGTAAGCCGTTTGGGGTGGACAGGGTTAGAAACTGCTCACGGTATGGGGAGTAGGCGGTGGCGGTTGAACCAAGTTCGAGCTGCACATTTATACCATTAAGATCGTAGTTTGTTCCCTTCTTCACAACAAAGCAGATGCGTGTTATTACTCCCTGTGTGTTATCAGCGCGGCCTTGAGTGAATAACACCTTCCAAGATTCCGACACAAGTTTTACTGTCGCGCCAGAAACGTTTGAGGACAAAAACGCCAAGCCATGTATACTAATCTGTTTAACGGGGAGGTACACATACCCATCTTCAGTCGCTGTGCCAGAAATGGATATTATCCCGTTTTTAGATGTAATAGTAGCCCCTCTTGCTGTCCCTTTACCATCTGGGATATACAACAGATTTTTCCCTGTCATCTTTACGGCAATCGTCCCGCCATCCCCAGCGCTCACAATAGGCACAGGCGCATCTGGTGTCGGCGTCCCGTCCTGCGTGCTCTTGCCGTATATGGTCAGCCCGCACAGCGGTGCAGCAAAGGCATCATCAACAGTGACCGGGTTGCCTGTCTCGCTGCCCACAAGGATATTCTGCCGGGCCTTGACTGCGCTGATAGCGTCACCTGTGGCTTTTGCGTCAGCGGCTTCGCCCTCGTGGGTGAGGGTGGTGTCCAGTTCTACGGCAGGGCCGGTGTCGCCTTTAGGGCCTTGCGGACCTTGCGGGCCGATGGGGCCGGTGTCACCTTTAGGGCCTTGCGGACCTTGCGGGCCGATGGGGCCGGTGTCACCTTTAGGGCCTTGCGGGCCATTAAATTTACCTGTATCAGCGTCATCACGGACGCTTTGAGCAACTTTTTGAGCTTGTTCAGCTTTGCTATCCGCTTCATTCGCTGCCGACAAAATCTGCTGTACCACGTCCGGCGTAGGCTCGGCGGGGGCGATCCCCTCCGTGCCCGCGCTTACTGCCACACGATAGATTTGGCTCACGGAGATCTGCCGCACGCCGTCTGTGTAGCCTGCAAACGTGAGCTCTCCCGTGCCTGCAACCGCAGTGGCCTCCGCAGGGACAGACACGGCATTATCCGATTCAAGGCGTATTTGCACGGATTCTCCTTTTGGCGTGTGGAAAGCGACGATAATATCGTAATCTACCCATTCTCCCTTGCGCATCACGCTCAATGTCTCCACGCCGTAGCTGCCCGCCGTGCCGAGGCGGATCGGCTGTTCGGCACACTGCGCAGCGTATCCGTCCAATGTGATCTCGTGCATAAACAATTTATATCACCTCTTTTCGGATAGCCCTTTATTGATCCGGAAAACCGTCGCCGTCCGTGTCGGGCAACTCCGGAAGGCCGGCAATGCTTGTGAGGAGCGAGAGCACGCCGGCGAGCACCGACGCGCTGACTACCACGATCCAGTCCACCTCGCTGAGTACCGCAGAGGTGCCGATCGTCGCGATAGCGGTCTGCGCGATTGTTTTCACGGCGCGGACGCCCGCGGCCTTGAGCCAATTTTTCCACTTTGTTTTCATTGGTGATCCTTCCTTTCGATGTCCTCCAGGTCTGCAAGGCGGTGGTTTACGACCTTGATTTGCTCTTGTATTATGGGGATTTTTTCCGCAAAATTATTATGTTTTCGCACCTCCCGCGTGAGCTCTTCGATTTTGGTGTCCGTTACCGCCTGCGCGACTTGGATTTTTTGTTCTGTTCGCTGGTTTCCGGCGGCGCTTGCTATGATTACGCCGAGCAGCGATAAGCCGCCCGTAATCAATGCCACTGTAATTGCTTCCGTCATTTTTTGCTCCTCAAAATTTAAAGTTTATCCAGCCACACCGGCGGTGCGGGGATTGTCCGCATCTCCGGCGCTTAGCCGATGATCGAAAACGCGGGACGGACGCCGGCGTTGTTTTGTGCGTTTAGATAGCTCGACACGCCGTTGCTGTTTGTGCCGGCAAAAGCGCTTCCTGTAGCGACGTCGCGTAGCCACGTCCAAAAACTCGGGCGCTGCAGCTGCGGGTTAAAGGCAAAAACCGGGTATTGAGATCTGTCTATGCTGTACAACGCCGGGACGCTGGTCCCGTCAGACGTGGTCGAAAAGAACGGGCACCCATATACGTTTCTTTCGGTCATCAGCTCGACCGTCGAGTCGTACCATGACGCATCCGAGGGGCGGCCGTTTTCAACCGCATTGGTGAGATACTGTCTGTGAGACAAAATATGCGCCTCCCCAAAAGCGGCAAAGATGGTGCTTTTCGCCTGATCCAGTCCGCTAGTACGCATCTCCGTGCCATAATATCCTCCGTCAGAGGTTGCCTCTCCATTCATTACATGCAGGTATATGTAGTCATCCGGCACGATCGTAGCATGGTGATCCGTGCACGGTGTGTCGCCTGTTTGCAGGTAGTAGTCAAATGCCGCGATGCGGTATGTCACGCCGCCGATGGTCCAGCAGTCGCCGATATAGAGATCGTCGAAAGTACCTGCGGCGATCGCCGCGTACTGCTCCGCGGTCACGCTTGACCCGAGGTTTTTGCCGCGGTAGACCGAGTTATGCGCGCCGGCCCCGCTGGACAGTATGGCAAGCACAGGCGTCACCGCGTTTTCGGCATTCGTCGCCGCTGTCTCCGCCGCTGTTTTCGCGTTTGCGGCCGCGGTTGCATCGTCGCTGGCGCTGCCGGCTGCCGTTTCCGCTGCGGTCTTGGCGTCTTCCGCGTCGCTTGCGCTGTTTGCGGCGTTGGTTTCGGACTGGTCGGCATTCGCGGCCGCTGTCTGCGCCTGATCGGCTGCGGTGGAGGCTGTACTCGCCGAGCCGGCGGCCGCTTTTGCGGAGCCTGCCGCTGCGCTGGCCGAAGATGCGGCCTGCTCTGCCGCTGCCTGCGCGGCGGTGACGTTGCCCTCGATCCCCGACGCCGCCGCGAGCGCATCGGCGATCTGCTTGGTCAGGACGCTGTAGTAATCTGACGAGACGATCTCCGCGTCTGAGACGACATTGGCCGATACGTGCATCACGACCGCAAACGTCGCGATGCTGGCGCCCGCACTATCGTACAGCTTGATTTGTACCGGCACGTTCCCGCGCACCGTAAAAGCCTGCGGCACAAGAACTACGGTCACGACGTTGCCGTCGATCGTCGTAGCCGGCGTGCTGCCGTCAGGCAACGTGTCGTAAAATCCCGCGGTGCCGTCCGGCTTTTTGTAGCGGACGGTCACAAGCGTGCCATCGGGCACATCCCACTGCGCGCCGCCCGCGTAGATGCTAAAAGCGATCTTGCGGCTGTTGCTGTCGTCCTGTACCGCGTGTATGATCTGCGGCGCGCTCGGGTCGAGCAGGTCGACGCGCAGCGCCGCCGTTGTTTCAAGTGGCATTTTTTATTGTCCTCCTCTACTAGTTATTGCTGCAGAGCACGTAACGGCTGAGCTGCGGATCCCACACCCACGACACACCAAAATCCGCGTTTCCTCCGATGGCGAGCCGGTCAAAGTGCCCTATGCGCTGCCCGTCTTGCACAGACAGTATCGCGTTTCCGCTGTCGGTTTTAACCGCGTTGTAGACGACCAGCGTCCCGGATTTAATTGTGCCGACATAGCTTCCGTCGCTTTTTTCGCCCACGCCTGCGCCGGTCGGCCCTAGGTACGAGTAAGCGCCGTCCTCGCCGAGGCCACCCGCATTTGTCACGGTGCCGGAAAAGACCTGCACAAGGCCTCCGGCACCTTGACCTGTCGAGTAGATGCGCACGCGCAGGTTGTCGTTTTCCATCAGTTTTAGTACCGCCGCCCACAGGTCCATCTCAAACCTTCCGTTTCGGCTTACAACATGGTCAGAGATCAAGTTGGTGATATTGACGAGATCAGCGTTGAGCGTGCCCGCTGTGATAAAGTCGGCGACCATACCGTTTTCCAGCGTGGCTCCGTAAGAAAATGGACCGTTGTAGCCGTTTTTGCTCGCGCCCCATCCCTCATGGTTGAAGCGCCACACCTTGCGCGCCTTGGTCGGGTCCGGATCATCCGCGATGTACAGCGTGTCCGGCATGCCGTCGTTGTTTGTATCCAGCAAGCGCACCGCACCGCCGGATGCGCCGAGTATGGTCTCCGTCAGCGCAAGCACTGCCTCGCGCAAGTAAGTCTCGCTCGGTTTTTGCTTGATCTCCTGTTGCTGCCCGACGATAGTGTCCGCGATGTTGGTGCGCACGTCGCCGATCTCGACGGAGTTGTACCGCCCGAGCAGCACGTCCGTCTCGATCTTGACGATTTCGGCCTTCGCCTCCACGCCAAGTTGCGGGTAGCGGATCGTCACCGTGTCGCAGAGGTCGCATTTTTCAAGCAGCGCGAAATCCTCGTACTCTGGAAACTGCTCGAGCTGGACGAAAGACGCCGTGATGCTCGTCTTTGGGATTCCGATTTTGTTGTCCTCGACATACTTTTCCGCACGCGCCCGGAGCTGCGCCGGCGTCGGCTGCGTCTCAAAATCGTTGGAAAAATCCACCGGCACGACGCGCGTAAAATCGTACGTGCCCGGCGCGTTCACAATCTTTGGGTCGCAGGTCACGAGCGTACCCTCGGCGTTTGTCCAATACGGATAAATGCCGGTCGCCACGTTGGAGATGTTGCGGTCCTGCTCGATGTCCGTCAGGTTTTTACCGTAGCTGATCACGACGCCGTTGTCGTATCCGCGTTGACCGTACAGGCGGACGGTAAAGCCATCCCACTCGTACTCACCGCCGTACACGTCAAGGATCGAGCCGGATGAGCCTCCGAGAACCGAGCGCGTCGACGACGGTACCGAGACAGCAAAAGACGCGACGGTAGACTTGTCCGTCCAAAAAGTGAAGGGACTATCCACCGCCGCGTTGAGGCTGAGCTTTGAAAGCGCGTCCGGTGCGTTGACTGCCGTAAAGGGATTGAGCGGCACGCCGGAGAGGTCGTAGGTGATGTGCTGGGCATATACCATGATAATGCCGTCCATCGGCCGCGTGATCCGGTAGATGCGGAACGGCTGCGGTGCCCGGTATGGGCTCGGGATCGCATAGATGATGCAGCGGTCCGTGATCTCGTCAAAATTTACGCCGGTGTCCGGGTACTGCATCGTCAGTTCAAAAGCGCCGTTGCGCTCCTCGGTGACCGTGCAGCTGATCGCATCCGTCAGGACACCGAGCCCCTGCGTGTTAAACTCCGTCGCGGTGGACGGGAAAAGAATCGGTTTCATAATGCCCTCCATCTCGGAGTGATCTCCACCGCAGTGACGCCGCCGCTCCAATTAATCCGCGTTTCACCGGCGGGCAGGGTCGGAAACTCGCCGCCCGCGATGCGGATCGTGCCGTTTTTGTTTTCAAGGCCGCTGTAGGCGTTTTGTGTTTCGGCGTCCAGCGTCAGGCTGCCGTCTATGCTGTCGATCGTTACAGTGACGCCGCCGACCGTCAGCATGCCGCTTCCGCTGCCCGTGATCTGGATCAGCGGAAGCGATTCGTCCCAGTTGTTCTGCAGGACTTGGCCGCTTTTAAGTGCTTGCACCCACGTGCCCGCCTTGATATACCGATGCGGTTTGCAATTAAAATTTAGCGTCGTCTCGCCCGATCGGTTTAAAAACCGCGTGTCAAAATCCAGAGGTCCCGTAAAAATCGCCATACGGTATTCGTCCGGGTGGTAGTCGTCCTCCAGCTTATGGTACTGCATCCGCGAGCCTAGGAGCCACGCGCGCGCCGCGTCCGTGTTCCGCAGAAAATCGCGGTGGATAAAAGCCGGATACGACACTGTGATGTTTTTATACCGCTTGTTATCTCGGATCAGATCGCCGGACCGCCCGGGGATGGACACAAGCTCATAGTCCCTTTCGGGGCCGTTGAAGGTGTTTTCGCCGCTGACATATATGCCGTACTCGCGGCAGCAATGCCCGGCAAACCAAAATTTATGCACCGTAAACCGCCGCCTTTCTTTCTGCTGCGTTCTGCATTTCGTCCATAATGATGTCCGCCAGCGCCCGCACGTCCTGCCCAGGCGCGCCGTATATCGTGATATTGACGCCGCCGAGGTCGGTCTGGTTGGTTGTGTTGCTGGTGAGCGGCTGCACCATGGCGCGGTTGCCCATCATTGTGAGCAGCTCCGGTCCGGCCTCACCGACAATCGCCGAGCCTTGTGAAAGGATGCCGCCCTTTGCCAGATACGGTATACTCGGAATATATGGGATGCTGAGGCCGAAATGCCCGCCGCCGAGCCATTTCGGCATGGTAAAGCTGATCGAGTTTAAGCCTCCGATCAAGCTGTTAATTGCACCGACCGCGCCGTTCAAAAGCCCGATGATGCCGTTCAGCGGCGCCTTTACCATGCTGATGAGGCTGTTAAACAAGCCGCCGAAGATGTTGACGACGCCCTGCCACGCCTGCTTCCAGTTGCCCGTGAAAACGCCTTTGATAAAATCGAGCACACCCTGAAAAATTTGCTTGATCGCGTTCCACGTGTTTTCAACATTTTTCATAAAAGCGTTGATAATGTCGCCCAGTCCCGGACCAAAAATCTCAGTCCAGTCCGTTTTAAAGACGCCTTGCAGCCAGCTATCCAGCCCCAAAAGGATGCCTTCGATTAGGTCGCACGCGCCTGTGATTATCCCAGTGATGGTGTCCCACACGCCCGAGACGATCTCCTGCACACCGCTCCAAGCCTGCTCCCAGTTGCCGGTGAAAATGCCTTGAATAAAATCGATTACACCGTTGAGGATCTGATAAACGCCGTCCCAGATGCCTTTCAGCAGCGAGAAGAATCCATTCAGCACATTTCCTAAAACGGGACCGAAAATTTCCGTCCAATCCGTAGCAAAAACGCCCTGCAGCCACTCGTTAAAGCCGGCCAACCACGCCTTGATCTCTTCGCCCTTTGTGACAATCAACACCAGCACCGCGATCAGGGCAGCGATCCCCGCGATAGCGAGAACGACGGGATTTGCTGCAAGGAATGACAGCGCACCGGAAATTGCTGAAATACCACTGATCACGCTTTGCACAAACTCGACGATTTTTAGCGCAGTCAGCGCGAGACCGATCGCGCCGATTACACCGATTACGATTTCCTTGTTTTCGATCAAAAAGGATACGACGTTCGATACCGCGTCAAAAAAGTTCTGGACGTATCCGACGATGGTATCCATGTCGATGCCTGCCGTCGCATCCAAAATCGCCTGCAGAATGCCGTTTATGCCCTCCTGCACAGCTGTAAGTACAGGCTGCACACGCTCCGAAAGCTCGGCTGCCTTTTTCGTAAATTCGAGCTGCGCGTTGTTGGCGTCTACGATGTCCTTGTTGTTGCTGTACCATGCATCGCCGACATCACTGAGGCCCTGATCGGCCATAGCCTGCAAGACGAGGTTTGTCCGGTCGGCCTGCGTTTCAGCGTCCTGCAATGCGAGATTAAAAAAAACTTCGGCGCTGGAAGCATCTTGCACCGCCTTGTTCCACTCCTCGTTTTCCTCGGTGTTTTCCTTGAGCATCACGCCGAAGGTCTCGCCCTCTTTGCTGCCCCAGTTCAGGACGTCCGCAAAGGTGCCCGTCACCTGTCCGGCGCGGATTGTTTCGTTGATCGATTCCGCAAGGCCGTCGATCGGGATGCTGTCCCCGTATTTCGCCCAAGCGCCGACGGCACTCGAAATCAGACTGTTTATATCCTTTTGCGACGCACCAATCGCCTGCAGGTTCGCCGTTGTTGTGGCAGCGGACTGATCGTCCCCAAGCGCCCCGTAAAGTTGAGAAAAAGCCTCGCTTGTCTCTTCCGCGGAGTATCCCGCCGCCTCGCTGGAGGTTTCCAGCGTACCCATGATCTTGCGGTACTCTTTGGTTTCCTCGTTCAGATCCTTAATTCCGGAAACAATTTGCTTGATGCCCTCGACAAGTATATCGGCTTTGAGGTGATCGGCGAAGCTGGACGCACTGTCTCCCGCTTCTTCGAGCGCGTCGTCTGCGTCCTTGGCCGCATCTTCTACGTCCTCGATCGGCTTATCGTCGATCTTCTTGACCTTTGAGGCTGTCTCGGACGCCGCGTCGCCAAGTTGTTTTAAAGCGGATTCGCCCTTTGATTGCGCGATTTCATCCTGCAAGCTGGACGCTGCCTTTTCGGCCTTGCGAAGCTCCGCTTCCGTCGCGACGATTTCGCGCTGCAGTGCATCGTACTGCGCCTGCGAGACTTTTCCCTGCGCAAACTGCTGCTGCACCTGCTTTTCGGCGTTTTTCAGAGAGTCCAACTTTTGCTTTGTCTGTTCCACGCTCTCCGCCAAAAGCCGCTGCTTCTGCTCGAGCAATGTGACGTTGCCCGGGTCCAGCTTCAGCAGCCGTTCGACGTCGCGCAGCTGCTTTTGTGTCGTGCTGATCTCTTTGTTTACGCCCGAAAGCGCTTTAGACAGCGCGGTCGTATCGCCGCCGATTTCGATTGTTATGCCTTTGATTCGATCTGCCATCTACTCACCCCTTCGGAAAAAAGTGGTCAATATCCGCCTGCGTTGCTTTATACGGGTACTTTTCTTGGTCGTTCGCCTGCTCGATCAGCATATCGTAGACCATGCCCACCGTCATATCGTCGAGGTCCTCACGACTGAGCCCCAACTCCGCGCAGCGGAGCATAAAGGTCGCGCCGGTCGCTTCACGCACAGTTTGTCTTATTTTTTTTTAGACTTTGCCGTCGTCTGCGCGTTGATCGCCCAAAGCTCGAGAATCGCCGGAAGAACCTCGTAGATCGAAAACGTCTCGAATCCGTCGAGCCACCCCTCCGGCGTGTCCGGAATGTTGGCGTCATACTGCCGCGCCATGATGTAGGCGGCGTTTTCAAAAATTTCGAGGTCGGTCACATCAAGCTGCGATTCGTGCACCAGCGCTTCATAGGCCTCGCGCTCTTCGGCGGGCGCATCTTCTGCCGGTTTTTTGGCATGGATGCCCTGTAGCGCTTTGGTGTACGCCTTCTGCAACTTGTTCAGGTCCTGGATCATGTCCCGGCCGATTTTATGCCGGTAAAGACGCGGGGTCAGGGCCGAAGCCCTAAACCCCACCTCCTTTCCGTCAATTTGAATTCTTTTTTCCATATGCTTTACCTTTCTCAGCCTGCGGTAGGCGTATAGACCTTCGTAAACCACGCCGTTCGAACACTCTCCGGCGTCTCACTGGTCGTACGTGCAAAGACGTTTCCGTTTTCGAGAGACGTGGCGGAAATTGTGCTGGTCTGCGTCTGCGGCTCCTTGGTGTCCGTACTCGTCGCGCCGACAATGCCCGGGCGCGTGCCCGTGCAGTTGTACATGCAATACAAATCGTTGTCGGCGTCGCCGTCGATCTGGAAAAGGAGCGCGAAGCTCTTCGGCTCAACACCCACATTCTCAATGATCGTTTTGTCGGTGGCGTTGAGCACGTATCCCCAGACATCCTGCAGCATCTTGTCGATAAATCGCGCCATCTCGAGGTCGCCCTCGTAGCCGTTGTTTGAACTGGATTTGTAGTACACAACGCCGTCCGCGTAAAACGGCGTGATCTCGCCGCTCGCCTCGAGCGACAGATTCACGGCGCCCGGCACAGGGACCGGATTTTCCCACGTCGGCGTTTCGCCGTCTGCGGTCATCACCGCGTAGTGCACGTTTTTGATGTTAAACTGCACCTTGTTTTCGTTTGTCGCCATTGTTACACCTCAACTTCGTACAAAATTTGATAACATTTTTCCGTATCGATATAAGTTTCCGATTTTTCCCAAAAGAGTGAGGACAGGGCGCTTTCCACCCTGCCCTCCGCTTCGGGATTTTTATCTTTTGTGTAGAGCTCGATCTGCACATGATCGATCGGCTGGTATACGACGCCGTCCGCCGAAAAGTTGTTGCTGTAGGCGGCGAGATAGCAGATGTACGGCATCTCAGGCGCTCCGTCAATCGGCCATGCCCTATATACCACGGGCAAACCTGTGCTTTCCAAAAGCTGATATAGATTCTCCAGCGTCATTTTTTGATCACCACCTTCACGGCGCCCACGAGCTTATCTGCAGCAGCCTGCTCGGCCGGGCGGATATGTGGCTTGCCGTCCACGCGGCCACCGTTCACCTTCGCGTGCCCGTTTTCGAGCAGATGCGTGAGCTGCGGCTTTGTGCGGTTGGATATGCGCACCCGGATATCCTCTGGGCTCTCAAATTCCACCTTGGACGTCCAGCCGCGCGCATACTCTCCGGTATCCCGCGGAGATGTCGTTTTTAACGTGCGGACCGTTTCTTTTGCCACGTCCTTCACCGCTTTTTTTATACCTTCGGCGACCTCGTCGCTGTAAGCCTTGAGCTCTTTCACGATCTCGATCTCAAGCTCCTGTAACGGGATTTTCCGCGCCACGCGCCACACCCGCCTTTCGCTCGAGATACAGCTCGATGCTGTCACTGTCCGGGCCGAAGTAGGTGCGGTACACGGCATACCGACGCGCATTTTTACCCGAGCCGATCTGTACGATCTGCTCTCCGCTGTAATTTACGATCGGCGTCACGGCGACAAGCTGCGGCTGCAGGCCGTTCTGTCCGGCGTCTGCCCACTCTGCTCTCGTGACCGACTGCAGGTGCGCCCATACCGACGTTGCTGTCTCCGTCACCGTGACGTTTCCGATCGCGTCTTTTTTATAGCTTTCAGAGATCAGCAAAATGAGATCATCCATCTGCCGCCCCTTTCTGGCCGAAAAGCCGGTTGTTCAGCGCCCACCGCAGCATGCGCGGCATCTGCACGTTTTCCTCGCGCCGGCGGCGGTACAGGTAAGCGGCATACATTTCGACGAGCATCGCATCCTGCACCGTATCCGTCAACGTGATGCCCTCCTGCGCGATGTAAGCTCTGGCCGATGTAATCAGTACAAGCAGATACAGGTCGAGCGCAGAGCTCGAAACCTGCAGATCAACCTTCAAAATCTCCAGAATGTCTTCATCTGTCAACGTCAACGTCGCTTACCTCCTTGCTTTTTACTTTGTTACCGAGACCGTATAGACGCGCACTGCGTTGCCCTGCGTAACCGTGACCGTAAGCGGATGCGCTGCGCCGTCCGTCAGCCATGTCACTGTGCCGCCATTGCGCACGTTCTGGCCGTTGTAGCTGATTGCCACCTTCGCGCCCGGCTGGCTGCTGGTTGCCTCGATCTTTGCGCTCGTTCCGGTGGGCGCGAGCGTATAACTGTATGTACCCGTCGCAAACACGGGCGACAGCGTCTCTGTGCCAACCGTCAACGCGGTAAGCTGCGCGTCGTTTGCGGTATCTGCGGCAAAGTCCATCACGGTCGTGACCGCCGCGTTGTTGATGTTGATCGCGACGAATGCGCCCGGGATGACCGGCATACCGTCCGCGCGCTCCTTACCCTTGAAAACGGTGTTATCCTGGATAAACTGCACCTCACGGCTAGACTCGATCGTCATACCGGCGCGCAGCGCGAGCAGGTACAGATCGCCGTAGCCGCCGATGATGTCGCCGTCCGGGATAAACTCGAGCACATCGATGTCGCCATCGACGACCGGCATTGTGCCCGGGAACTGCGCGACAAGACCGCCCTCGTAATTAAACGCGATCAGCTTCGCGCGAAGCTTGGCGTAAGTTTTGCTGTTCATCGCCCAGAACTGGCGGCCACGGCTGTAGCGCGTGAAGGTGTTTCCGGCTGCGACAGCCAACGCGGACCAGAAAGTGATCGGTTCGGCCGTGCTGTCCACCTTGAGGATGTTGCTGGTGTGGAGATCGACCCATTCCGGCGCATTTGCCGGATAATCGGAAGGCTTCGAGGTCTGCGCGAGGCGGGTCACGATGCCGAGCGGCATCTTGCTCGCCGCGCCCTTGCCGTACAGGATCGCCTTATCCAGCGCGAGGCCGATGCTCTCGGAGAGCATCTCCACAATCCAGCTCGCAAGGTTGATGTCATTGTCCTCGAGAATCGAGTTGCACACCGGCACATAGCCGGAGACCTTGAAGCCGTCAAGCGTGACCTGGTTAAAGACAAAGGTCAGCTCGTTGATCGCGCCGCACATCTCTGTCCACACCGCTTCCGGCACTGTACCGGCAATAGTCTGGCGCGCCTCGCCGTTGACGTTGCGGATACGTACGCGGTTCAGCAGCTTCGAATACCTGTACATGTTCTCCGCGATCATGTCGAGGAAAACGACCGGGATCGTGAGCTCCGCGCCGGATACGCCGCGCTGCTGGCCCTTCATGCTGCGCAGCTGCACAAAAAATTCGCGCACGTCCTCGCGGGCGACGATTTCGCTGCGCTGCTCCATCGGCAGCGCGTCAAACGCACGTCGGCTCATGGGCAGCGCGCGGATGTTGATATTGGTTTCCATTTTTCTTTCCGTCCTTTCTTTTTTGAGATGGTTTTCTTTGCTTCTGGTTGGAGCAGCTGCCTCGGCCTCGGAAAGCTCCGCTTCAAGGCCCTCGATCTCGCCAGCCAACGCAGCCTTTTTTGCTTCGTGCGCAGTCTTGTCCGCGTCGAAGGCCTCTACCTCTTCGGTGACGGCCTGCTCCTGCTCCGACGTTTCTGCTTCGTTGATCGCCGTCTCGAGTTCAGCCTCACGCGTCTGAAACTCCGCGTCTTTCTGGCGGAGCGCTTCCAGCTCGGCCTGCTTCTTTTCAATGCTGCGGCGCAGCATGATTGTCTTAAGTGCCATTGTCTTCTCCTTTCAGGCGGCTTTTCATCCTTGCCTGCCATTCCTCTTTTCTGCGTTTTTCTGCCTGTTCAAAATCTCTCCGGCGCGCCTCTACCGAGGTATCCTCATAAGCCGGGAACGTTACGACGGAAACCTCGTATAGCTTCACAGCCTTAATCCGCCACACCGTCGGCGCACCGTCCTTGTAATCGACATCCTGATCGAGGATGTCAAAGCCGAAAGAGCACTGATTTACATCGCCACGCTTCACGCGCTCGTAAAGGTTCATCGCATCCTGATCCTGTTGATTGATCGTGACGCTGCCCCAAAGCCCGCGCTCATCTACGCGCAGCGAAAGCGTACCTGCCGTTGTACGGCCGAGCACAAGCGTCGTGTCGTGGTTAACGAGTGCCCGAACATCTCCGTTCGTTTGCCCGTCGAATGCGCCGGTCTCGATCGTCTCATATGCACCATCCCAGAGCTCGTACCGGCTCCCGAATACGGCGAAATATCCCTCGATATAGAGATTTCCGCCCTCGGCACGGGTACAGAAACCTTCGCTCCGCGCCATAGCCGTGCGTTTATACATCATGTACTGTCACCTCCGTTCAGTTTGTTTTGATCTCCGATCATCCCGCGCGGGATGTAGTTTTCGAGGATCACAAGGTCGTCTAGGCCGGAGAGCGGAGAAAGTCCGATCCAGTCGCGCACCTCGTTTCCGGGCATAATTCCGCGTATATACTGATCGTCCGCCACCGCTGCAAGGTCACGCAGGTCATAGTTGTAAAGGCTCCGCGCGTTAAACCGAAAAAACCAATCTGGATTGTACAGGAGCTTTTTGGTCATTTCTTGCTCGATGTTCTTCGCGATCGGCATGATCGTGGAGCTGATAAAGTTGTTCCAGGCGTCTCGGTGAAAATCCCCGATACCCAAAACAAAAGGCGGCACGCCGAGAATGGCCGCCACCGTCCGTTTGTCGAGCTGTACGAAATCCGCAAGCGCAAGGTCGGAGAGTGTGAGCGGCCGAACCTGTTCCACGCTGAACTGCTCGGACGGGATCATCCATGGCTCGCCCGCCTGCGCTGTGTCGATATACTCGTGCAGGAGCTTGCTGCGCCCTTCCGCGCTCGCGAATTCTTCTGTGAGCGCATCCACCTTGACGATGATGCTCGGTTTCCAGTTGCTGGACATGAAACTCTTTTCCGTGGCGGCCGCCTGCTTGAGATTGTTCGCGACGTTTGACAGCGCGGCACGGTAGCCCTCGCCTTTCCACGGATAATAGCTTCCGGGATTCAAAACAAAGTGCAGCACGTCGTTCGGGTCGTACTCCTGCCCGGCGATCACCACACGGTAATCCCACACGCCATCCGGGACGAACGCCGTAAAAGCTGGCGGCACCGGTTTGAGGTCGCGCAGAATGCCGCGCCGCGTTTCCGGCCACACCACCGCGTTTCCGTTTCCTTCTAGCATCAGCGTCTTCACAATCCAGTGGATAAACGCCGCGCGAGTCATATTGTTGTTCGGACTGATGTCCACCTTGCGGCTTAGCTCGTTTTTGACCCGGATGTCACCGGTCTCCGTGTTTTCCATCAGATGGATGGTCATACTCGCGATCAGCCGCGCGATTATGTCCACTGCCGTGCAGATCTCGGGATTCTGCGCAAGGCTCACGTAGCCCCGGCACTCGATAGATTCCCACAGGTCTGCGCCCGCAAAGGCGATGCTCCTGCGCACCGGCTCGGCGCGCGGCGCAGGCCTGCTTCTTTTTTTCTTGCTCAAGTTTCACCCCACCATTTCTTTGCCGCCCTGTTTCTTTCAAGGCTTTCAAGGTATCGGATGCAGGCAAACACCGACGCATCAAAAAGATCGATGCGGTGTGCCGGCTGCACCTTATCGTATTGGATCATGTCGTCCGTTTTTTCGACGGCGGACACGTTTTCCACGCAATATTCGTAAGCTTCCGAGTGCAAATAAAAAAGAGCACCGTTTTTTGCGCTCTGCTCGATATGCCGAAAGCCCTCCGACTTTTTGTAAAAATACTGTGGTTGATCGACGACCTGAAAGCCCGCCGCTTTCATGCCGATGAAATACTCGCGGCAGAACTTCCTGTCGTGCCCGACCTGCCGGATTTTGAACCCCCGTTTCCGCATATCCACGAACCAGTTGACCACATCCGCATGGTTAACGGTCGGGCTGTTGCACATCGTAAGCCAGCCGTCGTCCTGCCAACCAAAAAGCGGGATGTTGTCCTGCTCCGCCTTAATATGCGCAGCGACAATCGGAAAAAACGCATGCGTGATTACGATATCCACGTCCTTGTAATGTCCGAAAAGCGCCGCAGCCGTTAGGTCGTGAAGCTTCGACAAGTCCGCACCGCCGTACCAGTCGATCGGCATCCTTGCCAACTCCTCAAGCGTCCAGCTGTACTTGGCGTCGCTCCGCCGGAATTCCTCGATGTCGAAATACGCCTTGACCGCGTTTGTGTAGACGTTCAGGCTTTTCGCAAAAAAGTCCTTACGCTGCTGCGGATCGTTCTGCGCCTGCAGGCTGTCGTTCAGAATTTCATCCGGACGAATGCTCACGCCGTAGGCCGGGTTTGCCATTTCATGCACGATCGGGTTCGTGTAGTCGATATTCCCGTTTTCGTCCGGATTTGCGCAACACATAAAGATAAAGTATTGCTCGTCCTTCACCGTTCCGTCCAGCACCTTTCGGCAATATTTAAGCCGTTGCCCAAGGAATGCCTGCTCGTTGTCGCCCGCGGTCGAGATGCCGATCAGCAGTTTATTGGTGTAGGCTTTCATGGCCTCTTTGAAAAGGTTGTACTGCTTCGGCGTTTTAAAAGCATGAATCTCGTCGCAAATTGCAATGTTGCAGTTGAGAGAATCCTGCGCGTCCGGGTTTGCCGCCAGTGCGCGAATAAAAAAAGAGCCGTCCGGAAGCGTGGCCTCCATGGAATGCTCATTGTTGTTGTCGATGATCTTGACACACCCGCCGCTTTTTGCGTCCTCACCCATTCGGCGGACGTTGTAGTCCAAAAAATTGAAGCTCTCCAGCGACTGCATCAGCGCCGCCGACGCAATGTATGTCTTTGAGCCGCTGCGCCGGTAAAGAAGTGAGAGCGCCCAGGAAAGTGCCGCGGCAAAGGTCGTCTTGATGTTCTTTCTAGGAATGAAAATCAACGCTTCGTGAAATCGAACGACGTCCGTTCCACACAGCTTGAAGCCCACAATATTGTAAACGATGAATTTGTGAACCGGCTCGAGCTTGAACGGAATCCCACGCAGCGGCGTGCCGTCCAGCTTCTCCCCTTGCTGGTGGCAGATCGTTTTTTCGATTATCCGGATGCAGAACTCAGGTGCTTTGCTATCCATCCAGTACTCGGGATTGTCCAGGTCTAAAAAAAACCTTTCTACGGCTTGGCGAAGTTCCTTGCACGCAACCTTCCGGCCATCCCGTATGCTTTCGGCGTACTCTAGGACCTCCGGCCAGTTTTTCCCTTTAACCGGATTCAATGCTGGCAAGCGCCGCAGCCAGTCCGCCCGGCTTTTCCAGGCGCGGCGCGTCTCCCGTCATTTTTTTATAGCTCGAGGGCGTCATCCCAAGTTCGCGCCAGTACGCCAAAGCACTCTTGTTCAGATCATCCCAAAGGACAAGCAGCGGATTTTTCGTCATGTTTGTCGAGCCACCCTTATTTGTGTACTCGATGACCGACTTTCCGCCGGAGTCTCGAAACTCCCTGAATGTCTTGTCCCGTTGCTCGAGGATTCCCGCCAAAGTCTCCACCGCGGAATCATACGCGTCCTTCTGCACCCCTAGTGCAGACATCTGCTCCAAAATCAGTTTTTTCCATTTGTTTTTGGTCACATTCTGCACCCCTTTTGTCAAAAATCTGCCCAGAGTTGGAAAGAGTTACCCCCGCCGGTCCCTACAAGCCCCGGAAGGCGCGTCGGATGAGGGCG
>CALEDY010000027.1 GCA_937949355.1 uncultured Collinsella sp. | reverse complement strand
GACGGAGCCGTTGGAGATGACGTTGTCCTCGCCGCGCGTGTTGGAGCTGCGGCCGCCGGTGCGCTTGACGCCCTTGCAAGCCAAGACGTCAGCGGGCATCGATTCGCAATAGATAAATTCCTTCCACTGGTCGGCCATGACGCCGCCGGCAGCTCCCAATCCAGCTTTCAAGAGTCCCATGGTGTTCTTCCTTTCTCGTCAAAGTCCGGGTGGTGTTGATCGGGCTGCTTAGTCGTCCTTGTTGTCCTTCATGACAACGGTGGTCTCGGTATGACTGAAGGTGTCGTGCTTCTCGACCAGGTCGAGCTCGCCACGGTACTCGTCGGCGTGGGTGGCCTCGTTGGCTGTCTTGAGCTGTCCTACCAGCAGCACATCCGCGATGATCACGATAATCAGCGGCGCGACGATGTTGATGAGGATGCCCTCGATATCAAAAGTGAGGTAATCGGGATCGAAGGCGTATTCGCCCATAAAGAGAATCCGGGAGAGGACAAATCCGATCACAAAGAACAACACCGAGGCGATGGCGAGCTTGGGTTTGGAGCAGGGGAGCTCGCCGACCATGCGTCCAGTCTGGCCGTTCATGGCAAACAGGTAGCTCTTGCCGTTCCACGAGGTGGAGAGCATCCAGACGGGGAACAGCGCGTAGTCGCTGTCTTCCCAGGTGTAGTCGAGCTGCTTGCTTTCGACCGTGGCATCGTCGTATTCGTCGACGACGGTCTCGCGCAGGGCCGAGATGGTGCTTTCCTCCATACGGCGCTCGGCGCGCGCCTTGCAGGTCTCGCAGTCCTCGTCGTAGCGGTTGGCGATGTAGCCGGGCATATAGGCGACCGAGAACGGGCGCAGCGCGTCGTAGTCAAACGGCTCGATGGCATCCATGTGGCCGTCGGGCATCTTGGACGATCCGTCGACGGGCACGCGCTCAAACGAGATATTGCCCTTTCGGTAGGCGTCGTAGTGGTCGGTGGTCGTGACGGTGCGGTCGGATTCCTCGGTTACGGTCTCGTTGGTCGCGTCAAAGTACACTTCGCCGTCCACATGGGCGCCGTAGAGCCAAAACGGCACATAGACGCCTTGGACCTCGTCGATATGGTTGCCGGTGACAAAGCTCTTGGGCAGCAAGATCTTGCCCTTGTAGTGCTCCTTGAGCGCGGCCATGACGTCGTCGCGTCCGAGCTTAAACGGAATCACCAGGTCGGGGGAGAAGTCGCCCGAAAGCTGACCGGGTGCCACGGCGGGGTTGCCGCAGTACGGGCAGGTGGTAACGGCGACGGTGCCGTCCGAGATCAGCTCGGCGCCGCACGACGAGCAGATGTAGCCGGCGTTTTGGGCCAGCTCCTGTACCGCGGCATCTGCCGCGGGCTTGGGTGCTGCGGCTGCCGCATCGGCTTTGGCATCTGCCTTGTCCTGGCGCTCGCGATACAGGGCCTCGACTTCCTCGACTTCAAAGCGCGAGTCGCAGTAGTCGCAGACGAGCTTTTGCTCGGCGCTGGCAAAATGCAGCGGGCCGCCACACGCGGGGCACTGATAGTTAACGCTCTCGAAGGCCATGGTCGATCCTTTCCGTGCCGTGGGCTATGCGCCGATGGCGCCGCCGCAGTATTCGCAGCGCCCGCTGGCATCGGGGATGGTGGTGGCTCCGCAGAAGGGGCAGGTCACCGCGGTCTTGGGGGCCTTGGCGGCCACGACGCTGTCGCGCGTCTCCTGGCGCAGCTGCACCAGTGCGTCGCGGACTTCGGTTGCCTGGCGCTTGGCCTCGCGGTACTCGATGGACCCGCGCTGATCGATGGTGGAGTCGTTTACGCGCAGGTTGATCTCGGTAAAGTACGGCGTGTTGACGTGGATGGTCAGGTTAAAGTCGTAATCCAGGTCGTAGCGCGGCGGGTTGTAGCTCTCGCGCTCGCCGTCCTTGGTCTCGCGATAGATCTCGGTGCGATGCTCGTCGATATCCATATCGCAGCCGAGCACCTGCGAGAACTCGATGATGTCGGGGTTGGCGTCACGCCAGCGAGTCTGCGAGGTAATGATCAGCAGGCCCGCATCCTCGTCGAGCATAATATTGGTGCGCCCGGCCGAGAGCGTGCGCGTGGGGTTGAACGACGACAGGCGCTCGGCATTGGCCTCGCGGTAGGCCAGTTGCTCGCGGATGTCGTCAGCGGTGCTGGAGCGATAGCCGCCAAAGAAGGGGGAGAGCTTGCCGACGCACTCTTTGCACAGGTAGCCTTCGTTGATCTTGGTCTTTCCCAAAAGTCCCAGCTCGGTACCGCAAATCGCGCACTCTTTCTTCTCGAACATCTTGTCAAAGAAGCCCATGGCTGCCTCCCATCAACAGGTAGCGTGTGTCACTTTTGATGATGGGCGAGCGTGCGATCTTTCACGATACCCAGACGGCTCAACGAGTCTCCACAACTGGGACACATGGCCCATTTTTTGATTGGACGCCGGGGACACTCTTCGGCCACTCATTGGGGACGTACTTAAATGAGTGGTGCTTAAATGAGTGGTGCACTCATTGGGGACGCACTTAAATGAGTGGCAGTTGGGGACACTCCTTGCCGAACGTGGGCACCGCATGTTATTGGATGTTTGATCAACGCTTTCTTAAAAATGTTCAATAGAGGTAAATTCTGATTGAGATTATGCTGGAATATATCAAATTACAATTTGAATTTTGCAGTTATCCCAGTTAAAATGGGCAAAAGGAGGCAAGCATGCTCAAGCGTAAAATTATCGAGAAAATTGAAAACTGGAAACAGACTAAAACCGGGCAGGGACTGCTTATTACCGGTGCTCGACAGGTTGGCAAAACAAGCGCTGTCGAGCAGTTTGCCCGTGACAACTACAGAAGCTTCCTGAAAATTGACTTCGTGGAGAGACCTGACGCGGTCGAGCTCATAGGGGAGGCAAAGAGCCTCGATGACCTCATTGTGAGAATCACCGCACTGTCTTCATCGCCTATTGCTTCGGATGCGAAGACGCTTCTGTTTTTTGATGAGGTGCAGCGTTGCGGAGACGCCATCACCTGGATGCGTTACCTTGCACAAGACAATCGCTTCGATGTTATCTACTCCGGTTCCATGCTCGGGGTCGAGGCGTATCATTATCGGTCGTTGCCAGTGGGTACTATCGATATCCTTGAGATGTTTCCCATGGATTTCGAAGAATTCTCCTGGGCCCTGGGAGTCGATAAATCATTGTGGGATATCGTTCGAGCCTGTTACCGCAAACGGGAACAGGTGCCCCCATTTATTCACAAACGGCTGGTCGAGACGTATTACCGGTATGTTCTTGTGGGCGGCATGCCTGAGGCTGTTCAGCTGTTCGTCTCGACTCATGATACGCAGGCGATGCGCGCTCGCCAGCAGGGCATCCTCGAGGCATATCGTGCGGATATCGTACGGTACGCCGAAACCCCTGCGCATGCTCAGCGGATCAGGACGATCTACGATGCCATGCCCGCGCAGCTTAATAAAGAGAACAAGCGCTTTCTCGTTACCGGGATAGACAAGCGGAAGCGTTTTTTGGATCTGCAACCCGATTTTGACTGGCTTGTTAATGCGGGCGTTGCGATTCCGGTTAAGAGGGCGAGCGAGCCGATGTTTCCCTTGGGTCTTTCGCGGGAAGACAGCTTTTTCAAGTTTTATCTGAGCGATGTTGGTCTACTGTTTTCTACTTTTTCTCCCGCCGATGTTGAGGCCATTGTTGCGCAGCGGGATTCGGTCAACTTCGGGCAGGCTTTTGAGAATGCAGTAGCCCAGGAGCTGCGCGCATGCGGCTATTCTTCGTTGTTCTACTTTAACGCGGCGAAGGTTGGAGAAGTCGATTTTTTAATCGAGGATAAGCGGAGTCCCATCGTGTTGCCTGTCGAGGTCAAATCGGGTAGATACAGCACGAAGCACGCTGCCCTTGACCGCCTGATGAGCGTTGAAAACTATGGATTGACTCAGGCGGTCGTGCTTCACCGGGATAACGTGGTGGATGAAAAGACGATATTGTATCTGCCCTTATATATGGCGGCCCTGTTAAAAGAAATGCCACAGATGAAGGGTTGAGAGTTTAAGACACGCGATGCGGCTGTGGAAAATTCGGCATTGTGAGATGGAATACTGACCTCGCGAGAATCCATTCTCCTCCAAGGGTAGGCTTGCTAAGACAGCCAAGGCCACCGCAAAACCGCCAGGTACTTTTGCGGTGGCCTTTCTGGTTGGCGCCGCTTGCCGGCCACCGCAAATGTGCTTGGTGCGATCGTGGTGGTTACGCCACGGTCACGGCAACCTGGGCGTAGCGGCTGCAGGGGCGCTCGGCGCGTGTCTGCACGGTAAGGGTGAGCACAAAGCGGTCGCCGGGCTGCGCGTCGGCGGGCACGATAAAAGCGGTGCTCACCGTGCATTCTTGCCATAGCGAAAGATCCTGCGTGCCTGCATAGCTCGACGGGTCCTCGGCGACATCCCAATGTGCATCAAAGCCTCTGCCGTCGGGGTCGACGATGGCCGCTGCAAGGACGACACGCTCACCGGCTGCGGCGCTGCGGTCGGCCGTGACCTCGGCAACATGTGCCGGATGCGAACACGCTGCCGGATCATGGGCGCACCATTGCGCGCGGGCGGCAAAGTCTTCCTGATAGGCGCGCAGGTAGGGATTGGGGTTGCCGTCTATGGGTGTGCCGATGGCGGCAAAACCGGCGGGTGCGTCCGAGTCGGGGTGACCGTCGAGGAACATGCGGCCGAGCAGCGTGTCGAAGCTGCGGTCATCGATACCGCGCAGGCCAAATGGCAGTAGTGGAATGTAGGTCATGCTGTCGCCTTCGGCCATAAAGTCGCCGCGCTCAAACTGCATCGCGGGCATGCCTTCTAGACCCCAATCCAGACGGGCATGCTTGCCAAACTGAAAGCGCTCGGGCTCGTTTTCGTAGACCTTGCCATCGCCATAGAGCATATAGCGCGCCATGAGGGAGCCGTTGCCCTGCGTGAGATTCTGCTCGGGCCAAGGAGCCTGAAACAGCGGCAGCGAATCGGGCTGCGCCATCTTGGCGTCGACATAGCCGCCATACATATAGGGCACACGCCAAAAGACGAGCTCGGGAAAGAGCTCGCGTCCATGGTCGAGCCATGAGTTGTCCTGCCCTATGCCATCGGCAACGCCCATCACGCGCACCTTCCGATAGACCCGCTGCTGCACGGCGGGCCATTCGGGCGTGGCGCGATAACGCTCGGCAATGCTCATGAGGGCGCGAACAATGGTGTTCATGCCACCCCAGCTGAGCAGCCATAATGTACGCGGATCATCATCCAAAATCGCCTGCGCAATTACGCGAGACCCCTCAGTTTCCTCAGTCACATCACCCTCAAAGGCAACATTTCCCACAAAGGTGCGCTCGATCATCTGGGCAGGCGTGGGATACGGCGGCTCACCGGCAGCGTCCGCATTCGCCTGCAGCTGCGGCCAAGCCTGGACATATTCATTACTCCAGAGACTCTCAATCCAATGCTCGGGAAACGGTCGATACTCACGAAGCTCCCCGGCCAGCGGATCGGGCTCATGAGGCACAACAGCCCACTCGTAAGAGCGACGCCCCTTAGTCCGCCAATGCGAATTCACCTCGCCGAGCGTATGGACGCCATCGCCAAGAAAGTGATACTGCGAAGCCGTATACACCACAGCCTGAACATCAAGCACATTAAGATACAGAGCCAAATGAACGAGTGAGTTCATATCGTCGACTTCCATATCAGTAGTAACAATCACCCGAGTTAACTCTTGGGACATAGGAACAGCTCCAATCAAAATCAATTCAGCCAGTTACGCGCAAGGCAAGACGGGACCCACGCCCCCATCGCCGCCGACCCGGCGTGCTGCCGGAAGCGCTCGTCCAGCGTTTCGAACAACGTTAACTTAGGGGCCCTGACCTTTAGTTTTGTAAACATTCCGCAGCGCGGGTCCCACTTATCCGATGCTCCGAAGGAGCAGGATAAGCGGGACCCATGCGCGAGGACGTTTACAAAACTAAAGGTCAGGGCCCCCGATGGGATGGCTACCTCGAAACTCTGGCCGACCACTCCCAGCAGCCCACCGGCTCGCCGTCGATGAGTACGTTGCCCCCGTCGAAGTCTTGATAACACAGGTCGTTGAATTGGTGGATCCACACGCCGTGGTTGAACGTCTTCTTAGGCGAGCCATCGGCCTCGCGATAGCGCCCGGTCAGGTCCTCGACATGACTAAAGTAGGTGAGGTGCACGTTGGCTCCGGCGTCACGCAGACGCGCCGTGAGCGGCAGCACGGTTTGTTGCGGAGACACGAGCTCGTCACCCTTGGAGTGCGTAAACCACAGTGGCGTCTTGGCGAGCGCGGCTACGTCCTCGTCGGTGGCGTTGTACCAGGGGGCACAGCAGGGAAGGCCGGCGGCGAAGAAATCGGGGTAGTCGGCGCACAGACGCAAGGTCATAAAGCCGCCGTTGGAAAGACCGGCGACCACGATGCGGTCGGTGTCGATGCGGTCGGCGTGCTCGGCGACGAACTCGTCGATGAGCGCCTTGAGCACGGGGGAGTAGATGCTCTGGTTGGAGCGGCCGAGTTGCTCGATGCCGTTGTCCATCCAAAACGTGGGAGACTGCGGCACGAGCACCCAGGCAAAGCCGCCAAAGTAGCGCTGGATCTGACGCTGCGAGAGGGCTGTCACACGGTTGCCGATATAGGCGCGCGTGGCGCCTTCGCCCTGCGTGGAACCCTTGCCTTCGCCGGCGCCGTGCAGGTACACCACGAGCGGGGCCTTTTGGGGCACGACCGTGTCCTCAGGCGCAAAGGGATTGAAGCAGGCCGAGTCCTCTGCCTTAAAGCTGGGCTCAAAGAAGCCGTACTCGAGCGCGATGCCATCAATGGCGGTCTTTTGTACGGCATTGCTCCAGCCCTTGAGCGCGGGGCAGATGTCGCCGCGACAGGTATCGAAGACCAGGCCGCAGGTGGGGTCGTCGCCGTCGTTGCCGGGAAGAGCCGCGAGCTGCGTGATGCGCAGCTGGTCATCGAGCATGCGCGAGCCCAGGACGCTGCCTTCGATCTTTTTGGTCAGGCGCTGCTCGGCAACCTCGAGTGCCACGTGGGTGCCCACGGCGAGCTTGCGGCCGTTCTCGTCACACGGATACGCGGCGAGAACGTCGATGTAACCCACGGAGGGCGCGGCATGGTCGGCTCCGTGCTCCTTGCGCATCAGGACCTCGCCCGTGCGCTCGTGACGCTCTACATATATATGGAAAGTGTTCGCATCGATATCGTTGGCGCGCACGGTGCAGGGCAGGTCGAGAACGACCTTGCTGATCCAGGGGCCAAAGTCGCCCAAGGTGGTGACGGTTGCGTAGGTACACGATTTGAGTTCCATGAGCTGCCTCCTTTGTGCCGCAAATACTAAACAATCGCGGCAATACAATCTAAACATGTTTAGTGTAAAGCAGAATTAGAGAATAAGCAGATGAACTCGGTAAACGGTCAAATCAAACACTCAATGAACTACTAAACACTCGTTTACTACTATCTAGCAGGGCTTTTGTTGATGAGTCAACAAGGAATTTGGGTGACAGATTATATAAAATCCCACGTAGACGGCCATTTATAAATAAACGGCACTATATGTAATGCCTTGACATTCAATTACGTTCACCCCCGATTTCCTACCGTTCACCGGACTGCAAACGGCAAAACTGCCACAAATTCAACGCTACGTGTAAACTAAGCGCTGTAAACGTTCAGTAAACAGATTGTTTACGACAGCGTATCCAAGGGCTCGGCAGCCGTAAGGGGTTATAGTCACCGGGCCAAAGGCGTGCCTGCGCCCAAGCGATTAGGCACACGATGATATGGGGAGGGGTCCCATGGCAGTAGATAACAAGCAGATTGCCACCGATGTCCTCGAGCTCGTGGGCGGTGCGGAAAATGTCACCGTCGCCACCAACTGCATGACGCGCCTGCGTCTGACGCTCAAGGACAACAACAAGGCCGACGTGGAGAAGATCAAGAAGGTCAAGGGTGTTCTGGGCTGCCAGTTCGCCGGCAGCCAGCTCCAGGTCATCATCGGCCAGAACGTGCCCAAGGTGCTCGCCGAGTTCGTCGCCATGTCCGGCGTCAAGCAGGGTGCCGCGGTCGACGAGAACCTCGACGCTCCCAAGGAGAAGTTCGAGCTCAAGAACCTGCCCAACATCATCCTCGACTATCTGTCGGGCTCCATGACCCAGCTGATTCCGCTGCTCATGGCCGGCGGTCTGTTCCGCACCATCGCTGCGGTTCTTGGTCCCACCATGCTCGGCGTTATCTCCGATACCGATCCGACCTACACGTTCCTCTACACCACCCTGTACGAGGCCACGTTTACCTTTATCCCCATCTACCTGGGCTATGCCGCCGCTAAGAAACTCGGCGCCACCCCGGTGCTCGGCATGCTCCTTGGCGGCGCCCTCATGGCCCCGTCTGTCGTGAGTGTCGCGACTCAGGAGGGTGGCGGAATCATTTCCGTCTACGGCATCCAGATCGCTGCTGCCAACTACCAGCAGTCCGTCCTGCCGATCATCCTTTCGGTGCCGGTCCTCTACTTCATCGAGAAGTTCTTTAAGAAGGTCATGCCCGACGTGCTGTCCACGGTCTTCACGCCGTTCTGCACCATGATTGTCACGATCCCCATCGCCTTCATCGTCCTCGCTCCCATCGGCAACGAGCTCGGCAACGTCATCGCCAATGCCCTCTTTGGTCTTGCCGACCTTGGTGGCATCGGTATCCTGATCGTCATGGCCATCCTCGGCGCCTTCTGGCAGCTCTTCGTGGTCTGCGGCATGCACATGCCCGTCATCCTGCTCGCTCAGGTTCAGATCATCGCCGCCGGCTACGACCCCTTCGTCTTCGTTTCCACCAACTGCGCTATGGCCGCTGTCTGGGGCTGCGCCTTCGGTGCCTTCCTCAAGATGAAGAACCCCGACGAGAAGGGTCTTGCCCTGGGTTACGTCATCTCCGCCATCGCCGGCGGCGTCACCGAGCCCGCGCTCTTCGGTATCCTCATGCGCTTCCGTCGCACCATGCTCGGCATGTTCATCGGCGGTGCCATCGGCGCTGTGTTCTCCGGCCTCATGGGTGTTACCTACTACCTGGCCGGCGGTGCCTCCAACTTCCTGGTCTTCACTAACTACCTGCAGGGTGGCCAGATGAACACCGTCTGGGCTATCGTCGGTATGGCGATCTCCTTTGCCATCGCAGCCGCCGTCGTCTATGCCACTGGCTTCTCCAAGGAGGAGCTCGCCGAGATGGAGGCCTAAGGCCAAACCATTCGGACGCATACGACCTTACCTACACGACAGGGCCCCGTCAGGCGCAAGCTCGGCGGGGCCTTTCCTGCAAGGTAGACTGTTGGGGGCGCGTGGCGCCTGCTCGCCGGGGCTTGCTAAGCGCCAGGAGCTTTCGCGCGGGGTTACCGCGAAAGAATCTGCCGGTTCGCAACTCCTTTATCAAACGAAAGGACATGCAGATGAGTTTGGGAAAGCTGATCGTTAACGGTCGTCAGGACGGCTTTTTGTGCGAGGGCAAACCGTTCTTTTGGTTTGCCGATACGTGCTGGAGCGCGTTTACGAGCATTACCGAGGCCGATTGGGACTACTATCTGACCCGTCGCGCCGAGCAGGGCATGAACGTGCTGCAGATCAACACGCTGCCGCAGTGGGATCGCTGCTGCCCCGATCTGGGTATTTGGCCCTATGCCAGCGAGGACGGCGTACATTTTGATTGGTCCCGTCCCAACCAAGCGTACTGGGATCGCGCTGCTGCCATGTGCCGCGCTGCCGTCGAGCACGGCATTCGTCCGGCACTCGTGCTTATGTGGTGCAACTACGTGCCCGGTACCTGGGGTGCCAAGATCGCTGAGCGTTGCGGTGCCGAGGTTATGCCGCGCGAGGAGGTCCGCGCCCACGTTGCCCGCGTCGTCGAGAACCTGGGCGAGTTCGACCCCGTCTATGTGGTGACGGGCGATACCGACTTTACCAGCGACGAGGCGATCGCCTATTACGAGGATGCCCTCGACGAAGTCGTCAAGCGCGCGCCCGAGGCGTTGCGCACCATGCATATCAACCGCGGCAACCGCACCATTCCGTCACAGTACCTGGACCGTCTGGACTTTTACATGTTCCAGCCCGGCCACAACTACGAGGGCCAGCCCGAGGCCTGGCGCCTGCCGCAGGACTTTATCGCCAACTATCCCAAAAAGCCGATGGTCAACTCCGAGCCCTGTTACGAGCAGATGGGTGCATCGCGCAACGTGTACTGGCGCTTCACCGCGCAGGACTGCCGCGCGAGCGTGTGGTCGTCGATCCTTGCCGGCGCCAGCGCGGGTGTGACCTATGGCGCGCACGGCGTTTGGAACTGGCAGACCAGCAAGAGCCAGGGCTCGGTGCTGGGCGAGGGCTTCGATATGCCGTTCCGCTGGCAGGAGTGCCTGCAGTTTGCGGGCGTTTGGGACTTTGGCGCGATCGAGCACGTGCTTGCCGGCCTGGGTGCTACGGCTGGCGACGACGCGCTTGCCGTGGTTCCGGCACAGGAACTGCTCGATGACGCGCGCGAAGCCATTCGTGTGGCGCGCGTTGGCGATCGCGTCGTCACGTACCTGCCGCGTACCACGGCGCTTAAGTTCAAGCTCGACGGCGCGCTCGGCTGGACGGCAACGGTCCTCGACATGGAGGACAAGCGCATCGCCAAGTTGCCCGTCCGCGACAACGGTGACGGCACCGTGCGCGTGGCTCAGCATCCCTTTGAGCACGACGCCCTGGTGATCCTGACCCCCGGGCGCTAACGGCTCTTCTCCAACATTTACAACCCAGTCCCTTTCATTAGGGTGCGACGGAATGGTTCCTGTATGACAGCTTTAAGCTGCCAAGGGGAGCCGTTCCGTCGCACTCATTGAGGACGTACTTAAATGAGTAGTAATTAGGGACGTTCTTTGGGAGGGCGGTTTGCGTGGCGGTTATGTGACCCACGGTGAGACCTACGTCGACGATATGTTGCTTCGTCTGACCAAAGTAGAGGCGTAAAACAGAGAGATAATTGGCTTCGGGTGCGATTTGCTGCACGACCATCATAAGGGCAGCCCTGTGGTGGTCGCGGCGATGCGCGTCCGGGGCTATGGCGCGTGAGGGGCGAATATGCAGGAGTTCTTCGGAATCGATGTGGGCGGTACGGCCGTTAAATGGGCCGTGCTAGGCGAGGATTTTTCCATCCGCGATCGCGGGAGCCTGCCGACGGGCTTTACCACGGCTGAGGAGACGGTTTCGGCGTTGATCGGGCTCGTCGAGCCGTATCGTAAGCGCGTGAGCGCCGTAGGCGTGAGTGCGCCCGGCGGTATCTACGAGGGAGACGTCACGGGAACGATCCATCGCGGCGGTGCGCTCACGTTTATGGACGGCTGCCCGCTGGGAAAGATCATGCGCGGGGCACTGGGGGTGCCGGTTGCCGTCAATAACGACGGTAAGTGCTGTGCACTCGGTGAGTATGCGGCTGGCGCTCTTCGCGGGACGCGTTTTGGCGTGGTGCTCGCTATCGGCACGGGCATCGGCGGCGGTATCGTCATCGACGGCAAGGTCCTGCGCGGCGCGCACTGCTTTGCAGGCGAGTTCAGCTTCTTGCGCAACGATGTCACAACTGCCGCGAGCATGGAAAACTCCTTTGCGGGTTCGTGCGGTTGGCGTGCGCTCCGCGATGCCGCCATTGCCGAGAAGGGCCTGCCTGCGGATTCTCCGGTGGACGGCCGTCGCGTCTTTGAGTGGATCGCGGATGGCGACATGGCGGCGCAGCGCGCGCTCGACCGCTACGCTCGCTCATTTGACGGACAGCTCATCAACCTGCAGGCCGTGCTCGACCCCGAGGTCTTTGTGGTCGCAGGCGGCATCTCGTGCCATCCCGAGCTCATCGATGCCCTGCGTGCGCAGATGCCGCTGGCCCTCGCGGGTTACGAAGGAACCCTTGCCGGCATCCCTGTGCCGCAGATAAAGGCGGCCGAGCTCGGCAACGACGCCAACCTTTACGGTGCTGTCCAGGAGGCCATGCGCCTGGTGTAGCGCGAGCCAAACGAGGCTGTCGAAAAAGATAAAGGCCGGAGTGAACCGCCCTCATTTCCTTAGCACGGGAAATGGGGGCGGTTTAATTTGAGGCGGGACTTTTTGACCGCCTGATGGGTCGCGCGCCACAATTCGGGCGTCACAGCAGCTCGCCGTGGCGGGCAATGTAGCGGCGCTTTGCCAGCTGGGTGAGCGCGATATAGGCGGTAACGATGCCAATGAGCAGCCCAAAAAAGCTCGTGGGCAGCGTCATGAGGCCGAGCGCATCGGCGATGGGGCTTGCCGGCAGCCAGGTGACAAGCGCCAGGCCTAGCACGGTGAGCGCGCACAGTGCCGGCGCGGCGTGGTCACGTAGGCTCGGCAGGCGCGGGGAGCGCAGCATGTGGATCACGAGCGTCTGCGACCACATAGACTCGATAAACCAGCCACTCTGGAAGAGTGCGGCAAAGGTCGCCATACCCGCGACGCTGCCCGTCCCGGAGAGCTCGGACCAGCTTGCGCCCACGGTGGCGGGGCACACCACAAAGAAGAGCGCGGCGAAGGTCACGATGTCAAACAGCGAGCTCACGGGGCCCAGCTCGAGCATAAAGCCCTTGATGGACGCGGCGTCCCAGGAGCGCGGACGGGCGGTCCAGACGTCATCGACGGTGTCCCACGGTAGCGCGATGCACACGATCTCGTAGACGAGCGACAGCAGCACCAGCTGCAGGGCACTCATGGGCAAAAACGGCAAGAACAGGCTCGCGACGGTCACGGAGAACACGTTGCCAAAGTTGGAGCTCACTGTGGTCTTGAGGTACTTGAGCAGGTTGCCGTAGGTGCGGCGGCCTTCGATGATGCCGCGCTCGAGCACGCCTAGGTCCTTCTGAAGCAAGATGATATCGGCGGATTCCTTGGCAATATCGACGGCCGAATCGACCGAGATGCCGCAATCGCTCGCACGCATGGCGGCGGCGTCGTTGATACCGTCGCCCATAAAGCCCACGGTGTGGCCGAGTAGCTCGCGCATGACGCGCACCAGGCGCGCCTTCTGCAACGGCGAGAGCTTGGCAAAGAGGTGGGTTTTCTCGGCGCGCTCGGCAAGCTCGGCGTCGTCGAGCGCATCGATCTCGGAGCCGAGCAAGACGTTGCTCGCATCGATACCGATCTGCTCGCAGACGGTGGCGGCGACGCGGTCGTTGTCGCCGGTCAGGACCTTGACCGCTACGCCCTTGGCCTCGAGGGTGGCGACGGCGCCCGCGGCACTTGCTTTGGGCGGATCGAGGAAGGCCAAAAAGCCCATCAGCACCATGTCGCACTCGTCGGCGATGCCAAACTCGCCCGCGCAGCGCGGATCGGTCTTCTGCGCCACGGCAATCACGCGCAGGCCCTCGGCGTTAAGTCCGTCGACCCGCTTGCGAATCTGGGCGAGCTTCTCGTCGGTGAGCGGCTGAGCGATGCCATCGACCTCGACAAAGGAGCAGATCTCGAGCATTTCCTCGGCAGCTCCCTTGGTAACCATCTGGGTTTTGCCTTGGGAGTCGGAGACAACTACGCTCAGGCGACGGCGCGAGAAATCGAAGGGAACCTCGTCGACCTTGGTATAGCGGTCGCGCAGGCTCTGGCCCAGCATGGAATCGGGTGCGATGGTCGAGGGCGTCACATCGGCGCGGTCGATAACGGCTAGGTCGATAAGGTTTTTGAGGCCGGTCTGGAAGAAGCTGTTCAAAAACGCATGGCGCAGCACACGCGTGTCCTCGTTGCCGTCGGCGTTGAGGTAGCGCTCGAGCACGATGCAGTCTTCGGTGAGGGTGCCGGTCTTGTCGCAGCACAGGACATCCATCGCGCCGAGGTTTTGAATCGCCGGCAGTTCCTTGACGATAACCTGGCGACGGGCGAGGTCCTTGGCGCCCTGCGACAGGCTCGTGGTCACGATGACGGGAAGCATCTGCGGCGTGATGCCCACGGCCACGCTCGTGGCGAACAGCAGCGCGTCGATGACGTTGCCCTTGGTGGCGGCGTTGATGGCAAAGACGGCCGGCGCCATAACGAGCATGAGGCGTACGAGCAGCATGGAGACGCTCGAGACGCCGCGGTCAAACGCGCTCTTCTCGCCGCGCCCGTTGAGCATCTTGGCGATGCCGCCCAGGTAGGTGTCCGAGCCGGTGGCAACGACAAGCGCCACGGCGGTGCCGTTTTGCACGGAGGTGCCGGTAAAGACGATGTTCTTGCAGGCAGAGAGCGGCAGCGCGGAGCCGTCGGCACCATCGACGACGGTGATGGCAGCGGTCTTCTCGACGGCCTCGCTCTCGCCGGTGAGTGCGGATTCGATGACAAACAGGTCGCGCGCGGTGATGACGCGGGCATCTGCCGGCACCATATCGCCGGCAGAGAGGCGGATCACATCGCCGGGGACGAGCTCGTCGAAGAGGATTTCGATGCGCTCGCCGTCGCGCAGGACGGTGCAAGTGTTGGAGACCAGGTCCTTGAGGGCCTCTGCCGCATTGCCGCTGCGGGCTTCCTGGATAAACTTCATACCGCCCGATACCAGCAGCATGATGCCGATGACGATGACCGTGGAGGGGTCGCGCTGCGGCTCGGGCACGGCGAGCACGTCGATGTAGAGCGAGACCAGCGCGAGCGAGGCGAGGATGCCGGCGAAGGGGTCGACAAAGGCGTCGGCGATGCGGCGGGCGAGCGTCTTGGTCGGTGCCTCGATGGTGTTGGAGCCGGTGGCATCCAGGCGCTCGGCGGCGTGCTCAGCGGTGAGACCGTTTGCCGTGGCGTCAAGCAGCACGAGGGCGTCTTCGGCGCTATGGGTGGCGGCGAATATGGTGTTCTTGGACAGGCCGGTATGAGCGGCGGGGCGCGCCGTGCGGCGGCGCTTGGAGATGGCTTCGAGTACCGTGACGGTTTTGAGCATCAGCATAGGGTCCTCCTTGTTGAAGGGAGTTAGCGTACGTGTCGTATTTGCTTCAAAAAACCTAGATGTCGCTCACGTCAAGCTCTTGAGCCCACAAAGGGTGCAGCGCGCCTTTGTGGTGGTTTTGGCGATCTGCCGGTGGCGTTTATGCGTATGCGGAATCCTCACGGCGTGCCGAGGGCGACATGCAGGTTTTTCGACTAGGACTGCCTTCCATGGCACACCTCCTAAAGGCCGAGCGCAGCGCGCTTTGGGTATCTCGTACCCCTTTTTAATCCGCCCGTATTCTTGATGAGGGGGTTTGCCGTGTCAACCCCATTGTTCGGAAAACCATTCCCTTTGACAAAGCCTTTACAGAATGCCGTGGCCCCAAAGCTCACCCGCATCGACGCTTCGCCTGCGCTAAACTGGAAGGCACGTACGCGATTACGAGAGGAGCCCGCATGGAGGCTTACAAGCAAGAGTTCATCAAGTTTATGGTCGAGTCCGACGTGCTTAAGTTCGGCAGCTTTACGCTCAAGAGCGGCCGTCAGTCCCCGTTCTTTATGAACGCCGGCGCTTACGTGACGGGCTACCAGCTCAAGAAGCTGGGCGAGTATTACGCCCAGGCCATCCACGATAACTTTGGCGACGACTTTGACGTGCTGTTTGGGCCGGCCTACAAGGGCATTCCCCTGGCCGTCGTGACCGCAATTGCCTACCACGAGCTGTACGGCAAGGAGGTCAAGTACTGCTGCGACCGCAAGGAGGCTAAGGACCACGGTGCCGACAAGGGCAACCTGCTGGGCTACGAGCCCCAGGACGGCGACCGCGTGGTCATGGTCGAGGACGTCACCACCAGCGGCAAGTCCATCGACGAGACCTATCCCAAGGTCAAGGCTGCTGCCGACGTCGAAATCAAGGGCCTGATCGTGTCCCTCAACCGCATGGAGGTCGGCAAGGGTGGCGTGACCACCGCGCAGAAGGAGATCGAGGCCAAGTACGGTTTCCCCGTCGCGAGCATCGTCTCCATGGCCGAGGTCGTCGAGACCCTCTACAACCACGAGATCGACGGCAAGATCGTCATCGACGACGAGCTCAAGGCCGCCATCGACGCCTACTACGAGCAGTACGGAGCACGCTAGTTACGGCGTTTTACCAAACGCCGTAACTGCTCGACGCTGCGCGGGCCGCATTTGGACAATCTGACGTTCAACTTCAAGGGCGCGACCAGAAGGTCAGCGCCCTTTCGTTTCACGTCACCTTGCCTCAAATGCGACCCGCTCGCTGTCGGTACCAAAACATCGGCGTTGCCAGAGTAGCCATTGGGGACGTTCTTGTTTGACTAGTCGTTTAAGAACGTCCCCAACGTCTACTCTCTAAGAATGAGAGTGGATAATCTCCCGGTTTTGGCCTGCATGCGGGCTCAAAGTGGGAGATTATCCACTCTCGTGATTTGAGTGTCCAAAAATCCACGCCCGTTCGGTCGGTGCATGTCTACGCAGCGTAGGTTGTCGAGGGCAATCTTCAAATGGATACTGGCTGTTGAACCGGTTCGCTCCATTCCTTCAATCTGATTGGACATCCCATGAACCAGACAGCGCAAAACAATGTCCCCCATACTTTTTTGGCCGCGTCTTCCATCAAGCGGCTGCGTGAAGAGCGCGGCCTCACTCAGCGCGCCTTGGCGGAAAGCCTTGGCGTGACCGATAAAGCTGTCAGCAAGTGGGAGTCCGGCCGTGGTCTTCCCGACATTTCCCTCGTTGAGCCTCTGGCCCAGAGGCTCGGTATAAGCGTGGCCGAGCTTTTGGCTGGCGACATTCGGGCTAATGCCAATCGCGCGGGCAACATGCTCAAAGGCGTCTTTTACGTTTGTCCTATCTGCGGAAACGTGGTGCATGCGCTCGGGGAAGGCAGCTTTAGCTGCTGCGGTTCCACGATGTTTCCCCAGGAGCCCGAAGAGCCGGATGCGGACCATGCCTTTTCCATCGAACGCATTGAGGACGATTGGTACGTTACGCTCGATCATCCCATGACCAAGGACCATTACATTAGCTTTGTAGCCTATACGACCATGGACGGCATCTGCCTCAAAAAGCTCTATCCCGAGCAATTGGTGCAGCCGCGATTTCATATCACAGGGCGCGGCAGAATGTATCTCTACTGCAACCAGCATGGACTCTTTGTTTTGCCGACGCCGCCTATTCGTAAATAGTGGCTGACTAACGTCCGTCGCTCTCTCCTGCGCCAACGAGTTGCGGTGGAATAATTCCTGAAAGTGCTGGGCAAGGGTCTAAACAGGAACTATTTCACTGCAACTTAGGAGGGCGTTCGGAGACGCGGTGGGGCCGGATTGTTATTTGAGTCCGGGGAGGCGGGTGTAGGGGAATGAGCGCTCTAGGAACTCGGCACAACGGGCGTAGTCTTTGGCGAAGTAGCTGCTGTAGAGCGAATCGAGCACGTATTGCACGGCGATGTGGCTGGCGAACTGCGTGATGCGGTGCGTCATGCTCTCGTGGTCGCTCACCGTGAGATAGGCGGCAAATCCGGGATGGATGCGCGCGCAGTACGGCGTGCCAATGACGATGACGGGAACATGCCGGCTGCTGAGGATTGGCAAGATCTCCTTGAGGTTGGGCGCGAGGCCGCTGTAGGAAATGACGATTGCCACATGGCCGGAATCCGAGGCGAGCGCCGTGCGTACCTGGGCTTCGACGCTGCTGTAGCACGTGGCGCTTTTGCCGGCCGAAAGCAGGCGGTCGCGGAACATCCCCGCTGGATAGAGGTTATGCGAACCCGTGTAGATATCGACCTGCCGTGCCTTCACGATCAGTTTGGCGGCGTGGTCGAGCTGCATGGGGTCGAGCAGCTCCTGCGTCTCGGCCAGCGTGGTCTGGTAGAGCCCTTCCATGCGTTCCATAACCTGTGCAGGCGTGGACGAGGCATCGAATGGAAAGTTGATGTCTACGTCGCGGCGGTTGCCCGTCTCGGTCGCCAGGCGGATGAGCTCGACCTTGAGGTCCTTAAAGCCCTCCAGGCCGAGCTTTTTGCAGAAGCGGTGCACGCTCGCGACCGAAACGTTGGTGCGGGCAGCAAACTCCTTAATGGACAGTCCACGGATTTCTTCGCCCATGGCAAGGGCCGAGATGCCGAGCTGCTGCTCGGTGGGGGTAAGGCCCTGCGCCTCGGTAATCTTGCGTTTGATATCCATCCGAACTCCCACGCTCGCCAAACCTGCCTATAAGGGACAGGTTTATTTTGGCAGGTTTTGCCCGCGAAGGGTAACGGGGCCAAGGATACCGCTGGGGGCGATGGGCTCGGTGAGGGCGAAGATGTCGGGAATCGTATGGTCGAGCGTGTTGATGACGTCGATGGTGAGTTCGCGCGTGCCGGCGGCAAGCGGGCCTGTCGCAAAGCGGTAGGGCGGGCAGATGCGCGTGCCGAGCGTTTGCCCATCGAGTGTGAGCGTTGCGACTTCGTAGGCGTCTCCCAAGTCGATCGTGGTGTCGGCGAGGTTGCGGGTCAGCTCGAACGAAGTGCGGTAACGATATATGCCGCAGGTGCCGGCGAACTGCTCGGCCGTGAGGTCGCACAGACGCTCGAGCTTTTGCGGCTCGCCAAAGGTCCCATCGCTGCCGGCGGGGGAGAAGGCGACGGTCCACGGGCCGTCGACGGTCAGGCCGAACGCACAACCCGCGCTGTCTCCAGACACGCTCTTGCCGTCCGCCCCCAAAACAACAATGCAGCTCTCGTCCGGCGCCAGCTCCAGCGCACCGTCGAACGCAACAGGGGCAGTATCGTTCAGCAGGTCGAGGCGCGTGCCGCAAAGGCGCTCGCCCTGCGGAAGCGAAACGGTGCAGGCAATGCGCTCGCGCGGATGCTCGTTGACCAGCATCACATAGGTCTCGCCGACGCGCTCGTAGCGAAGCGCGCGCAGCCAGGGCTGAGGCGTGTCGGTCGCAACGGTCTGCAGACCCGCGCCTGCAAGCTCGCGGGCAACGTTATCGAGCGGCGTCGCCGCAAGTCCGCCCAGCTCGGCCGCGCCATCCGCGTCATACAGAGCGCTGGGCACCTCGTCGACAGCAAGCACCATAACGCCCCCGGCCATCATGCGGCTCACGGCTTCCGCTGTGGCAGCGCCAATAAACGAAGCTCTGGGCAGAACGAACGCCTGGTAGCGGCAGCCGTTAATAGCGGCCGCGCCATCGGAAATCGAAACCTCGTAACGCCCCTCATCCTCAAAAGCCTCGGCCGGCACAAAATCAAAGTTGATCTGCGCGCGCGTGAGCTCGGCCGCCACGCGCTCAACGGGCATGGCGTCGCCGGCCCACTCGGCATCGGCGTGGTACAAAACGGCGACGGGACACGCGGCACTGCCTCCCGAAAGCAGCGTCGCCGTGCGGTTCATATAGCTCATGAGCTGGCCAAAGTGCGGCCACTGCGGGTTGTTGCCATGTGCGTAAAAGTGCGGCGGGCAGTCCCAGTCGGGGAAGGGTGCCATGCTAAACGCATGCGGCGTAAACCAATTAACACCGCGGACGAGCATGTGATCGGCAATCCACTTCATCTCGCGCAGACCTTCGTGCCAGCCAAAGGCGCCAAAGACCTCGGCCATGCAGCGCCCCTGCTTTTTGGGGTCGAGGCGCGCGGCCGAAGAGCCCAGCTTGGCAAGCGCGTAGGTAAAGAACTCCATGTTCCACGTGCCGTGGAAGTAGCTGTAGCGGCCGCGGTCGATACCGGGGGCAAGCTGGTTGATGACCACATCCACGCCAGCCATGTCCTGACCGGCAACCGCGCGGAAGTAGTGTCCCGCGCCCTGGCCCAGACGCGTGTGACAACTCTTGTCCTCGATCACATGCCCAGTGTGCATAACGCCGTGCGCGCGGCACCAATCGCCGATCTGCTCGTCAAAGCAGCTGCGGTAGAGCTGCGTGGCAATGTCCATGTAGGTGTGGCGAACCTGGGCGCCATCTGCTTCGCGTGTCCAAAGGCCGTGCAGTTCGGTGAGCCAGTCCTCGCCAAGCGCATCGCGCAGGCGACGGGCAAGCTCGTCCGACCACGGCAGCGCCAGGTCGGTGCGCCCAATAAAGCTGCTGGTAGAGGCGTCGTCAAGCGCGGTACCCTTCTCGTTCATAAAGCCGGGCTCGTCGGTGAAAAAGCCCAGGATGGTCTTGCCGAACTCGTCGCCCAGATGCTCAAACGTGCGCTCATAGACAGCGTCGATGAGCACGCGGCACGAGGCGGCATCGACCATGTTGATGTACTCGTCGCGAAAGCCGGTCTTTTGGCTGGTGACGTACAGCTCGATCGTAGTGGTGCCGGCGGGAGCGTCAAAACGCAGGCGGGTAGGGGCGCCGTCGTCGGCATGCTCAACAGCAAGCTCAAGATTGAGCGGCGCTCCGGCGGCATCAAAGGCCGCCGCGCCCATAAAGCGTTCCGTGGGGTCCATCAGGTTGCCAAGCTTGATAGTCGTGGACGGCTGGGGGCCAACAACCGCAATCGTGCGATGCTTGAGCACGGTCTTCTTGAGCGCGGGGTCGATGCTCTCGCCCTCAAGCGCGCCGTTGGCGTAGCCCGTGGGGAAGTGCGCGTCATCGAGCAGCCAGATCTTCAGTCCTAGGCGCTTGCACTCGCCGATAATAAACCACAGGTCAGACCACCAACCGTCGCGACAAAAATCGGGATGTGTGCGCGACTCAAGGCAGACCTCGCGGATGTCCGCCCCGGCGATCTGCTCCAAATACTTGATAATCGTCTCGCGCGCCTCGCCCTTAAGCCACAAGAACGGAAGCACATGGTTGTTGTAGGTGCCGCCAAGCACCTGCTCAAAATACGCCGCCATATCCACTCCTCCAAAACCAACCTTTCAGATCCATTGAAGTCAGAGTATGCCGAGCGCGTCGTCCTGCTAATATCAAAACCACGGCAGAATATGACCGAATCAACGATGGTGGTGCTATGGAGCTCACGCGTCTGGATAACCTGCTACTCGAGCTGACCGACAGCGAGCGAGCCTACCGTGCGGGTGCCCATTACGACTGGAACGATGCACTCGGTCAAGGTAATCAAGCAGATGTCGATGGTCGGCATATCCGTAAAATCGGCAATCCAACGCTCGTCCTGCGACAAGAAGGCATGCCCGAAGGCCTGTCGATCGTGCGCAATTCGCGTTTTAACCCTGTGCCGGAACACGTGCACGATTATGTCGAAATCAGCTATGTCTATCGCGGTCGCGCTCCGCAAATCGTCAACGGCGCGCCGCTCACGCTTGCTCAAAACGAGGTCCTCCTGCTCGATGCCGCCTGCCCACATGCCGTAGGCGAGCTCGGCGAGCACGACATCATGCTGAGCGTCATCATCTCGCGGTCAATGCTGCGTCGTAGCCTGGAGCAAAGCCTTTCGCCCGCAAGCACGGTGTCGAGCTTCCTGATCAACGCCCTCACGGACGAAACCGACCACCGCGGCCACGTGCATTTCCGCACGGGCGGCAGCCGCCGCGTGCGCCGCTATATGCAGGAGATGCTCTGCGAGCGCCTGGAGCCAACACCGGCGAGCCCCCAGATTGTCGCGAGGCTGTTCGAGCTGCTCCTGGTCGAGCTCATGCAAAGCTACGAGGCCGGTCTTCTGCGGCCGGACACGCCCGCGCTGCCCTCGGCGCAAGCGGCCGCCGCCGCAAGCTATATCGAGCGCCACGCCCGCGACTGCACGCTCGAAGACCTAGCCCGCCACCTGCACCTGAGCCCCAACTACGCAAGCGCCCTGCTCAAACGTCAGACAGGCCGCACGTTTATGCAGTTGGTGCAGGAGAGTCGCCTGGCGCGTGCGGCGGCACTTCTCGACGCCGGCGCTACCGCAGAAGCCGCGGCGCGCGAGGCGGGCTATGCCAACATGAGTTTCTTCTACAAAAAGTTTGCCGAGCGCTATGGCTGTACGCCGGCTGCCTATCGTCAGCGTTTGCCCAGGTAAAACCGACCAAAATAAACCTGTCCCTTTTTGGCAGGTATCAGGAAGTGTCAGGGGCGGGGCGGCGGCGGGTTGCGCGCGCGAAAAGAAGTGTCGGGTTTGGCGTGCTCGCTCCCGCATGGCCTTCGCGTGGGCGATACTCGGCTTATCGATCCACGATGCAAAGGAGATGCTCATGGCAAACATCAAGTTCCCCGAGGGTTTCTATTGGGGTGGCGCCACCGCCGCCAACCAGTTTGAGGGCGCTTGGAACGTGGACGGCCGCGGTGCTTCCGTCGACGACCACTTCCTGGGCGGCAGCTACAAGGAGCCGCGTCAGATCACGATCGACATCGACCCCAACCGCTTCTACCCCAACCATGACGGCATCGACTTCTACCATCACTACGAGGAGGACATCGCGCTGTTCGCCGAGATGGGCTTCAACATGTTCCGCATGTCCATCTCCTGGAGCCGCATCTTCCCCAACGGTGACGACGCCGAGCCCAACGAGGCTGGTCTCGCCTTCTACGACCGCGTCTTCGACTGCCTGCGCGCTCACAATATCGAGCCGCTCGTGACCCTCTCGCACTACGAGATGCCCTATCACCTGGTCGAGAAGTACAACGGCTGGGCAAGCCGCGAGCTCATCGGCTTCTTTGAGAAGTACTGCCAGACCGTCTTCGACCGTTATCAGGACAAGGTCAAGTTCTGGCTCACCTTCAACGAGATCAACTGCGGCACCATGGACATGGGCGCCATGATGGAGACCGGCCTGATCCAGGGCTTCGAGGGCCCGGCGAGCGCCATCAAGACCACCGCCCAGCAGCGTTATCAGGCCCTGCATCATCAGTTTGTCGCCAGTGGCCGCGTCGTTCGCTACGCTCACGAGCACTACCCGCAGTTCAAGATGGGCAACATGGACTGCTTTATTCTCTCCTACGCCGCCACGTGCGATCCGGTCGACGTGTTCGCCACGCAGCAGCAGATGAACTCCATGAACTGGTATTGCTCCGACGTGCAGGTGCGCGGCAAGTATCCGTTCTACGCCAAGCGCTTCTGGGCCGAGAACGACGTTGAGCTTGCGATGGAGGACGGCGACCTGCAGGATATCGCCGACGGCAAGGTCGACTTCTACACCTTTAGCTACTACATGTCCGGCACCGTGGGCACCCACAAGGACCACGAGATGACCGAGGGCAACATGACCTTTGGCGGCAAGAACCCCTACCTGGAGTCCACCGACTGGGGCTGGCAGATCGACCCGCTGGGTCTGCGCATCGCTCTCAACGAGATTTACGCCCGCTACGAGATTCCGCTGATGGTGGTCGAGAACGGCATGGGCGCCTACGACGAGGTCGAGGAGGACGGCTCCATCCACGATCCGTACCGTATCGCCTACCTGCAGAGTCACATCAAGGCCATGGGCGAGGCCGTTGCCGACGGTGTCGACCTGATCGCCTACACCTGGTGGGGTCCCATCGACCTGGTGTCCGCCGGCACCGGCGAGATGCGCAAGCGCTACGGCTTCATCCACGTCGATAAGTACGACGACGGCACCGGCACCTACGAGCGTCGCCGCAAGGACAGCTTCTTCGCATACCAGAAGATCATCAAGTCCAATGGCGTGGAAGGTCTGGAGTAGGGGAACCCGTTATGTCCGCTCGTAAGATCTTGTTCCTTGATGTCGATGGCACGATCACCGACTACGAGGGCAACATTCCCGCGTCCTGCACCGCTGCCATCCAAGCAGCTCGCGCCAACGGCCACCTGGCCTATATGTGCACGGGTCGCAGCAAGGCCGAGGTGCCGCCCGAGCTCGAGGCCATCGGCTTCGACGGCATGATCGGCGGCAACGGTTCCTATGTCGAGTCGGCGGGCGAGGTGGTCATGCACCAGCTCATCACCGCCGACCAGTGTCGTCATATCGTCGACTGGCTGCACGGCCGCGGCCTCGAGTTCTACCTCGAGAGCAACAACGGCCTGTTCGCGAGCGAGCATTTCCGCGAGGCGGCGCGTCCAGTGCTGAGGATCTATGCCGGTCGCAAGGGCGTGGAAGGTGCCGATACGCTCGAGACCGACGACGTCATGCACGGCATGGTCTACGGCGCGCCGCTCTACCGCGACGACCTCAACAAGGTGAGCTTTATCCTGTCGAGCTATCAGGACCACCTAGATAGCATCGAGGAGTTCCCCGACCTTGAGTGTCACACTTGGGGTGGCGCGGGCGAGACGGCGCTCTTTGGCGACATGGGCGTGCGCGGTATCACCAAGGCGCATGCTGTCAACACGCTGCTCGAGCACCTGGGTGCCGACCGTGCCGATACCGTGGCCTTTGGCGACGCCAAGATCGATATCCCGATGTTCGAGGCGTGCGCCACGGGCGTGGCTATGGGGTCGGGTGGTGACGAGTGCAAGGCGGCTGCCGACTACGTGACCACCGATGTCGATGACGACGGCATCTGGAACGCCTTTGTGCATCTGGGACTCATCGAGGGTTAATCAACAAAATGGGCGCCGCCGGGGCGAAGGCTTTGGAAGAGGCTGACGATTCGAGCCCTCGCCTTAGAATTTGGGCCAATTGGCACTATAATCACCATAGGCATGCGCATAACGTTGCGCTTAATCAAGAGGAGAAAACGTATGGGTCTGTTTGATATGTTCAAGAAGAAGGCTGAGCCCGCAGCTGCCGCTGCTCCTGCCTCCATCTCTGCTTCTGCCGGCGCCGACGTGCTGTGCTCGCCCGTCAAGGGCAAGGTCATTAAGATGGCCGACGTGCCCGATCCCGTCTTTGGCGGCGAGGTCCTGGGCAAGGGCTGCGCCGTGTGGCCCGAGGACGATCTGGTCTACGCTCCCTGCGACGGCAAAGTGACCGTCACCATGGGCCACGCCGTGGGCCTGCAGTCCGATAGCGGCATCGAGGTCCTGGTGCACGTTGGCGTCGATACCGTCAACATGAACGGCGACGGCTTCGAGGGCTTCGTCAAGGCTGACGATGTCGTGAAAGCCGGTCAGCCCATGCTCAAGATCGACCGCGCCAAGATCGCCGCTGCCGGTTACAAGGACTGCGTCGTCGTGGCCGTGTCCAACACCGCCGAGTTCGCCGATGTCGAGCTCGCGGTCGAGGCCGACTCCGCTGTCGCCGCCGGCGATGCCATCGTCAAGGTTGTCCGCAAGTAAATCGCGGCATCCATAGGGTGTTTTGGGGTGGTCGGATTGTCCGGCCACCCTTTTTTATTGCACGGTCCGGATGCGTTTTATTGCACGTTGGGCGGACCGGTAAACCGTTCGGACGTTAAATCGAGCCGACTGCGCCTTTGCTTTGCCGGGGGTGTTCGTTAGCGGCTAGTATGGCCTTATTGTTACGACGTGCACCGTGTTGGGAAGCGCGGTGCCGCTTGTTGGGAGGAATGTCATGAAGAAGAAGCTGCTGCTTGCGCCCCTGATGGCTGTTTTGGTCGCGTGCGTGGTTGTGCTTTCCGGCTGCGGAGGCCCTTCGGTTGAGGAGCTCATCACCGAGGATCTTACGACGCAGTTTGACGAGGTCAAGAACGGTGGCGACGACTTCCTCGCCGGCCTGGAAGAGGCCTCGGGCGATGAGTTCGAGCAGCTGGGCATCGATCCCAAGGAGTACGCCAAGAGCTATCTCGAGGGCTTCGACTACAAGATTGGCGACGTGACGGTCGACGAGGACAAGGGCACCGCAACTGCCGAGGTCACCATCACCTGCAAGTCCATGAACCAGATCGTTGAGGATTTTGCCACCCAGTACCAGGAGAAGGTCACCGCACTCGATTCGATGCCTTCCGATGACGAGCTGTACAAGATGGCCGGCCAGGTTATGGTCGATGTGACCAAGGCTGCTAAGACCAAGGACACCACGGTCACCTTCAAGTACTCCTGCAATGATGACGGTGAGTGGTCTGCCGACGATTCCGCAACCAACGAAATGATGAATGCCATGATGAGCTAGGGGAGTTACGCGGTTCTACGAACCGCGTAACCAGTTGACGCTGCAAACGCCCCTAAGCGGCAATCTGAAGTTCAATTTCAAGGGCGCGACCAGAAGGTCAGCGCCCTTTCATTTCACGTCACCTTGCTCGCTTAGGGGCGTTTTCGCTGTCCGTCCTCTACCTGCGGTGTTACCGTTGTCGGAAGGTGGACAAAGGGTAGCTAATTTGGGACGGGGCTTTTTTGACTACTCCTGTAAGCGGGAGTAGTCAAAAAAGCCCCGTCCCAAATTAGCTACCCGTGGGTGGGATGAGGTTGGTGCAAGGCAGCCTGTCCCCTTGCACCAGCGCTGCATCGAATGCTCGGGAAAATGCGAGCCGGTTTTTGGGCGAATAATGGGTTGCGGTTTCCAGATGGGTCGGGTAGCGGAAAGCGCGACCCGGAATATTGCTCTGAAACGGGATGCGGTTTCCCTGACGCGCCTCAAACGGAAAGCGCACCCCATTCCGGAGCTCCAAAACGGGATGCGCTTTCCGCGTGGAAGAATTGTCGCAGCTGCGTTAAGCGGTGTCTCTCGTTACTCGCCCAGCACCAGCTTGGCGAGTTCGTCCTGGGTGTCCACCACGTAGTCGGCGCCGGCGGCCTCCAGCTCTGCACGACCGCGGAAGCCCCAGGTGACGCCGGCGCTCTTAAGGCCGGCATTGTGACCGGTCAGAACATCGACATTGGAATCGCCCACGTAGAGTGTGGTTGCCGGGTCGGCCCCCAGCTCCTCCATCACATGCAGCGTGACGGGCGACTCGGGCTTGGGCGGAAATGCGTCCACGCGGCCCTGTACCAGCGCAAAGCGCTCGGGGCCAAAGTACTTCTCGATAAGCGGAGCTGCCGAAATGTGATCCTTGTTGGTGAGCACGGCAAGCTGAACGCCCGCGGCGCGCAGGCGGTCGAGCATCTCGATCGTACCGGCGTAGGGGGCAGTGTGGTCCTCCTTGTGCTTACCGTAATAAGCCCTAAACTCGGCAAGCGCCTGCTCAAACATGCGGCCGTCGCCCGCATACTCGGCGGGCATAAAGCGCTCGACCAGCTTGAGCATGCCGTTGCCCACCTTGTAGCGGTACTCGTCCACGGCAAACGTGGACCAGCCGTGCACCTCGCAGGTATGGTTGCCGGCAGCCGCCAGGTCCTCGAGCGTGTTGAGGATGGTGCCGTCCAAATCAAAGATCACATGGGAATAAGCTGCTGCCATGGGTGCTCCCGTCATTGGGTTTCAAAACGCACCTCATAATACTGGGCTTCCGCGTTGGGCGTGTTTGGAATCTGAACATCTTCAGGGATATCAAACCGCATCGCGCCGACCGTGCGATTCCGCCCTAGCAAATTCTCGGCAGCTGCTCTCCCACGAGCATGTCGAGGATGCGGGTCGATCCCCAGCCGGTGCGTACACGCACGGCGGGACGGGCGCCCTCGGCAAGCGGCAGCACGCGACCGATAATGGCGGCGTTCTCGCCGTAGTGGGCGACGCGCATGGCCGCCAGCGCGGCATCGGCCTGCTCGGCCGGCACTACGGCGACCATCTTGCCCTCGTTGGCAACCTGCAACACATCGTAGCCGAGCATCTCACATGCCGCCTGCACGTCGGGGCGCACGGGCACGGCATCCTCGTCGATTTCCATGGCAACGCCGCTGGCCTGGGCAAACTCGTTGAGCGTGGATGCCAGGCCGCCGCGCGTGGGGTCGCGGAAGCAGCGCGTGCCGGGGGCGGCGGCCAGCACGTCGGCAATCAGGTGGTTGAGCGGCGCAGCGTCGCTTTCGATGTTGCTCGAAAACGCCAAACCCTCGCGCTGGCTCATGATGGCGATGCCGTGGTCGCCCAGCGTACCCGATACCAGGATGGCGTCGCCGGGCCGACAGTTTGCACCGCTGAGCACTACGCCCGCGGGCACTTCGCCCACGCCGGCGGTATTGATGTAGACGCCGTCGGCACCGCCACGCTCGACCACCTTGGTGTCGCCGGTGATAATCTTCACACCTGCCTCATGTGCCGTTTCGGCCATGGTCTGCACAATCTGGCACAGCTTGTCCATGGGGTAGCCCTCTTCGAGGATAAAGCCGCACGATAGGTAGCGCACGTTGGCGCCCGAGGTCGCGACGTCGTTGACGGTTCCGCACACGGCGAGGCGGCCGATGTTGCCACCGGGGAAGAACTGCGGCGTTACCACAAAGCTGTCGGTTGACATGGCGATTCGCCCGCTTGCGGGCAGCGCGGCGACACCGGCATCGTTGCCCGCAAGCAGCTCGGGCGACCCAAAGGCATCCAGAAAGACCTCATCGATAATGCGCTTCATCATCTGACCGCCGGAGCCGTGGCCCAACAGGACGGTGCTATCGGTGATGCTATGGGACATATCCAAAACTCCAATCGTGGGTGGTGCCAGCGTGCGGGTGCGTCCGGGCTAGCCGTGGTATCTAAAGTACGCCGCGCAGCTGCCTTCGGAGCTCACCATGCAGGGGCCGACGGGGTGTTCGGGCGTGCAGGTGCGGCCAAACAACGGGCAGTCGCTCGGCGTGATGGCACCGCGCAGCACGTCGCCGCAGCGGCACCCGCGTGGCTCGACCGTCGGTTCAATGGGCACGTCAAAGCGGGCGCCGGCATCAAAGCGCGCGAATTCGGGTCGGATGGAAAGACCCGAGTTGGCAATTGGTCCCAGCCCGCGCCACGTGGTGTCGCACGGCTCAAATACCTGCCCGACCAGCTGGCGCGCCACGGGGTTGCCGTCAGCGTTGACGCCACGGCGGTAGGCGTTGTCGATTGCGGGTCTGTCCTCGACAACCATCTGGACCAGCATGCAGATGCCCTGCAGAATATCGACCGGCTCAAACCCGGTGACTACGCCGGGGGTCTCGAACTCATCGACCAAAAACCCAAAGGGTGCCAGGCCTGTGATGGTAGCGACGTGGCCCGGCAGGATAAAACCGTCGATGGTGGTCTCGGGGTCGTTGGCGATCGCGCGCAGCGCCGGCGGCGTGGTCTTGTGAGCGCAGTAGACCGAGAAGTTCTGGAGCTCGCGTGCATCGGCCTCCAGAATGGCGGCGGCGATGGTGGGCGTTGTGGTCTCAAAGCCGACGCCCATAAAGATGACCGGGCGTTCGGGATTTTGCTCGGCAATGTCGAGTGCGTCGAGCGGAGAGTAGACGATGCGGATATCGCGCCCCGCCGCCTTTTGCGCGGCAAGCGAGGTGGACGATCCGGGCACGCGCATCATGTCGCCAAAGGTGGTAATGATAGCGCCGTCCATGTTGGAAAGCGCGATTGCGTGATCGATGTCGCGGTTGGCGGTGACGCAAACGGGGCACCCCGGGCCGCTTAGCAGTTTGAGTCCCGTCGGCATAATGGAGCGAAAGCCATAACGGCCAATGCTCACGGTATGAGTACCGCAGACTTCCATAAGGTTGATGCTGCGGTTGCCGACAAGCTCATGAATACGATCAATGAGCTCGCGAGCCAGCTTGGGATCGCGAAATGCCGAAAAGTCGATACCGGAGCGAACCGGCTGCGCCGCCGCCACTAGTATGCCTCGGCCGGGTTGGTGGCGAGCTGGTCCTCTTCGGCCAGCTCGGCCATGGTATTGACGAGCTCGAGTGTCTCTTGGGCTTCCTGCTCGTCGACAATTTGAATGCCAAAGCCGGCGTGCACGAGAATATAGTCGCCTACCTGTGCCGTCGGCACGAGGCGCAGCGAAACGGGGCGCTCGATGCCCATCATGTCGACGGTCGCCTTAAGGTCGTCGTCGCGTTTGACCACTTTACCGGGAACGGCAAGGCACATAATGTTCCCCTTTTATACGTTTTGCGCTGGACAGGCGCCTAATTACCCATCAGTTGATGGTAGCGCTCGCGGGAGTCGCGAGCAAACGCGTTACACCTGTGAGACGGTTGAGCGCAGGCCGGCAAAAAGCCTATCGTGACGCCGTCTGCGCGAGGCGAGCGCGAGCGATGGCGGCCTGACCGTAGGCGATGCAGCCGTCGTTGACGGGCACAGCGTGGGGGACCAAGACGGCAAGACCGGCGTCTTTGAGTTCGTGGGTAAGGAGCTGAAGCAAAAGCCGGTTCATGAACACACCGCCCGAGAGCGCGACGGTATCGAGGCCTTCGCGCTCACAGATCTCGCTTGCGATGCGGGCCGACGCGCATGCGATGGCGACGTGGAAGTCGAGCGCGAGCCTGTCGGCCGGCGCGCCTGCCTCGATTCCATTCAGAAGAGCTTCGATGAGCGGTTGGGGGTCCAAGATGGGGGAGTCGTCGGCAGACGTGGATACGCCTGTATGATTGCCGTCGAGGCGAACGGTCTTACCGCCGAGCGCGCGCCAGGCGGCGGCTTCGAGTTCGATGGCAGGCTCGCCTTCGTAGGTTGCCTTGTCGCAGATGCCCAGAATCGCTGCCGCGGCATCAAAGAGACGCCCCATACTGCTCGTGCGTGGGCTGTTGATGCCGCGCTCGATCATCGTAGCCGTGATGCTGCGTGTCTGCTCGTCGAGGGTGCTCAATAGCCCTGCGGCACCTGGGTGCTCGAGCAGGCCGAGCTCACTGAGCAGGGCAAAGGCGTTGCGCCGGGCATCGCGCACGGATGCGGCACCGCCTGGCAGCGCCCAGGTGCGCAGGTGCGCGGCGCGTTCAAAATCGGCAAGGCCGGCGACAAGGAACTCGCCGCCCCAAATGGTTCCGTCGGTGCCCGCTCCCGTACCGTCAAAGGCGATGCCAAGGACGCGCGCGTCGGTTGTAAGCTGGCCCGTGGCGATAGCCTCGGCCATTACGCTCGCGATATGCGCATGATGGTGCTGCACCTCGACGAGCGGCATGCCCTGTTCCTGCGCCTGTTCGCGCGCCCACTGGCTCGACAGATAGCTGGGATGCATGTCGCATGCCAAGGCGGCAGGCGCCAGGTCAAAGAGGTTTTCCAGACGCGAGCGTGCGGCGCTCCAGGCATCGAAGGTCTCGCCGTTTTCGACATCGCCGATATGCTGCGACACAAAACAGGCTGCCTCGCCGTTCGCATCCTCGCGCGTGAATGCGATCGTTGCCTTTTGCTGTGGGCCGCAGGCGAGCACGCAGGGTGCAGTGCCGTTGAGCGCCGGCAACGGCAACGGTTGCGGCGCATATCCGCGTGCGCGACGCACAGGCATGACGGTGCCGTCGACCACACGTACAACGGAGTCGTCATAGCGCGAGAGGATTGCGCGGTCGTTGCCGAGCAGCGCATCGGCAATGCCGGCGGCAATGAGGTGTTCCCAAGCAAGGCCGTCATCAGTTTCGATAGGTTCCTCGCTCAGGTTTCCGCTGGTCATGACTAGCGCGTGCATGTCATGCGACGCGGCAGCTGCAAGCAGCAGATGCTGAAGCGGTGTATAGGGGAGCATGACGCCGAGCTCGGGTAGATCGTGCGCGACGGACGGCGCGAGTGTAAGGGCGTCGGGGGAATCTCCCTCGCCAACAGTATGCCGGCGCAACAGCACGATGGGGCGGATGCTACCGGTTAGCAAGCCGCGCTCGGCATCATCGACATGGCACAGGCGTTCAGTATCGGCAAGGCTGCGCACCATAACGGCAAGCGGCTTGTTGCTGCGGCGCTTGCGACGGCGCAGCTCGACCACCGCCTGCTCATTGGCGGCGTTGCAGGCCAGATGGAATCCGCCCAGGCCCTTGATGGCGACAATACCGCCGCTGGCCAGCAGCTCGACACAGCGGTCAATAATGACATCGCTGGTTTCGCGCGTGTTGCCGACGGCTGGCGTCGCCCCCGAGCCCTCGAGCTCCATGTCGCCCGCCACCTCGCGCCAAGTAATATGTGGCCCGCAGTCAAAGCAGGCATCGGGCTGCGCATGAAAGCGCCGGTCAAGCGGGTCGCCATACTCTGCGGCGCACTCGGGGCACATGGGAAAGCAATCCATCGACGTGGCCGCTCGATCATAAGGCAGCGACCGGATGATGGTAAAGCGCGGCCCGCAGTTGGTGCAGTTGATAAAGGGGTAGTGATAGCGCCGGTCGGCGGGGTCGAACAGTTCGCGCAGGCAGTCGTCACAGGTGGCGATATCGGGGGAGATGAGCGTCGTGTGCGCGGTCTGATCCTGCGACGCTACGATACGAAAGGCCTGCTCATCGTCAGCATCCCAAACGTCGGGCTCCAGGTCTGCAACAGCGACATGCTCAACGCGGGCCGCGGCAGGCGCGTGCTCCGACAGCGCGGCGACAAAGCCGTCGAGCGCCTCGACCGAAGCATGCGCCTCGATGTGCACGCCATCGCCCGCGTTGAGCACCCAGCCGCAAATGCCATGCGCCATAGCCTCGCGATACACAAATGGCCGCATGCCAACGCCCTGCACAATGCCCGTCACATGAATATGCACATGCCGCATGCGACCCTCCTTCATTGAAGTATGTGCTGTTAGAGCCCCAGGCTTTGCTTGGTGGCGGCGCAGGTGAGCTCGCCGTGCTTAACGCCGCGCAGCCCCAGCAACCGGTCCGCCAGCTCGTAGACGCGTTTGCCGCGACCCTTGAGCGCCAGAATCTCCAGGCAGTTGTGGTGGTCCAGATGCACGTGCATGGTCGAGACGATCTCGTCGGTGTAGTCGTGCTGCACCTCGTCCAGGCGGCGCGTCAGATCGCCGGTATGGTGGTCATAGATCATGGTGAGCGAACCGATGACCTGCTCGTCGGGCGTGCGCATCTGCTCCTTGGCGATCGAGGCGCGAATCAGATCGCGTACGGCCTCGGATCGGTTAGCCACGTCACCGCGGCGCGCGATCTGCTCGTCAAAGCGGCGCAGCAGGTCATCGGGCGCGGTGACCGAAAAGCGGACCAGCTCGGAGCTGGAGCCGCTGCAGCGGCAGCTGGCATCGTCGTCCGCACCGTGATCGTGCGCGTGCTCGTGCTCGGCCACGTTACACCAGTTTCACAGAGCCGACGGAGTTGTGATCTGCCTCGATGGCCTCCTCGTAGCCCTCGAGCGCATCGTGCGCCTCGTGCAGCGCAGACATGGCGGCCTCGAGCTTGGCGCCAATGCGCTCCATGTCAAAGTTTTCGGTCGCATGCAGCAACTGATGGCTCCACTCGTGAGCGAGCTCAATGGTGTCGTCGACCTGCTTGACGCTCATGGCAAGCTGGCTCATGTTCATTCCGACGTCATGCATGGGAATCTCCTTTTGTACGGGGCGAAATGGTGGTTCAGATTCTACTACGCCCGCCTTGGGCGCCGCCGCATAAGAAAACGGGTGCGAGTCCGTCTGACTCGCACCCGTTCACTGGGGGCTGTTTGTGTCTACCATACTATCCGTGGTCGCATGCCTTGCGTTTGGCACTCCGGCGAGCGGTGCGAAACCGCTCATGGACGGCAGACAGGTAACAAGCGTATTACAGATGTTTCTCCAGCAGTGCCTGAAGCCTTGCCTTGGGTAAGGCGCCGACCGAGCGGTCGACCTCCTCGCCGTTCTTAAAGACGATCAGCGTGGGGATGCTCATGACGCCAAACTTCATGGCCAGGTCCTGGTTGTCGTCGACGTTGCACTTGGCCACAGCCAGCTTGCCGGCCTGCTCGTCGGCAACCTCGTCTACGATGGGCGAGAGCGAGCGGCAGGGGCCGCACCACGGGGCCCAAAAATCAACCAGTACGGGCAGGCTATCGTTGACGACAGCGTCGAAGTTCTCGGGGGTAATCTGCTTGATGTCAGCCATGGTGACCTCCATAATGCGACGCGGCTCGGCCGCGTAAAACTCAGTACGACCGTGCTTATACCCAGCGGCTCGTAAAGCAACCACTCGCGGGCGGCTCTTTTATATAATGGTGGGCACGCAAACGATTGGAGAGCGCATGCCCACGTCACAAAGCCAGAAAAAAGAAGCCATCGCTCAGGCGACCGAGCAGGAGCTCGCGTCGCTTGCAGATCGCGGCGTGCGTATCGCGGGCAACGCGTGCTCGCCGATTGTGCTGGTCAAAGGCGATTTGGATGAAGCCGAGTGCTCGGGCGGCGAGCTGGCTGCCGGCGCGGATGGCGCCGCACTGCGCAAGGCGCTTGGGGCTATCGGGTATGCGCCCGAGGACTTCTGCGTGCTGGCAAGCGTTGCCGGCGCGGGCGACGGAGCGGTCGCGGCGGGCGAGGCCCTGACGTGCGATCTGTTCCGCGAGGCGCTGGAGAC
>CALEDY010000026.1 GCA_937949355.1 uncultured Collinsella sp. | reverse complement strand
TCGGCGTCGCGCGCGGCGCGGTCGGCGGCATCGAACAGGTCGCGCTCAAAGTCCTCGCGCCCACAGGTCTTGACGGCCAGGATATTCGTGACCGCATCGGACAGCACGCCCGACAGCTTGTTCTGCGCGGCGGACGTCGCGGCCGAAAGCGGCATGATGCGCTTGTACATAAGCCAGACAAACGCGATGTAGACGACCATGATGCCCACCAGGATCACGGTAAATGCGGGCACCACCGGAGCGAGCGCCGCCACCGTGCAGACAACCGAGGTGATGGTGGGGATGAGCGAATACACCGTCACGTCGACCAGCCCCGTGTAGCCGCTCATAAAACGGCTCGTCTGGCTCACAAGCGATCCGCCAAAGCGGCTGGTGTGAAATGTCATGGATTGATTGGAGAGCGTGTCGAAGCACAAGCGCGCCAGGTGATAGTTGCCCGCGATCTCGAGCTTGTAGACGGTGTAGTCCTGCAGCTTGGAGAGGATCTGGCCTACCAGGTTAACGAGCACGAGCGCCAGAATGTAGGGGCCAAAGACCTCAAACACCTGGTCGCCCGCCACGGGGCCGGCCTGGACGCGGTCGACGATAAGCGCCATCACGTAGGTGTTGGCAAACGTAAGCAAAAAGATATAGCCCGCCGACGAGAATACCGAGAGAAAGACGATCAGCGGCTGCGTGCACGTGACATCCCAAAAACGCCGCAACGTGCGGCGCACGGTGGAGCGTTTGAGCGGACTGGTGCTTCTCTGAGACATGGGCTTCCTTTCGCGTCTGATAGGGCGAAACGCCATTGTTGCACACTAAAGTGCACTTCAGGCAAGCACGATGCGAAAAGCGCCCGCGCGCCGCCGTCCGTTGCGGCTAGCCCTCGTCTTCTTGGTCTGCGAGCAGGCCCGCGGACGTGAGCCCCAGAATCGCGTCGGCCTCCTCGGCGTCCTCCAGCGCGTCGATGTCCTTGAGCTTGCGCTCCATGACGTTGGTGCGCGTGGTGATAATGCCCTCGACCGTCTTGCCCGCGGTCTCGATCTGCTGCTGTGCGCGACGCAGCGCCGCCTGATAGCGCGGCAGCTCAGCCTTGACGGCGGAAAGCACGCGCAGCACGTCATCGGTGCGTTTTTGCAGCCTAAACGTCTGATAGCTCATCTGCAGGCTGTTGAGGATGGCGGCCATGGTGCTGGGGCCGGCAACGTTGACGTGATAGTCGCGGCCCAGGGTCTCGATAAGCCCGGGGCGGCTGACCACCTCGGCGTACAGCCCCTCAAACGGTACGAACATGATGCCAAAGTTGGTGGTCGCGGGCACGCTCAGGTACTTCTCGCAAATGTCCTTGGCCTCGCGCTTCACCATCGCGTCGAGCGTCTTGCGCGCAGCAGCGACGGCCTCCGCGTCGCCCGACTCCTGGGCGTCGAGCAGATGCTCGTACGCGTCGCCCGGGAATTTGGAGTCAATCGGCAGCAGCACGGGATCGCCCTCGTCTACCGGCAGCTTGACGGCAAACTCAACGCGCTCCGAGGCGCCGGGCTTGGTGGCAACGTTTTCCAGATACTGGTCGGGCGTAAGGATGTCCGCCAGGATCGCGCCCAGCTGCACCTCACCCAAAATGCCACGCGCCTTGACGTTGCCCAGCACGCGCTTAAGGTCGCCCACGCCGGTGGCGATAGACTGCATGTCGCCCAGGCCCTTGTACACGGCCTCGAGCTGGTCGCTCACCTGCTTAAACGATGCAGACAGACGGTCGTTGAGCGTACGGGAGAGTTTCTCGTCCACCGTCGCGCGCATCTGATCGAGCTGCACGTTGTTATCCTTGCGAATGGCACCCAGTTGGGCATCGACCGTCTCGCGCACCTTGTCCAGGCGGTGCTCGATGCCCTCGCGGTTGGCACCAAGCTGTTGGGCCGTCTCGCGGCGCAGGTCATCCATACGGTCGCCAGCCTGCGAGAACTCACGCGCGATGGTCAGGTAGCGTTGCTGCTCCACGGCCGCATCGGTTGTCTGCTGTTGCGCGATGGCATTTGCCGTGCGGCGGGTTTCTGCCAGCGCGACGTTGAGGGCATCGAGCGCGCTGTTGGCCTGCTCGAGCGCCGCGAGCGTCTCCGCGTCGTTGCCGCCACGCTCTCGCAACTCGGCACGAAGGCCTTTAAGCTGCAGGGCGCAAACCACAGCAACCCCCGCCGCCACCAAGGCGGTCACAGCAAGCACGATATCAATAGCAGACATAGACTCCGCCCAACAAACCCAATCGATTATCAATCAAAACCGCGATCAATCTTACCCCGCCACACGCATCGGGCGCCCGGCCCCTTCTTGGGAGCTTCTCTCTTCCGCATATTCCATAATGCGACGCGCCGTCTCCCTGCTCACCTTTGAGTCATCGCCGGCTAAGTATGCGTACACGTTTCCCTTATTCAGATTCAAATCGCGGCAGAGACCGTAGCGCGTTACGCCCGATTCCCCTAGCGCCCCCAATGTTCTTTTTCGCATCAGGGCGTTGATCCTTCTGTCCGCCACTGGCTTTTCCTTCACCGCTCTATACGCACGCCAAACGTTGGCATAACGGTTAGGGAGCTCACTTTTGGCGCATAGAGACGCCATGCCACCCGCTTGATCGTACAAGGACAAAACGCCTCGGTAATCCTCTTCCATCCACGAACCCTCGGATAAACCCAGAACGTATTCGGCTTTTCCTTGCGCCAAAGCGAGCAAAAACAGAGGCTCCGCCACGCGCGGCGCAACCGTCGTCGCCTGCTCAACCAGTTTTCTAAAACTCAGCGACTGCTGCCCGGACAGCTCTCGGCAATAGCCTTTCAAAAATCCCTCAAAGGTCAGATTCAACCGAGCACCTCCTTTTTGTATTGTCTGTATGCACAGACCATCTCTTGATAGCTTCGCTCCGAAGGCGACGACGCCAGCGCTTCTCCCTCGTCGAATATAAGCCGTTCGAGCAGATCCCAATCAAGTCGGTCGATAAACGCTCGGCTATGGAGGTCGACGATGTCGTTCGGACGGTAGGCATAGAGCTTCATCACCGCCAGGTCCTCCAAGGATGGCGTAAAGTACCTGATAAAACGCGCCCCAATATCCAAGGGAATCAAACGATCTTCGTAATTGAATGGCATCTGATTACAATATGCCACCGCCATACCATTCACCTCGGGGTATCGAACTATGATCTCGCGGAGGCACCTATCTGCCTCAAACACATCAATGTCATGTGTAACCGACCGATTCGTCACATCGTTTAGCATGAAGGCGCTTCCTCCCACCAATACAACGCTCGGCCTATCGTCTCGTGGGCCTATTTCCAGCTCCGCCTCTTCATCAATGCCCAAAAGAGTCTGCTCTAAATCCTGCTTATACATAGTAAATCCTATTATTATTCATCTTCAATAATACTATTCAGTCGCACGACAGGACCCACAGGATGCAAGAATTCTACTCGTGGCGATAATCCCTACACCCTAGAAGTCCTAATGTGACAAACGCTAACTCTCCCAGCCGGCACGGACGGTTGCTACGACATCGCCTAGGCGCTGGCCGAGAGCTGCCAAGTGCTGAAGCACCTCATTGGGCGAGGCGCCGTTGAGAATGCAGGTGAGCGCATACGAGACCAGGAAAATCGCCGCAAGTCCTAATGGAATGAGCACAATCATCGCTAACGTGCGCAGGCGCTGGCCCACGCGGCGGTGACGTGTGCGGCGCTTGTCGAACGCAAGCTCCTGTGCATATGAATCTTGTTGTACGGAATAGTTCTCTGGCGCCGATCCGCCCGCAGGCGAAACCGCGGGCGTGGCATTTTGCGCAGGGGGCTGGGCGGCTACCCCTTGCATTTGCATCTCCATAAGCCGTTGCTGCTGGCGCAACATGCGCTCGGCTTGTTGCTGCGGGGTCTCAAGAAACAGATCCATGTTGGCCTCCTCAATCGGAGCATTCGACGCTTACGACCAGCATCCCGCACCACCATGACCGCGACAACGCAATCCGCAGCAATAGCTGCAAAGTTTCTTGCTGACAAAAGCTGTCGAAAACCTCAACAACTCCCCCACCAGCACTTTCTTTGAGCTTTTTTATCGAATGATCTTTTGCCCTTCCGCTAGCCCGCCAACTAACCAAAATCTAACCAAAAGCTTGACGAAAATTGTGAAGACAGGGACCCCAAACAAAACGTGCCGCCCCATAAGGGGCGGCACACAAACTTATTATCAGCTTTTCTGTAACGAGCATGCGACGACTCAACGCCGGAGCGCAGGGCGGGGAAACCTTTGCCTCGCGCGACCCTGCGAAGCCGTGAGCGAGAGGGAAAGGTTTCCCCGCCCTTCGTTCCGTGGTCGGTGAGGACAGACTACATGCCCGCGAGACCACGGGCGGCGGTGGCGCACATAAACGCCAAGGCTAGAATCACGAGAGAACCCGCGATATCGACCAGCACGCCCATTGCGCGGCGCTCAAACAGCCAGCTTCCGAAGTGCGGGGCAACGTTGCGCCAGACACGCCACAACAAGATGCCTATGCCGATGACGCCGGGAATATTGAGCAGCAAAATCTCGGAGCACAAAAGACCGATCAGGTTTCCGGCGGCAAAGCCCGCATCGCCCTCGCAGTACTTGCGATAAATCATGTACAGCATGTACGCCACAAACGGCTGCAGGCACGCAGAGATAAACGTAACCACCATCGAGGGGTCCTGAGAAAAGACATCGGTGAGCTTATCCACACTCGTGGCATCTTTCGAAGCCAAGAACAAGCCAATGACCACCACGGGCACCACGCCCAAGATAACCTCGACCAGAGTAAACAACTTAGCAGTCAGATCCTCGCTAGCCGTATTGAGGTGAGGCGCCCACTCAGGATGAGCATGCGCACCGACCTTCTTGTCCTTCTCGACACGATCGGCCTTTTTGCCCTCGGCAACCCGACGACCAGGATCCTTGCGAGTTCCCGCGGCAGCAACCCGAGCCCGAGACTTCTTACCCATACAAAAACACCCCATCAGGTAGTAGATAAACTAAAAGTCGCTACCCAGTGTACCCCACCCATGAACGGCGCCGTCCCAACCAGTCCCCACATAAAAACGTGCCGCCCCAAAAGGGGCGGCACACAAACTTCTAATCAGCTTTTCTGTAACGAGCACGCGACGACCCAAAGCGGGCCGGGAGGGCCGGACTACCTTCCCTCAACGCGACCCTGCGAAGCCGTGAGCGAGGAGGGAAGGTAGTCCGGCCCTCCCGGCCCAGCTCACGCTAGCGCTAAGCGCTAGTAGTTCACCACCTGCTCCTCAAAGTACGCCTTCGGGTGGTTACAAACCGGGCACACCTCGGGCGCCTCGGCGCCCACATGCAGGTGCCCGCAGTTCAGGCACTTCCATACCTTCACGCCCTCACGCTCAAACACCTCGCCCGACTCAATGCGCTCGACAAGCTTGTTGTAGCGCTCCTCGTGAGCCTGCTCGACAGCACCGACGCCACGGAACTTTGCGGCGATCTCGGTAAAGCCCTCCTCCTCGGCGGTCTTGGCGAACTCGTCGTACATCGTGGTCCACTCGTAGTTCTCGCCCGCAGCGGCATCACGCAAGTTGTCCAGGGTGTCGGGAACGGCGCCGTCATGCAGATACTTAAACCACAGCTTGGCGTGCTCGGACTCGTTGCCTGCGGTCTCGGCAAAGATATTCGAGATCTGAACGTAGCCATCCTTCTTGGCCTTAGATGCGTAGTAGCGATACTTGGTATGCGCCTGGGACTCACCGGCAAAAGCGGTCTCGAGGTTCTTCTTGGTTTGAGAGTTCTCAAAATCCATAGGTGTACTTCCCTTCAACATGCCGCCCGTAGGCTTCGAGCAGCCTTGTCTTTAGGATGCCCTCAAGCCGAGAATTTAAACCTTACAATCCTCTTCTTCAGATTCGGGTTGGTTACACGCTTAGCCATCGGTCACCCTCGGAGCGGCAAAAGCCCTCGCGCTCCAAGTCGGCCAAAATGTCTGCGACAAGATCGTGATCGACCGGCTCGCGGCCTGCCGCCGCCTCCATTTCGTTGACGCCCGCCACGGCCTCGGCGAGTGTGATGCCCGCCGGCTGCCCATCGCGCGCCGCTAGCAGCATGCGCACAATATGGGCGCGCTTTTGACGGCGCGAGCCCTCAAACTTGGACTGACGGCTATAGCTCGCCGAGCGCCTGGACGGATTGGGCAGCGTCTTCTTAAGATACGCGCCATAATCCAACAGCGCGTAATACCATGCGCGCGGCGTGTCGGCATCATCGAGCGGCACGGCAAAGGGCGCAATCTCATCCGCCGTCGCGCCGGGAGCCGCCGGACAGGTGGCCTGAATCAGCGGCACCAGCTCGCGATCGGGAACGGCCGGCACATCGGGAAAGAAATGATGCAGAAAGACCGTGCGCACGTTGGTCTCCAGATACACACCCGGTAGATCGAACGCAAACGACCGGATGCCCTGCGCCGTCGCCGGGCCAATACCGGGCAGGGCGACCAGGTCGCGCGTCTCACGTGGAAACTCCCCACCCCAGTCCTCTACAACGCGCTGAGCGGCCCTGTGGAGCGCCAGAGCGCGTCGGTTGTAACCCATCCCCTGCCAAGCATCCAAAACGTCGGAAGGAGCGGCCTGAGCGAGCGCCTGCACGGTCGGAAAGCGGTCGAGCCACGCGGGCATACGCGTCTCCACACGCGGCACCTGCGTTTGCTGCAGCATAACCTCGGAAAGCCAAATAATGTACGGGTCGCGCGTGCGGCGCCACGGAAGGTCGCGATAACGCAGGACCCCTTCCGAACGAATCATCGAACGAAAGGGGTCCTGAATCATGGCTATGCTCCTTATGCGGCGCTATTCCTCCCGGCAAGCGCACGCACAGGTGGCGTACTCGGGAAACGCATCGCGGTCGGCGAACTTGGAATCGACGGCCGGGAACTGGCGGTGAGCGACGATATCGCCCAGCGAAACGGAATCGAGGTAGTCGCGCATCAGCGCTTGAGCTCCGGCCCACAGGGGATGATAGCAGCACGTGCCCATGCGCGCACAGTCGCCATCGGGCGCGGTGCAATCGTTCATGACCATGGGGCCCTGAACGGCCTCAACGACCTGGCGGATGGTGACATCGTCGGGGCTGACCTTAAGACGCATGCCGCCATGGACGCCACGCAGGCTCTCCACAATACCGGCCTGAACCAAACCATGCTGGATCGAACGGGCAAACGAATACGGGACATTGACCTCTTCGGCGGCGGTGCGAACAGAAAGCAGACGCTCCGGGTCCTCGGCAAGCATCGCGAGCATGCGAAGGGCGTAATCAGTCTTCCTCGATATGTCCATTTTTCCCCTTTCAAGGAATAGGAACAGCTCGAACGAGCTCCGGGGCCGAGCTTACGTCGAGACGTCAATGACCGTATGGACGCCCAAATAGCAAAACGGGTGTCCACTGAATGCCGCGTTTGAAGCCTCTTGCATCAAAAACGGCCCACAGTGCAATTCAGTATAACCTAACCCCCTGCTTCGTTGAACAGGTGTTGCGCAACAAACGTCTTGTTTGAACATATGTCTCAAACGGAGCTTGTCCGGGAATTGGAAGGATTTGCTTTTGGGCGAAAGATGCCGATGGGATCGAGGTCCTATCAAACGCAAAAAGCCACGTCCGAAGACGTGGCTTTAATTACGTTGGCGGGAAGTACGGGGCTCGAACCCGCGACCTCCGACGTGACAGGCCGGCGCTCTAACCAAACTGAGCTAACTCCCCAGGCAGTCGTTCGCGTTTGTTTCCGCTCGCGTGCGCTGCGGGGATTAGTATACACAGAAGTCTGTCCGGCGCGCAACAACTTTTTTGAAAAAATTTTTGGGGCCATCCGGGAGGCTCTCCGGGGCTGGGGGCGGGGGTTAAG